>DATHET010000106.1:0-15381 GCA_035490315.1 Planctomycetota bacterium
GTGTGGAACACACTGAGCGGCGAACGCACCGACCTCAGCCTGGAGACTCCCGACGTCATCTGGCTGCGCACCATCGGCTGGGCGCCTCAAGCCGATGCCGCTTCTCCCGCGCGGCTTGCCGTGGCTCGCCTGTCGGACGACTTCCGCACTCTCGACACGTACCTGTGGAGCGAATCCACCGGCCTGGTCAAGGTGATGACCGACCACGACGAGCGCTGGATCGGCGGCCCCGTCGACCGCGCACGCTGGAGCCTCGACGGCGCGCGATTGATCTTCGGCTCGGAGTCCTACGCGGCGTCATCGACTCCGGGCCATGCGCAATTGTTCGAGCTGGACGCCAGCACTCAGGTCGTGCGGCAGCTCACCCAGGTCAGCGGAGAAGTCAGCTCGTTCAGCCAGTCACGCGACGGCGGAATCGTTTTCAGCTACAGCGAAACCGCCGCGAGCGATCAGCGCAGGCTCGGCTACATCCCGAAGTCCGGGAGCGTGCAGGAGCTCGACGCGCCCGTTGGATTCAACGCCAACCCGCAGTTCGCCGACGATTCGAGCCTGGTGATCTTCACCCACAGCCGCATGTTCCAACCGGCGGAGCTGTGGAGCCTCGATCAACCCTCGAAGCAGCCCGCCCAGCGTCTGTCGCGCACCACGCCGCCGGACTTCGCCAAACGCGACTGGATCCATCCGGCACTCTTCGAAGTCGCCGGCGCGCGCGGCGCGGTGGTGATGAGCCACGTGTTCCTGCCGCGCTCGAGCTCGCTGGAGCACCCCGATCGGCCGCGCGCCACGATCGTGTTCATCCATGGCGCGGGCTATTTGCAGAACGTCACGGACTCGATGACGGAGTACGAGCCGAATCTGCTATTCCATTCGCGGCTCGCGGGTCTCGGCTACGTCGTGGTCGACGTCGATTACCGAGGCAGTGAAGGCTACGGGCAGGATTTCCGCACGGCGGAGCAATACCACCTCGGCGGCTTGGAGCTCGATGACATCCACGCGACGCTCGATCAATTGATCGCTCGCGGCGTGATCGACGGCAAGCGCGTCGGCTGCTATGGCGGTTCCTACGGCGGGTTCTTGACCTTGATGGCGCTGTTCACCGCCGGTGAGCGCTGGAGCGCGGGAGCGGCGCTGCGCTCGGTCACGGATTGGCGCACGTACCATCCGGGCTACACACAGCCGCGCCTGGGACGGCCTTCGACGCATGCGGATGCCTACGCGCGCTCCTCGCCGATCGATCACGCCGAGGGTCTGACGAAACCGCTGCTGCTCCTGCACGGCATGATGGACGACAACGTCTTCGCTCAGGACACGATCCGCCTGATGGAGAAGCTGATCGACCTCGGCAAGGACTTCGAGGTCATGCTCTACCCGAGCCAGAAGCACGCGTTCACCGACGGCGCGCACTGGCTGGACGAGTACAAGCGCATCGAGCGCTTCCTGATCGAGCACATCGGCCCGCCGTAGCCGGGCAACTCGCGGCCTCGAGCAGGTAGGATCTCCATGCTGCGCTGTATTGAATTCGCGGTTTGCTGGAGATCCTCATGAAATCGAAGCTGCTCTTGGTCGTCGTGCTGCTCGCAGCTGGACTCGGATTCCTGTGGCAGCGAACTGGATCGAAGAATGAGTTGCCGTCGACCGAGCTCGCGCGGGCGGCTCACGCAGCTGAACCATCCGCGCCGAACCCAGAGATCGACAAGATCGAGACACCCGCGCAGCCTGTGCCTGTGGTCGATCCTGCAGCCAGCGAGGCAACCGGCGAGCACGTTGCCGTGGAGATTCCCCCCACCGATTTCAACGCGAAGTACTCCGGCTGGTCGCTCGACCGACTGATCGGGGCGGAGGCAATACTGCGAAATTCCTTCACGGATGCTTGCAAACCTGTATTCGCTGCGCGGTTCGAAGCACGATTGTTCGAGGAGACGATCCTGGAGTCGGGGCAGGAAGGTCCCTCGCACTCCGGTCCATCGGAGGTTCACTGTGACACGACGCCCGAGGGCAAGCAGCGCCAGAGGGCGGTCATCATCCCGATGGAGGAGTACCCGAAGCTGGAGGCAATGCAGCAAGAGCAGGGTTGGCTGTATTCGAGGATTTACAAGCTCCGCAACGGCTGACGCGCGAAACTTCTCGAGTGAGTCGGAATCGCGGCATGAAATCGTGAAAAGCTGAATCCCGCCGAGCGCGCAGTGCATGGATCTCCTGAAAGCCATGAACCCTGCGCCTCGATTTGATTCCGCGCATCTGCTGGCCCACGCGGGCTGGGTGCGCAAGCTGGCGCGCAGCCTGGTGCCGGCGGACCTGCACCAGGCCGACGACATCGCGCAGGAGGCTTGCCTCGCCGCGCTGGAGCGGCAGCCCGACACCGATCGTCCCCTCGCGAGCTGGATGACGACCGTCGTGCGCAACCTGGTGCGCGAGAATCGCCGGCGGTCCTCTCACCGCGGAGCTCGCGAGCAGGCTTGCGCGCGCGACGAGGCCCTGCCCTCGACGAGCGAAGTCTTCGAGCGCCTCTCGGTGCACCGCGAAGTCGTCGAAGCCGTGTCCGAGCTCGACGAGCCGTATCGCACGACGATCCTGCTGCGCTACTTCGAAGAGCTCTCGGCCCGCGCGATCGCGCGCCGCCAGGGCGTTCCGCTGGCGACGATCAAGACTCGGCTCGCGCGCGGGCTGGAACTCTTGCGAGCGAAGCTCGACCGCCGGCACGGCAGCGACGGCAAGGCCTGGCTTTCGGCATTGACTCCCCTGACTGGTTTCCCAGGCAGCCTTCCGGCATCCGCCGCCATCGGTCTCCTCATGAGTGCACAGCTGAAAATCGCTTTGTCGGTCGCCGTCGTGCTCTGCGGCGCGTGGTTTTTCTGGCCGGCGCAAGAGAAGCAGGCTTCCTCGGGGCCGGAAGTCGCGCGCGTCGGCGAAGTGCAGGCCGCGGTGACTCCCGTGCAATCGGAATCATCCGCACCAGTCACGCAAGCTCCTGCATCCGATGCGCGCGTTGCCTTGCCAGCGCCGCAACCGAAAGTCGAAACGAAGCCTGCAACCGCCGATCAACGGATGCTGCAAGGCAGCGTGCTCGACGCGAACGCCCGCGCGGTCTCCGGCGTGAGCGTGTATTTCAGCGTGGGCAGGAACACGATCTCGCCGCGCGAATTCAACATGCGAGCGAAGAAGCAGGCCGCCGACGCGCCGAGCGCGGTCAGCGATGCCGCAGGACACTTCGAGATCGCCGCGCCGGCGGTCGCGGGAGAGCTGCTCGCCAGCGGCGGAACCTGGACGACGGTGCTCGCGGGACTCTGCGGCCCAGGTTCCACCGGCAATTCCGTGGTCGTCGTCGCCCCCCACCTCGCTCACAGCGGACGCGTGATCGACGAAGCGGGCAGGCCGCTCGGCCAGGCGCGGATCACGATCCAGCTCCCGCGCGCATTCCGGCTGGCCTTCCCGCAGGTGCTCGACAACTCCGCCGAGCGCGGCTGGTTCTGCGAGAGCGACAAGACCGGACACTTCGATCTCGTCGAGGCGCCGCGGATTCCTGGCTCCACGCTGACAGTTTCTCTCGACGGTTTCGTTCCGCTCTCCCGCGCCGCTCCGGACGAGTCCACCGCTGGTCTCGAGATCGTGATGCACCGGCCCCTGTCGAAGCCCGGCATGGTCAGCGGCGAGGTCGTGGACGCCCTCGGCAATCCCGTGGCGGGAGCGAACGTGTCGCTCGGTGCCCTGACGACGACCGTCAGCGACGAGCAGGGTCTGTTCGCGCTCGAGCTGCCGAAAGACGACGTGCGCACCACCTGGAAAGCAGTCAAGCCCGGCCATCAGCCCGCGATCGTGGCCGCGAGCCCGGCCGTGGAGCGCGGCGAAGTCGACGAGGGCGAATTCGTCCTGCTGCGCCTGGGTCCCGCGCCGCTCTCGATCTCCGGCCGCGTGGTCGACAGCGAGGACCGGCCGCTCGAAGGCTTCAAGGTCTTCCTCGTCGACCCGACTTTCTTCGCGGTCGAGGGCGAGGTGCCGCAGCACGTCGAAGGCATGGTGTCGGGCGCGGCGGGCCGCAATCAGCTCGAGAAGCTGATGATGAACGTGCCCGAGGGCAGCGATCCCGAGGAAGTGCTGCGCGAGACCTCGAGCGTCTTCTGGACTTTCGTGCGCAGCGACGCACACGGCGAGTTCAAGCTCGAGGGCCTGATGGATCGCGCCTACACGCTGGCGGCGATGGATCCGCTGACGCTCCTGCGCGTCGAGAGCGAGCCGATCCAAGCCGGAGCCAGCGACGCGCGGATCCGGATGCCGAGCGGCGCCTGCCTCGAGCACGTGCGCGGCAGGGTGGTCACCGCGAGCGGCGAGGGGCTCGCCGGCGTCGCCGTCACGCCGATGGCCGACGTGATGACCGTGCACATGACGCCGCAGATGTGGTCGACGTTCAACGTCGGCTCGAAACCGGTGGTCACCGACGCGGAAGGCCGTTTCGCGTTCGAGCGCATGCCGCGCGAGCGCGTCTACCTCAAGCTCAGCGGCGACGACATCCTGCCGCAGGACTGGGCGCGCTCGCAGACGGGCGGCATCGAGGCGGCGGCGAAGGACGGCATCGAAGCGATCGTGATCCAGGTCGCCCTGCGCTACCACGTCCAGGTCGAGACGGATGCGGAGCTCGCCGATGAAGTGCGCGTGCTCGATGCCGAGGGGAACGCGATCACGATCAACGTCTTCGAGGGCAGCTCGTCGATGTCGGCGAGCGCGGTGCCGCTCACCGCGGGTCGCTCGCGCGTGCTGGTCGTCGGCGATGCCGCGCGCACGATCGTCGTCCTGCGCCAGGGTCAGGAAGTGCGCCGCGCTCCGCTCGTGCTCGCGCGCGGCAAGGTAAACACGATTCAGCTGTGAATCGGCGCGTGGGCCCGAGGCTCAGCGCGGCAGGGCGTAGAGCGCGATCCACGGGCCGGGCCGATCGACCCGCCACAGGCCGGTCAGCGGAAAGTCCATTTCCGTCGGCAGGTTGGCCTCGGGCGAGAGCCCGCGAGCGGCGCGGGAGGGATCGATGATCCACATCGGGATCCACAGCTCGGCCAGCGAAGCGAGCGGCGGCGTCTTCGGATCGGCGGGAGTGCGATTGACCATCACGAAGTGCGTCACGCCGAGGGTCGAGAGCATCTCCGCCGGCGTGGCGGCCATGCCGCGGCGCTCGGGCTTGACGCCGTAGACGTGCGCCGTGTCGTCGGTCTCGAACAGCTCCTCGACGAACAGGGCGTGGATCCCGAGCTTTCCGCCAGGGATGTGATCGGCCTTGAGCTGCTCGAGCCGCCGCGCCTCGCGCATGCGCAGCTCGCGCAGGCCGGCGAGCTCTTCGAGGGCGCGCTTCGAGAGCTCGACCTGCGGGCCGTAGTGGTCGATCGCGACGTAATTCGGGCCGCTCGCGGGAAGAGCGAGCTCTTCCAGCCGCCGCTCCGCTTCGGCGCGCGTGTCTTCCTGTCGCAAGAGCCAGACCAGGCGGCCGGCCTGGGCAAGAGGCAGGACGAACAGAATCGCCAGCGCGACGCGGCCCAGCTTGCGCTCGAGCACCAGCTCGCACACCAGTCCAGCCGGGAGCGCGAGCAGCACGGTCAGCGGCAAGAGGTAGCGTACGTGGTCCGAGGGATTGAACAGGAAGAATACGGCGTAGATCAGCGTGAACACCAGCGGGCCGCGCAGGTGCTTCGTACGCCAGGCGAGCGAAACGCCGAGCAGCCCCAGCCCGAGCAGCACCGGGTCGTAGCCCGCCAGGGTCTTCGACAGATGCGCGAAGGAATGCCAGGACCAGCCGACGCGCAGCGCCTGACCGCCGATCGTGAGGTGCTCCGCGGCGCGCGCCGTTCCGACCACGCCGGACTCCGGCACCGATCCGTGCACGAGGTAGTAGGCGTGGCCGCACAGGATGCCGACGAGCAGGCAGACGATGGCGGCCTGCAGCGCGAGCAGCACGCGCTTCAGGAGGAGGGAGCCGCTCCAGTCCGCTTTGCTCTTCGCCGCGAACACCCAGGTGCAGGCCGTCAACAAGGCGAAGAACAGCCCGGCCTGGTGCGCCGCGAAAGCCAGGCCCGCGCAGGCGCCGGAGAGGACCAGCGATCTCGCGCGCCCCGTCCTCGCGTAATCGACGCAGGCCCACAGGCACAGGCTGCCGAAGAATACGACGATCACCCAGGGCCGCTCCTGCACCGACATCTGCAGGTGGAGAAGTCCGCTCGCGGTCAGGAACATCGCGGCCAGGGCGCCACCGCGCAGGCCTGCCGCGCGAGCCGCGAAGAACACGGCGAGCGCCGTCAAGGCTCCGAAGAACGCTACCAGCGCGCGCGCGGGCAGCGCGGCGCGCTCCGGCTGCTCGGTGATCACGGCGCCGAATTCGCCCGCGTCGTGCCACTCGCCGCGCGCTTTGCCCAAGGCGTACTGCGCGCCGTAGATCGGCAGCAGCAGATACGGCATCAGATACGGGTACGACGAGTACTTGCCGACCTCGGGCGCGAGGTCGTGATCCTTGGCCATCCCGAGTGCCGCGCGGACGGCGTGCGTATCCGGCACATAGTTGCGCGAAAAACCGTGCTCCAGCGGAGCGCAGCGCAGAGCGAGGGCCAGCACGAACAGCGCTGCCACCGAAAGGATCCGGCGCCAGCGCGGCACGGGCGTGCTCACTTGTCGGGGTCGACTTCGAAGCGCTTGAGGAATGTGTCGATGTCGTCGATGTCCTCGAGCTTGGTGATCAGGAGTTCCATCGCCTCGACGAAATTCATCTTCAAAAGCACGCGGCGCAGGATCTGGATCTGCTTCAAGCGGCGCGCGCTCAAGAGCTTCTCTTCCTTGCGCGTCCCCGATTTCTCGATGTCGATCGAAGGGAAGATGCGCCGGTCGGAGAGCTTGCGCGAGAGCACCAGCTCCATGTTGCCGGTGCCCTTGAACTCCTCGAAGATCACCTGGTCCATGCGACTGCCGGTCTCGACCAGCGTCGTGCCGAGGATCGTCAAGCTGCCCGCCGTCTCCGTGTTGCGCGCCGAGCCGAAGAACTGCTTGGGCCGCTCCATCGCGCGCGTGTCCAGACCGCCCGACATGGTCTTGCCGCTGTTGCCCATCACGTTGTTGTAGGCGCGGGCCATGCGCGTGATCGAGTCGAGGACCAGGACGACGTCCTGGCCCAGCTCGACCAGCCGCGTCGCGCGCGCCCACACGGCTTCAGCGAGGGCGACGTGGTTGTCGGCGCGCTCGTCGTTGGTCGAGACGAACACCATGCCCGGGGGCTTGATGATGCGCTTCCACTCGGTCGCTTCCTCGGGCCGCTCGTCGACCAGCAGCACGAAGAGCTGCACGTCCGTGTAATGGGCCTGGATCCCGCAGGCGAACTTCTGCATCAGGATCGTTTTCCCAGAGCGCGGCGGCGCGACGAGCAGGCCGCGCGTTCCGCGGCCGATCGGACAGATCAGATCGAGGATCTTCAGCGAGACGTCCCCGGTTTGGTTGCCGAGCTCGTAATGGAAGTCCGGGTCGATGCTGACCAGCTTCTTGTAAGAAACCAGCGCGGCGAGATCGCGCGGCGGCTTGCCGTCGATCTCGACCACGTCAACCAGTTGCCAGGGACTCTGCCCCTGACCGCGCTGGATCGGTCCGCGCACCATCGATCCGTCGCGCAGCTTGTTGCGCGCGACCACGTGCGGCGGGACGAAGACGTCCTCGCGCGAAGCCAGGAACATGCGCTCGGGCGAGCGCAGGAATCCGGCGTGGCCCTTGTCGGAGAGGAACATGCCGATCGTTTCCTGGCGCGGCTCGGGCGCTGTCACCACCGCGGGGCCGCGCTGGTGCGCAGCGTTGCCGTGCGCGTTCTGGCCCTGGCGATGCTGGTTCTGCTGCGGCGGCGCCTGGACGCCCCCGCCGGCATTCCCCTGCTGGCCGCCCTGGCCGCCCTGGCCGCCCTGACCACCCTGGCCTCCTTGCCCCATCTGGCCGCCACCGGCTCCGCGGCGACGGCGGCGGCGGCGACCGAACCTCCCGCCGCGCTCGCCGAACTCTCCGCCTTGTTCGCCTTGATGCTGACCGGGCGCTCCGCCCTGCTCCATCGAACCGTCCGGCCCTTCCGGCCCTCGCTCCGCATTCGCGGGCGGGCCTTGATTGCGGTCGTCCCACGCGCGCTGCGGCCGCTGCTCGCCGCCCTGCGGGCCGGGGAAGAATTCCCGCTGGTCAGGATGATCGCGTCTGGGCTCGCCAGCGCCTGCCTCGCCATCGCCAGCCTCGGGCTCGAGCGGTGCATCGTTCGCGCGTGCGGGAGCGCCCTCGGGTCCGCGCGCCGGTCCGCCTTCGTCCTCGCGATTGCGATTGCGCCGCCGCCCGCCTCGGCGCGCGTGTCCCCGCCGGTTCTCGGGCCGGCGCCAGTCGCGCGCCTCGCCGTCGTCGGGCCGCGGGCCGTCAGACCTCGGACCGTCGGGCCGCGGGCCTGCTGGATTCGGCATGGCGGCCGGCGGAGGCGGCGGAGCCTGGGGCGGCGGGCTGCTCACGGCGGGCTCAGGATTCCCACGCGGGGTAGCGCGCAGCGCCTCGGGAGGGATCTCCATGGCTCCGAAAGGAACGGAGTCGGGATCGAACGGTCGGTTCTTGTCGTCGCGGGCCAAGGCCTGGTGCCTCATCGAGAGGGTTGGAGGAGCGGTGCGTCCATTCCGCGCCACGCCTTTGCGTGGTTCGCGAGATTGGCGCGAAGCGCGCCGGGAAAATCAGTCGTCCCGCGCTCTGGAGGCAACGCGGGCGGGTCGGCGGCGTCTGACCTGGCGACCTCGATGCCACCAGCGGTGGCGAGGCGCACTCAGCGGAGGCCTGACGGAGAGTTCTTCGATGCGAGCCCGGAGTTCTACGAACTGCGAGACCGCGGCCAAGGACCGCCGAGGCGACCGAGCGTGGGCGAGGTGACTGACTGCTGCGCAGTCCAGGGCACGAACCAGGCGGGCTTCGATGGCCCGAGGCCAGAGCACGTGCGGGAAGAGTCCCCCGCTCCCAGGCAGCAAACGGGCTGCCGACAAAAGAAAGCTTGCCGGATAGGACGCCGGGGGCAAACAGGAAAAATGATTTCCGGGGCTCCCAGGAGACTGCCCCGCATGATTGTGCATCCGCGGGGGGGAATGCCGCGGAAACTCCGGGAGAAAGGCCTCCCGCGCCGGGGTCTCGCCGCGGACCGCCGCAAGCCATTGCCAAGCAAGGACTAACGACGTTTATCCACAGCGATGCGGGGCAGTTTCCTCAGCGGCCAGGGCGGAAGATGGGGCGGGCGTCTCCGAGCTGGGCCCTCAGGCGCGCCGCGAGCTCGATCCACTCGCCGTCCGAGGCTCCGGAGGCGGGCGCGCGCTCCCCGGCAAGGCCCGCTGCCTCGCTCAGGAGCGGCCGGGCGCCGGTGAGATCCGCGCGGGCGATCAGGCGCTCGGCGTGGACCGTCAAGGATTGGGCCAGGGTCCTGCGGATCGTTTCCTCGGGCGAGGCCGCGACCGCGAGGCGCGCGATGGCGATCGAGCTCACGAGGTAGCGATCGCCGAGCTCGGGTGCTTCGTGGCGTCCATCGGCGCGCAGGCCTTCGCGAAGCTCGCTGTCGGAGATCCTGCGGGCCCAGTTGGGGTTTCCCGGATCGGCGCGACCGAGATCCGTGGCGAGGGCCAGGGCGTCGACGGGGCTGGCCCCCGAGGCGCGCCATTCGAGCACGCCGTCGAGCAGGTCGATCGCTTCCCGATCGAGGGCGTCGCGCACTTCCGCGATCGAGGGACGGATCGCGATCCCGGCGACGAGCCGCAGGGCCGCCTGGGTGCGCTCGTTGAGGAGCAGATGCGCGAAGCCCGAGCCGAGCGCGGCCAGGGCGCGGTAGAAGCTCGCGCTGTCCTCGAAGCTCGGCGTGATCTGGACGCTGGCGAGCAGAGCCTTGTCCGCGAGCTGGTAAGCCGCGATCGCCGCGCGCGGATCCTCGCCGCGGCGCAGGGTGTCGGCTTCGTGCATCGCCGCGTAGCCGACGTACCAGCGCGCGACTCCGGACTCCGGGTGGCGGTCGGCGATGATCTCGCTCTGACGGCGCGCCTCGGTGGAGTAGCCGCGCTCCCACACGGCGAGGTAGAAGGCCGTGCGCAAGTCCTGGGACTCGGGGAACAGGTCGAGGCCCGCGCGCGCCACGGCGATCTCCTCGCTGCGGCGGCCGAGGGCGGCGTGGAAGGCCGAGAGGGTGAGCCAATCGGTCGCGGTCGAGATCGGCGCGAGGACCGTCAGCGCGGCAGCGTTGTAGCCGCGCGCCATGTTCGTGGCTTCGGCGGCGAGATCGGCGCCGGAGAGCGTGCCGAGCTGTCTCGCGCAGGCGTCGGCGAGCCAGCGCAGGCCCTCGAGGCGATCGCGCGGCTCGGCGATGGTCTGCGCATCGTTCGAAAGCTGGGTCGCGCTCGCTTCCGCGCGGCCGAGCAGTCGATCGACGGCGGCCGGATCCAGCGGCGGCAAGGCGGCCAGGGCTCCGAGGGCTGCGCGCTCCTCGCCGGCGAAGTCGCTGTTCAGGTAGCAGGTGCGCGCGAGCAAGAGCCAGGACGAGACGTCCGCCGGTGTCAGGCCCACGGCGCGGATCAGCGCGCTCTGCGCGTCGCCGAGCAGGAGCTCGACGCCGCTGGTCTTGGACTCGATGCGCGAGCGTGCCACCGAGAGCGCGGCCTTGCCAAAGCGAACCTGGGCCGGCGCCGAATCGGGATTGGCGGCGAGATTTTCGTCGGCCGCCTGGAGCTCGGCTTCGAGCTCCTCGGCCGGCGCAAGCTCGTCGGGTGCACGCCACGGCTCTTCGCGCGCGATCGCTCCACAGGCAGCGAGCACGCGCGCGGGATCGATCCCGCCGCCGCCCGCGGTGATCGCCTGGCTCAGCTCGCTCTCGGATGTGCCAGCGCACAGATGACTTGCGCGCGCTCGTTCTTGCGAGCCCGCTCCGGCGACGGCGTAGGAAAGCAGCAGCGAGCGATTCATCGCCGCAGAACCGTCCAGGGCGGCCAGCGCGTCCAGGAGCTCCGCGCGCTGCACAGGATCGGTCTTCGCGCTGGCGCCGGGCACGTCGGTCAACATTTCGCGCACCAGAGCCGCCGTGGGTTTCTGAAGGCTGCGCGCCGCGGCCACGAACACGGCCTTCTTCGCGAGTCGGCCCGGCGCTTCACCGGCGCGAGCGAATGCGATGCGCAGGGCTTCGAGCGAGCCCTGGTCGGCGACTTCCGCCAAGGCGCCGAGGGCCGTCTCGACCTGCTCGATCGGCGCGGGCGCGAACAACAGGGCCTCGAAGCGGCCGCGCTGGCGGTTGTCCTTCGCGCTGGCGAGTCGCAACCAGTCCGCCGGGGTCAAGCGCGCCGCGTCGATCGACGCCAGATCGAGGGACGCAGCGGCCGGCGCGAGCTCCTGCGCATCCGCGAGGGCCTTGTCGAGCTCGCGCAGATCGAAGAGCTGGAAATGGTCGAAGACTTTCTTGCCGTCGAGCAGGATCAGCGCGTGGCGCGGCGCGATGCGCTCGCCGCCGAGGTACTTGTCGAACAGGATCGGCTCGAGCGCGATCGCCTCGCCGCTGGTGATCTCACCCAGGCGCGGCGAGACCAGACGATGGCCGTCGTAGCTGTGGTCGCGCTCGCCGTGGCGGAAGGCGCTGGCTCCGAGACACACGAAGCGGCGCGTCAGGGCAACGAACTTCGGATCGCGGTAGCGCTCGCGCACGATGTTCTCCGACGCGGACTCGCCATCCATGTTGACCGCGACCAGGATCGGCCGCTTCTCCGCTGCCGAGATCGCCAGGGCATCCTCGAGCGAGCGTTGCCAGAGGATCTGGCGCTCGATCGGCACGGGAGCCGACAGGGGCGCCTGAGCAACTGGGGCGGCGACGGCGGCCTGGAGGGCGAGCAGCAGGGAAATCAGCATGGGCGTTCGGGCGCGTGGGGTGGATCGAGCTCGGGTCGGACGGCGCGGATCGCGTCGGGTGCGCCGGTTCGAGGCCGCACGTTATCGCGAGCGGCGCGCAGCGGGTACACGGATCCGGGCTTCGATCTCCAGAGGCCGCGACGCGGATCGCGGGCTCTTCAGAAAGTCGCCTGGAGGAAGGCTTCGATCATGGAAACCTGCCAGTCCGCGCGCTTCACGATGCTCATGTGATCCGTGCCGGGCAGGATCGCGAGCTGTGCATGGGGCAGGAGGCGGAAGGTCCGGACCGCGTGCTCTGGCGTCACGACGTCCGCGTCGCCGACCATGACCAGCGTGGGCGCCTCGACCCCGCGGATCCACTCGTCGGGCCAGTCCTTGAACTCGATCATCCGCTTCGCGCACTTGTCGTGAAAGCTCTGCAGGTTCTCAGGCTTGGGCGCGACGCGCAGGTAGGCCTCGCGCAACTCGGCGGGCATGTCCTCGACTTTCGCCTGGTCCATCGACTCGAAGAATCCGGGCACCAGGCCGTCGCGGCGGAACATCGCCGACTGGACGACCAGCCTGCGCACCAGGCTCGGATGGCGCATGGCGATCTGCAGCGCGATGCTGCCTCCATTGCTGTACCCGAAGAAGTCGGCGCGCTCGAGCCCCAAGTGCGCGAGCAGCGCGGCCGCGTCGTCCGCCGACTGCTCGAAGCTGAAAGGGCGATCGACATCGGCGGTGTGCCCGTGCCCCTGCTGCTCGAAGGCGATCACCTGGCGCTTGCGCGCGAGGGACGGAAGGACGGCCGCGAACGAGGACTCGATCGTCGACCCGCCGCCGTGGAGCAGGACCAGGGGCGGGAGCTCGGTATTCGCTCCGTGGATCTCGTAGTAGAGCGAAAGCCCGTTGACCGGCGCGTGGCCGGTTTGCACGGCCGCCGCGGATCCGTGGGCCTCGGCCCGAGTCGGGTGGCTGCTCGAGGCGCAGCTCGACGTCGCCGCGGCCGCGAGAGCGGCGACGACCGCGCACAGGAGGGCCCTGGCCTGCTTCATGCCGGTCAACTCCGGAAATGGTCGGGGCGAGAGGATTTGAACCTCCGACCTCTGCGTCCCGAACGCAGCGCTCTACCAAGCTGAGCCACGCCCCGATCCCCGATGAAATGGGTTGGAAAAGGTACGAGGGCCCAGCGGGGGTGTCAATGACGCCGGCGCTTCCGAGCGGCTCGCAACCGGGAAGAATACGCCCGCTCAGCGCCCGAGGTCGACGAAAACGCCGCCGTTTTCCTCGGCCAGGCGCTTCATGAAATCCTTCTGGAACTCGCCGATCGCGATCGTGTGCAGGACCACCTTGCGCAGCTGATTCGCGGCGCGGATCTCGCGCAGGATGTCCTCGGGATCGACGTACAGGCCGTGCGAAGGCCGGCCGTCGGAGAGGAAGAACACCGTGTCGACCGCCACCGTGTAGTTCTTGTCCTTCGCGCCGCGCCCCGCGAGGCCAAGGGCCTCGCTCAGCGCGCCGAACGTGTTGGTCTTGCCAGCTTCGAGATTGGCCGAGCTGGTCAGGCCGACCGTAGCGAGGTCTTCCTTCGACGACCCGCCCAGGGGCTCGAGCGCCATCGCCCACTTCTTGCCCGCGGTCTTGTTGAGCGCATTGGCCGGCACGAGCTCCCTCTTCCACGGCTCGACTTCCGTGCCGAATTTCAGGATGTTGAATTTCACGTAGGGCTCGAGGCGCTCGATCGTGCGCGCGAGCTCGGTCTTGACGATGTCGATGCGCATCATCGAGGGATAGCCGCCGTCGAGGAAACGCTCCTTCTCGACCACCAGATTCTCCATCGAGCCCGAGACGTCGATCACGAACAGGATCGAGCGCGAGGGCGTGTCGATGCCGTGGTAAGACGTGGTCGGACCGGAAGGCTTGTACTTCTCGCGGCTCTCCTTCTGTTTCGCGCGCAGCGCGGAGAGCTCGGCGTCGGTCGGCAGCTTGAACTTGCCCTTGTAGTTGGTCCAGAACGACTTCCACTGGTCGAGGCGATCTCCGAGCGTCTTGCCGGTGATCGAGTCGAGGGCCGCGCCGATGTCCGCGCGCAGGCGGCCTTCCTCGATCGTCAGACGCTCGATCAAGGGCTCGATCGAATCGAGGCTGCGCACCTTGCCGAGCGCGGCGATCGCGCTGGCGCGCACCTGCCAGGTCGGGTCCTTCAAGGCCGCCAAGGCCGGCGGGAGCACCAGCTCCGATTTGAGCGCGGCCAACGCGTCCAGCGCCGCGCAGCGCACCGCGACTTCGGTGTCGAGGCAAAGCGGCAGGATCACGGGGGCCTGGGCGGGATCCTTCATCGCACCCAGGGCCTCGACCGCTCGGCGGCGCACGTCCCAGGACTTGTCCGGAAGCATCGCGACCAGGGCCGGCGTCGCGGCGGTGTAGCGCGCCTGCGCGATCGCTTGCAGGATCCCCAGACGCACCGCCTCGGTCTTGTCGGCCTCGGCGACGGCGATCAAGGCAGTCACCGGCTCGACCGTCTTGAATCCCGCGAGCACGCGGATCGCGGCGCGCACCACGTCGGGGTTTTCCAGGTCCTTCAGCACCGGCACGAGCACGTCGACGACACCGGGGGACTCGATCTTCTCCAGGCTGAGCACGTACTCGACCTTCTCCGCCGAGGTCTTCGCTTCGCGGAAGAACTTGCGGAAGTCGCGCACGGTCTCCTCGCCCTGGGCGGAGGCGTTCGGCGAGAAGCCGGCGAGAGCGGCGAGGAGCAGGAAGAAGCAGGCGCAGGCCCGCAGGATCGGATTCAGCATGGGTTGGAGTCCTTGGGCCAAAACGCCCCCGGTCTGTACAGCCTAGCGCACGGCGAGTGACAGATCCGCGCGCGAGTTCGCCCGCCTCACAGGCGCGCGGCGACGCGACGGACGCCTTCGTAGCCCGGGGCGGCCTTGGCGGCGAGGTCGACGAGCGCCTTGCGGATCTCCGCGGGAGGCGTGCCCCGCTCGCGCAGGGCTTGCGCGCGCAGGTCGAGCAGGTGCACGCAGCCCGCTTCGTCGAGCGCTCCCATGGCCCTGGCGAGATCGGCCGGGTCCTTCGCTTGCTCGAGCAGGGCCGCCGCCGTCTCGCGCGGAGCGCGCCAGCCCTCGAGGCCGTCGAGGTCGAGGAAGACCGGATTGGTCGCCGCCAAGGTGTACGGATTGACACTTTGCCAGAAGGGACCTCGCGCGGGATCGCCGGTGACGACGCAGACCAGCCAGCGATCGTGACTGCCAGGGCAGTCCAGGTCGAAGTCGAGCTTCGCGTCGGTGGCCACGCCGCTGACCGAGGGCACGACGCGCTCCGCGACCGCGGTGCCGTCGACGAAGAGCGTCGCCTTGCGCGGCACGATCCACGAGGGCGCCTGAACGCGCAGCTCGACCGGAATTCGCGCGGCAGATCCGGGTCGCAGGGTCAGCGTGCCCCCCATCCGCGCCGTCCCGCCGACGACCACGGTCGCGAACATGCCCTGGCTGATCGAGGTGTGGCCCTGCT
>DATHET010000107.1:0-28100 GCA_035490315.1 Planctomycetota bacterium
TCCTGGTAGTGCAGCGGGTTCTCGAGAGACGGCCGCACGCCGGCCATGGCGGCGAGGTGGATCACGGCGTCGAACTCCCCCTCCGCGAACAGGCGCGTGATCAAGCCCTGGTCGCGGATGTCGCCCGTCACGATGCGCGCCGCCTGCAGATGGTCCAGGTTCTCGCGCTTGAGCTTGGGGTCGTAGAAGTCGTTGAAGTTGTCGAGCAGCGTGACCTGGTCGCCGCGCGCGAGCAGCGCCCCGCACACGTGGCTGCCGATGAAACCGGCGCCGCCGGTGACCAGAACTTTCGAAGCTTGGGACGCCACGTTTCCCTGGTTCACTCGACCGTGACGCTCTTCGCCAGGTTGCGCGGCTTGTCGATGTCGCAGCCGCGCAGCAGGGCGTGGTGGTAAGCGAAGAGCTGCAGCGGGATCACGTTGAGGATCGGCGAGAGCCATTCGCCGACGTCGGGCACCTCGATCGATTCATCGGCGACGCTGCGGCTCTCGGCGTCGGCGCCGATCACGATCACGTGGCCGCCGCGGGCCTTAACCTGTTCGATGTTCGAGCGCACCTTGTCGCTGACGCGGCCGGGCGAGGCGAGCACGACCACCGGCATGCCGGGCTCGATCAGCGCGATCGGCCCGTGCTTCATCTCGCCGGCGGCGTAGCCCTCGGCGTGGACGTAGCTGATCTCCTTGAGCTTGAGCGCGCCTTCGAGGGCGACCGGAAAATTCAGGCCGCGACCGAGGAAGAAGAAGCCCTTGGCGTTGACGTGCCGCTCGGCGATCGCGCGCACGTGGGCCACGGTCTTGTCGTTGAGCAGCGATTCCATGCGCGGCCGCAAGCGCCGCAATTCGTCGAGCAGCATGCGTCCTCGAGCTTCGTCGATCGCGCCGCGCGCGCGCGCCATGCGCACGGCGAGCAGGAAGCCTGCGACCACTTGCGCCGTGAAGGCCTTGGTGCTCGCCACGCCGATCTCCGGTCCCGCGTGGGTCAGGATGATCGCGTCGCTCTCGCGCACCATGGTGCTGCCGATCACGTTGCAGATCGAAGCCGCGCGCGCGCCCAGCTCGCGAGCCAGGCGCATCCCGGCCAGGGTGTCCGCGGTCTCGCCGGACTGCGTGATCGCCAGGGCCAGGGTGTTTTTGACCAGGCAGGGCTCGCGGTAGCGGAACTCGGAAGCGAAATCGAAGTCGACCGGCACGCGCGCCAGGCCCTCGATCATGTAGCGCGCGATCATGCCGGCGTGCAGCGCGGTGCCGCAGGCGATCACCTGCACGCGTTCGATGCGCTTCAATTGCGCGTCGTCCCAGCCCAGGCCCTCGAAGTCGACGTCGCCGTGGACCTGGGCGATGCGGTCGAAAGCCGTGCGCGCGAGCACGTCGGGCTGCTCGAAGATCTCCTTGAGCATGTAGTGCGGGTAGCCGGCCTTGCTCGCCGCCTCCGCGTCCCATTCGACGCGCTTCGATCCGCGCGTGATTACCTTGCCCTGGAAGTCGGTGATCTTGATCGCGTCGGGAGACAGCTCGACGACTTCTCCATCGCCGATGTAGGTCATGTCGCGCGTGTGCGGCAGGAGCGCGACCTCTCCCGAGGCGAGCCAGGCGCCATCGGCGGTCTTCGCGACCACCAGCGGCGGTCCGTTGCGCGCGCCGACCAGCTCCGGCTCGGCGCCGGTCGAGATCACGGCGATCGCGTAATAGCCGCGCACTCGGGCCAGGGCCGCGCGCACCGCATCGCCGAGCGTGCCGCCGCGCTCCAACTCGCGGCCGACGAGCAGGGTCAAGACTTCGGTGTCGGTCTCGCTGTGGAAGACACGGCCTTCGGCGAGCAGCTCGCGGCGCAGCTCGAGGTAGTTCTCGACGATGCCGTTGTGCACCAGGGCGAGGCGGCCGCTGCCGTCAGTGTGCGGGTGCGCGTTCTCGTCCGAGGGCTTTCCATGCGTCGCCCAGCGCGTGTGGCCGATCCCCGCGCGCGCGTTGCGCAGGGCACCGTCCTCGAGCACGCGCTCGAGCTCGGAAAGCCGGCCGACCTTGCGCCGGATCGTGACTTCACCGCCGTCGGCGACCGCGACTCCGCAGGAATCGTAGCCGCGGTATTCCAGGACGCGCAGTCCTTCGATCAGGTGACTGAGCACCGCCTTGGAGCGCGAGATACCCGCAACGATTCCACACATGGCGCGAGCTAGGCGTTGCCGGGGACGAGGTCCAAGCGGCGCTTGAAGTAGTTCATCGTGCGCTCGAGCCCGACGGCGAGCTCGACCTTCGGCTCCCAGCCGAGCAGCGCGCGGGCCTTGGTGATGTCCGGCTGGCGCACCTTGGGATCGTCGACGGGCAATGGCTCGTAGATGATCTTCGAGCGCGAGCCGCAGAGCTTGATCACGGCGTTTGCGAACTCGAGGATCGTCATCTCGCGCGGATTGCCGATGTTGACAGGCAGATTCTCCTTCGAATTCAACAGGCGCCAGATGCCCTCGACCAGGTCGTCGACGTAGCAGAAGGAGCGCGTCTGCGAGCCGTCGCCGTAAACGGTCACGTCCTCGCCGCGCAGGGCTTGCGACATGAAAGCCGGCAAGGCGCGGCCGTCGTTGAGCCGCATCCGCGGTCCGTAGGTATTGAAGATGCGCACGATGCGCGTCTCGACGCCGTGGAAGCGGTGGTAGGCCATGGTCATCGCTTCCGCGAAGCGCTTGGCCTCGTCGTACACGCCGCGCGGACCGACCGGATTGACGTTGCCCCAATAATCCTCGCGCTGCGGGTGCACCAGCGGATCGCCGTAGCACTCCGAGGTCGAAGCGAGCAGGAAGCGCGCGCCCTTGGCGTTGGCGAGCCCGAGGGCCTTGTGCGTTCCGAGCGAGCCGACCTTGAGCGTCTGGATCGGGAACTCGAGGTAGTCGCGGGGCGATGCGGGAGACGCGAAGTGCAGCACCGCGTCCAGCGGCCCGGCCACGTGGATGAACTCGGTCACGTCCTGGTGCAGGAAGTGGAAATCCGCGCGGCTCATCAGGTGCTCGATGTTGCGCAGATCCCCCGTGATCAGGTTGTCCATGCAGAACACCTCGTAGCCCTCGGCGAGGAAGCGCTCGCAGAGGTGACTGCCGAGGAATCCGCCGCCGCCGGTGATCAGGACGCGGCGTGCGCTCACGGAGACTTGCCCCCGCCCGCGGGCGTCGTTTCTTCGCGATCGAAGCCCGAGAAGCTCGACGACTCGCCGGCTTTCAGGTCGACGCGCTGGCCGAGGCCTTCGAGGTGGCTCTCGCCGCTCGAGGTGAAACCAAGACCCGCTGCCTGGGTGCGCGGCTCGACGGCGCCGGTGAGGCGTACCGCGAAACCCTGGGGCGCCGCGGCGATCTTCGCGCTGGGATCGGGCCGGATCGGCGCGCCGCTCTCGGAGAGCAGGGGCAGGACGACTTTCTGTCCCGGACCCAGGGTGAACAGCTCTTCGCGGAACGAGACCTGCACTTCGCCCTTCGATTGATTGACCACCGAGAGCTTGCGATCCTTCGAGCGCTCGATCACGTAGGGACCGGACGAGCCGGTGAGCTCCGCGCCGCCCATCAGGCGCACGCGGTCGCCTTCGTTCAGCGAGATGCGCGCGCGGTCGACTTCCTGGAAGTCGAACATCGGATCGCCGCGACCCGGCGATCCGATCCAGGTCACGGCCTGGCCGAAGAGCACGATCGACGCGCCCGAGGGCCACAGGACTTCGGCGCGCCCGCCCGGCGACACGATCACCGAGCTGCCGGCATTGAGCCGCATGCGCTTGTCGTAGAAGGCGAGCGGCTGGCCCGAGAGGGCGCCGACAGGGCGCACACGCACGGGATCGGCGTGGCGCAGCACCGTGACCTCTTCGCTGCCCTCCGGGCGCGTCACCGCGTCGCCGGGAGGCAGCTTCTCGAAGTCCCCGCCCATCGGCGGCGGCCAGCGCTGCGTGTTCGGGAAGAAGCAGCCGCTCGCGCACACACCGAGGCACAGGAAGAGTCCCGCGGGCAGGGACCTCAGCACGAACTTCGTGGCGGCGTTCATTGCGCTTCCTTGGCAGTGGGCTTGGGCGAGTGGCCGCCTCCAAAGTAGCGGCCGACGAAGCCCGTGTCGTGGTCGCCGGCTCGGAAGTCGGGGTGATTCAGGATCTTGCGCAGGATTGGAATGGTGGTCTTGGGCCCTTCGATCACGAACTCGTCGAGCGCGCGCGAGAGACAGCGGATCGCGTGGTCGCGCGTCGGCCGGTGGGCCATCAGTTTGCCGATCATCGAATCGTAGTTCGGCGGAATGCGGTACCCACTGTAGGCGTGGCTGTCGAGGCGGATGCCGGGCCCGCCGGGCGGCACGAAGACGTCGATGCGGCCGGGCGAGGGTTGAAAATCGCGGTCGGGATCCTCGGCGTTGATGCGCACCTCGATCGCGTGGCCGGTCTGCTTCAGCGAGTCCTGGCGGAACATCAGCGGCTCGCCTGCGGCAATGCGGATCTGCTGCTCGATCAGATCGATGCCGGTGACCAGCTCGGTCACCGAGTGCTCGACCTGGATGCGCGCGTTGACCTCGATGAAATAGAAGTTCCGGTCCTTGTCGACCAGGAACTCGACCGTGCCTGCATTGTGGTAGCCGGCGGCCTTGGCGACGCGCACCGCGGCCTTGCCCATCTCCTGGCGCAGCTTCGGTGTCATCAACGGCGAGGGAGATTCCTCGATCAGCTTCTGGTGGCGGCGCTGGATCGAGCAGTCGCGCTCGAAGAGGTGGATCAGCTCGCCGTGCTGGTCGCCGAGGATCTGGAACTCGACGTGGCGCGGGTTCTCGATGAACTTCTCGAGGTACACGGTGCCGTCGCCGAACGCCGCCTCGGCTTCCGTGCGCGCCGCATGGAAACCGGAAACCAGGCTCGGATCGTTGCGCGCGATGCGCATCCCGCGACCGCCGCCGCCCGCCGCGGCCTTGATCATGACGGGATAGCCGAGCTTCTTCGCCGTGCGCAGGGCGAGGTCCTCGTCCCCCACCGGCCCGTCGGACCCGGGCACGATCGGCACCCCGGCTTTTTTCGCCAGGGCGCGGGCGTTGGCCTTGTTGCCGACCGCCTCGATCGATTCCGGGCTCGGCCCGATGAAGGTGATGTTGCACGAGTTGCAAACCTCGGCGAAGTGCGCGTTCTCGGACAGGAATCCGTAGCCGGGGTGGATCGCCTCGACGTCCGCGATCTCGGCCGCGGAGATGATCGACGGAATATTGAGGTAGGAGCGCGCGCCCTGGGCCGGCCCGATGCAGATGGTTTCATCGGCCTGGCGCAGGTAGCTCGCGTCGGCGTCGGCTTGCGAGTACACCGCGACCGTCTCGATGCCCATCTCGCGGCAGGTGCGGATGATCCGCTGCGCGATCTCGCCGCGGTTGGCGATCAGGATGCGCTTGAACATGCGGCGCGCGTCAATTCGGTTGGAACAGGAACAGCGGTTGGCCGAACTCGACCGGCTCGCCGTTCTGGACCAGGGTCTGAACGATGCGGCCCGAGGTCTCGGCCTTGATCTCGTTCATCACCTTCATCGCCTCGATGATGCACAAGGTCGAGTCCGGTCCGAAGTTCGAGCCGACCTGCGCGAAGGGCTCCGATTCGGGCGAGGAGGAACGGTAGAAGGTCCCGACCATCGGGCTGACGAAGGGCACCCCCGCCGGCGCAGGTGCCGCGGCGGCCTGAGGCTCGGGGCCAGCGACGGCAGCCGCTGCGGTCGGAGCGGCAAGGGGCGCCGCCGCGCCCTGGGTGACGTGAACGACCGGTGAATTCGCCGGCGGCGAGTCCGGCCCGCGCCGCAGCCGGACGCGCAGGCCCGCCTGGGTGTCCTCGAGCTCGAGTTCGGTCACATCGCCCTTCTGCATCAGAGCGACCAGGCGTTGGATCAGGCGGAGTTGCATGGATGGGGTCGGGGGCCTGGGTCGGGTCGGGAGCGGCAAAGGATAGCAACGAGGCCCTGAGCATTCCCCCACGCGTGGAAAAAGGGGTACTGCCCCGCATCGCTGGGCGGAAAGACGCTCGAAGGGCCGCCCGTTGCGAGCTGGAGCGAGCCTTAGCTGCCCGCAGGGCTGGATCCGCGCTCTCCGTTCAGCGCTCGCTGGTGCGCGGGTTGCGCCATTCGCCCGAGCGCCCGCCGCGCTTCTCGAGCAGCCGGACCTGCTCGATCTCGATCTCGTGGCTGCGGGCCTTGCTCATGTCGTAGATGGTCAGCGCCGCCAGCGACGCGCCGACCAGGGCTTCCATCTCCACGCCGGTGCGGCCGGTCGAGAGCACCCGGCAGCGGATCTCCAGCCGCGCTTCGTCCCGCGGCTCGAAGTTGACCTCGATCGCGTCGATCGACAGCGGGTGGCAGAGCGGGATCAATTCGCCGGTGCGCTTGACCGCGAGCATCGCCGCCGTGCGCGCGACTTCGAGCACCGGTCCTTTCGGCCCGCGGCCCGCGAGCAGCTCGGCCAAAAGACCCGGCGGAAAATGCACCACGGCCGAGGCCACGGCTTCGCGCAATGTGACCGGCTTGGAAGAGACGTCGACCATCGCCGATTCGGGTCCGCGGGCGCCCGGAACGACGTGGCTCCACGGCTCGCCTCGAGCCGCGCTTCCAGTCTTGGAATCTGAATTCTCGCC
Source organism: Planctomycetota bacterium (assembly GCA_035490315.1). Classification (GTDB taxonomy): domain Bacteria; phylum Planctomycetota; class UBA1135; order UBA1135; genus JADJQU01. Next base: position 6,604 of record DATHET010000107.1, read on the forward strand.
GACCATGGAGGGCTGCTACGACGCGGGTTGGCTCAGGCGCTCGAGGTGAAGAATCCGACACCGGGCCCGCGCGGGCGGCAACCGGGAAGGTTTTACGTGACCCGTGGACTGATCCCCCAAAGCTGAGCCTACAGTAGTGCCGACATCGCAACCACGGCGTGCGAGCCCCGGCTCCCGTCGCGGCGACCCCAGCGGGCCGCGCGCCCACCACACACCCGATAAATCGCTCATGCTTCGAAACAAGCTGCTCGCTCTCCTGGTGCTCGTGCCCCTGGCCACCGTTCCCGCCGCGCTCGGCCTGCGCGCTCAGCAAGGCCCGGATCTGGCGCGCCTGGTCCAGGAGCAGGCGACCAAGCTCAGCGACCGCCCGGGCGAGGAGATCTGGCGTCAGGTGCGCGCCCTCGCCGACCTCTCGCGCCAGCTCACCGGTCAGGATCTGGCCGCGGCCGTCGATCCCTTGATCGCCGACCCCAAGGCGCTCAGCCCCAACGCGAAACTCTTCGCGATCGGCCTGCGCCTGCAGGCGAACGATCCCGATGTGTCCAAGCTCGCCGCGCTGCTCGTGCCGCTCTTGACCAGCGACAAGCAGGAAGTGGTGCTCGGCGCGGCCCAGCTCTCCTCGGACGCCCATTTCAAGACGCTGACCGAGGAAGACCGCAAGCCCTTGACCAGCGCGCTCGGAAAGATTTCCGAGGACGGCACGCGCTCGCCGGAGCTGCGCCTGGAGTGCGCGGTCGCCATGCACACCCTGGGCAGCGGCGAGGAAGGCCGCGATGCCTGGCGCTTGATGAACGGCTTCCTGTCGTCGCAGGATCCCGAGCTGCGCCAGCTCGGCGCCCTGGCCCTCGCTCGCACCGGAACCGGCATCACCGGGCCGCTGCGCGACGAGTTGAAGCGCATGGCCTCCGTGCCGGGAGAGCGCGGCCGCGTCGCCGCGGCTTACCTCGAAGCCGCGCTGGTCGAGGAGCACGCCAACAGCAAATTCCGCCGCATGACCGAGCTGATGGAGAGCCAGAAGGGCTCCGAGCAGACGCTCGATTCCAATGATCCCGCGCAGGTCTTCAAGACGGTCATGAAAGTGATCCAGCAGGGTCACCTCGAGGGAGACAAGGTCAAGACCGAGGACCTGCTCGACGCGGCGCTCAACGGAATGCTGCACTCCATGGACGAGCACTCGACGTACATGGATTCGAAGTACTTCCAGAAATTCGAGCAGGACCTCGAGGCGGAATACGGCGGCATCGGCGCCTACGTCTCGACCGACATCGACGACGGCTTGTTCACGATCACCCACCCGATCTACTCGGGTCCGGCGTACAAGGCCGGACTGGTGAGCGAGGACAAGATCGTGCGCATCGACGACTGGCCGACGCTGCATCAGCCTTCCGAGGACGTGATCAAGCGCTTGAAGGGCCGCCCCGGCACCAAGGTCAAGCTCTACGTCTGGCGTCGCGGCATGGAGACTTCCAAGATCGATCGTCCGACCGACGACATGATCGTCGAGGTCCAGCGCGCCAAGATCGAGATCCCCACCGTCCAATGGCAGATGCTGCCGGGCAAGGTCGGATTGATCTCGCTGCTCGAGTTCTCGCGCATTGCTTCGCAGGAAGTCCGCGCGGCGCTGATCGGATTGCAGGAGCAGGGCATGACCTCGCTGATCCTCGACCTGCGCAACAACCCGGGCGGCCTGCTCGATGAGGCCGTCGCCGTGGCCACGCCCTTCCTGATCAAGGGCACGAAGGTGGTGAGCACCGAGAGCCGCATCGACGCGGGCGAAACCCATCTCACCAAGGGCAGCCCGATGATCCCGATGGACATGCCGATGGCCGTCCTGGTCAATCGCTTCAGCGCCTCGGCCGCCGAGATCGTGTCGGGCGCCCTGCAAGATCAGCGGCGCGCGACGATCGTCGGACAGCGCAGCTTCGGCAAGGGCTCGGTGCAGAAGCTCCTGAACGTCCCCGGCATGTCCGACGACAAGTACGTCGACGAGAACAAGAACGGTCGCCACGACAACTGGGAGCCTCTGACCAAGGACTGGAACAACAACGGCGAGTTCGATTTCGCGCCGCACATCAAGTTGACGGTTTCGCGCTACCTCTTGCCTTCGGGCCGCTCGATCCACCGCGAGCTCGACAAGGACGGCAACATCCTTCCCGGTCACCGCGGCGGCATCGAGCCGGACGTGGAAGTCGAAGCGCGCAACTACGAGAGCTGGCGCATCGAGGAAATGGTCCGCCTGCAGAGCTCGCGCAAGATCCGCGCCTACGTCGACGAGCACTTCGAAGCCAACAAGGAGCTGTTCACGCAGCTCGCCGAGAACGATCAGCGCGACGTGACGCGTTATCCCGACTTCGAAGCCTTCGTGGCCAAGCTCGGAACGCCGATCCCGCCCGACGACGTGCGCCAGCTGATCCGCATCGAGCTGCGCCGGCGCGTGCAGGACCTGCGCGGCAAGGAATTCCCGGCTGGCGACTTCGTCGAGGACGTGCAGCTGCAGGAAGCCATCCGCGTCGTGCTCGAGAAGCTCAACAAGACGCCGGGAGAGATCGCCGAGTACAAGTCGGCCATCCCGCCGACGACCCACGGCCGCCTGCTGGCGAAGATCGAGCGGCGCTCGCTGGAAGAAACCCTCGACCAGCTGCGCGACGCGAAGAAGACCGACGGCAAGCTTTCGCCGGAGCTGATCGAGCGCTTGCAGGAAATGCTGCAGGCCTCGCTCGACGGCGGGCACTGACCCTGCGGTACTTCGTCAGACCCGCTCTTGCGAAGTCTTCGCAAGGGCGGGCAAGACCAGCTCGCGCGTCAGGATGATCACCGTGGCCGCGATCGGCAGGGCGAGCAGCAGCCCGAACATGCCCAAGGCCGCGCCGCCGATCATCAAGGACGCGAGCACCACCACCGGGTGCAGACCCAGGCTCTCTCCGAGCACCTTGGGCATCAAGACATAGCCTTCGAGCAGTTCCGCCAGGCCGTAGATCACGCAGGCCCGCCACAGCGCGCCGTAGAGATCGAATTCGAGCATGGCCAGGCCGAATCCGAGCAGGAATCCGATCAGCGGGCCGACCACCGGGATCAGCGAGAGCACCGCGGCGAACAGCCCGAGCAGCAGCGCATAAGGCACGCCGATCAGCCACAGCCCCAGGGAAATGAAGGCACCCTTGAGCAGGCTGACCACCAGTCGCCCGCGCAGGAACGAGCTCAACACCTCGCCGATCTGCCTGCCGATCGAGATCACCTTGGGGCGATCGCGCGTCGGCAGATACGTGATCACGAAGTCGTGGATCCGATCGAGCTCGAAGAGCAGGAAGTACGTGTAGATCGGCAGCAGGAACAAGAGCGTCGCCAGCGAGAGCAGCGAGCCGAAGAAGGCGCGGACGACGATCAGTGCGCCGCCTGCCGCGCGGATCCCGGCCTTGCCCGCCGCCGACATGTCGATCTCATCGCTGGAGAGCTGCTGCAGCTGCGCGAGCAGATCCTTGAGCCCCGGCCGCGCCCCACCGGCCTCCGCGGCGCTGCTGACCAGCCCCCACTTGGCGAGGTACTGGTAGGTCTGCGCGATGCCGTTGTGCAATCGCACGTCGATCTGGTCGACGACGCCGCCTTCCACCGACATGTCGACCCACAGGGTCTGGGCCTGGACGAACACCGCGAATCCGACGACCAGGAGCGAGAGGGCGAACAAGGCGAAGATCACGCCGACCGCGGTGCGGCGCTTGAATCCCCGCCGCTCCAGCTTTTCGACCAGCGGGTGCAGCACGTAGGCGAGCAGGTAGCCCAGGAGGATCGGGTTGAGCACCGAGCGCACGGTCCAGGAGAACCACAGGACGAGCAGGAACAGGATCCCGAGGGCCCAGCGCCGGCGGTTCGAATCCAGGCGCTCGAGCACTAACCCTCGCCTCCGCCGGCCTGCAGCTTGGGCACCTGCGGCCGGTAGCTGCGCTCGAACACCTCGTCGAAATCGAAGCCCTCGGCGAAGTCCTCGAGCTTGTCGCCGTCCTGGCGCTTGAGCATCTTGTGCTCGACCAGCAGGAACACGATCCGGCCCCAGTCGAGGCTTTCCTTGACGCCCCACGAGCGCCAGACGTGTGCGGCCAGGGGGCCGAACTGCTGGGTGGCGCAGGCGCGCATGCCGTCGAGCACCTCGCGGCCCGTCACGTGGCGGTCGGTGCCCTCGGCGTGCTCGCGGCCGGTCAGGCGCAGCGCGTGCTCCAGCGACTCGTACAGGAACCGGAACGCCTCGGGCGAGTAGCGGCCGTCCTGGAGCGCGAGCTTGCGCAGTGCGTCGTTCATCGGATGGGACGCGGGCCCGGTTCAGCCGGGCCCGTGCCGCGCGATGTTAGCAAAGGAGCTGGGCCGGATCGCGCGCAGCGAGGATGAGCGAAGCTCGCTCCAAGGCCTGGGCCGGGTCGAGATTGAGCTCGATGTCCGCGCGGATGACGCGCAGGCTGTCCACGGCGGCCGCCAGAAGGGCCGGATGGGCCGCAAATGCGATCTTCTCGACGCGCAGCGCGAGATCGCCGTGCGGCAGCGACACCGCGGGAAGTCCGGCTCGCAGGCGCGCGAGATCGCCGAGCAGCGCCGTGGCGAGATCGAGCACTGTCCGCGCGCGCTCGCGCTCGCGACCCGCCGGAGTCTTGCCCTCGAAGCGGCCCTCGACCAGCGCCAGGGCGGCAGCGGCCTGGAAGGGCTCGACCTCGCCGCACAGGAGCGAGACGAGCACGGCGCGCAGGAGCGGAACGCCGCGCTCGCCCATCGAGATCGCCGTTCCCGGCGAGCCGCCGCTCCAGCGCGACAGCTGCAGCGCGTCCTCGCGCGCGAGCCCCTGCTCGAGCAGCACGCTCATCGCATCCTCGGCGCTCAAGGACGCGAACCTGACTGGCACGACGCGGCTCTGGATGGTCGCGAGCAGCAGCGATCGCCGGTCGCAGATCAGGATCCAGAGCACGTTCGCTCCCGGCTCCTCGAGCATCTTGAGCAGGGCGTTCTGCGCCTGCTCGACCATGCGCTCCGCGCCGCGCAGGATCACGATCCGCCAGCCGCCTTCCATCGGCTTGAGCGCCAGGAATTCGTCGGCGGGATTCTCGGGCTCGCCGGATCCTTCGCGGCGCACGATGTAGCCGATGCGGATCTGCTCGTCGATCTCGCGCGGCGGGTCGATCACGAGCAGATCGGGATGGCCGCCGCTCTGGAAACGCTTGCACGGGCCGCAGGTGCCGCAGGGTCCGACTTCGCGCGGTCCCAGCGCGCACAGAAGACCCTGGGCCAGGGCGCGCGCCGCGCGGAACTTGCCGACGCCGCTCGGGCCTTGGAAAAGCAGTGCGTGGGGCAAGCGATGAGCGGCTGCCGCGCGCCACAAGCCGGCGAGGCTCGCGGCGTGCCCCTTCAACGGCCAGTCGGATTCAGATTCAGCCACGGCTGACGCCCTTCGCGAAAAGCGTTTCCAGGCAGGCGAGCACGCGCTCTGCGACGAGCTCCTCCGCGGCGTCCGCGTCGACCAGGCGCGCGAGCGGATCGAGCTTGGCGTAGCGCCGATAACCCATCGCCACCGCTTCCTGGAACGCGAGGCCGCGGTCCTCGATGCGATCGCCCGGCGTCTTGCGCCGCGCGAGCGCCGCCCTCGGCTCGAGGTCGAGGATCACGGTCAGATCCGGCGCGGGCTTTCCCGCCCAGGTGTGCAACAGATCGAGGACCTTCGCCTCGTCCAGGTTTCCGGCGACGGACTGGTAAGCGAAGGTCGAGGCATGGAATCGCTCGCAGACCACGTCGCTGCCGCTGGCTAAGGCCGGCGCGACCCGCTGATCGAGCAGCGCCCGACGCGCGGCGGCGAAGAGCAGGGTTTCCGAGGCGGATGCGATCTCGAATTCGCGCGAGAGCACCAGCTCGCGGATCCGTTCACCGAGCGGCGTGCTGCCAGGCTCGCGCAAATGCACCGCCTCTCGGCCGCGCCGAGTCGAGAGGGCCTTGGCCAAGAGCCGCGCCTGGGTCGTCTTGCCGCAGCCGTCGATGCCGTCGAGAACCACGAACACGGGGCGCGCCTCGCTCATGGCGCGATGCTAACGCTCAGGGCAGTCTTGCGCGCGCGGACTTCGCGCTCTTGCAATCGGCGTCGAGCTCGAGGGCCTGCTGGATGCGCGTCGAGGCTTCCGCGGTGCGGCCGAGATCGATCAGGCAATTCGCCTGGAGACCGAGCAGGTCGGCCTTCTCGGCCGTCGTCAGCGCCTCGGGCTTGTCGGCATCGAGCTCGACCGGCACGCGGGCGATGACTTCGTACTCGCGCAGGGCATCGGCGTGGCGGGCCAGCTTGACCAGGGCCGCGGCCCAGGCCTGGTGCAGCTTGCGCCGGAAGGGGTCGATGTCGTTGGCCTCGGCGTACAGGTGCTCCGCCTCGCCCCAGCGTCCTGCCTTGGCGTGCCATTCGGCGACTTTCATGCGCGGCTCGTAATCGCCGGAGTTCCAGCGCAGCCAGCGCGAGCGCGCGGCCTGCTCGTCGTCGGGCCTGCCCGTGAATCGGTACAAGCCCGCGAGTGCGAGCTCGGCCGACATCTGCGCGTCGTCGTAGCCCGGAAAGTCTTTCTCGGCCGCGAGGTAGTGCTCTTCGGCCAGCTCGAATTCCTGGTCGTCCTGGGCCAGCTTGCCCAGCGCGTAGCGCGCGCGGAAATCTTCGCCGCCGAGCTGGATTCCCTGGTTCCAGCGGTCGCGCGCCTCCGGCTTGTTGCCCGCCGCGATCGCCATCTCGCCGCGCAGGAAGCAGGCGCGCGGACTCTTCGCCCCGGCCTGGTCGAGGCGGCGCAGCGCCTGCTCGGCGTCGACGCGCGATCCGCCTTGCCAGCGTCCGTAGGCCAGGCTGACCGTGTCGTCGATCCAGCGCGCGCGCAGCTCGGGCTTGTCCGGCTGCGTGGAAGCGACCTCGAGCTGCAAGCGTGCCAGACGCGACGCCGACCAGCGCGGCTCGATGCTCAGCGAGGCGAGCTCGCGGTCGACGAACTCGCCGAACTGCTTGTCGAGCTCCTCGGGCGTCGCATGGAAGACTTCCGCCAGGGCGCGGTCGAGGTCGAGCCCGCGATCGAAGGCCTCGAGCAGGTGCACCATCGAAGCGAATCCATGCCGCTCGATCATCATCTGGCACCACAGACCGGACTGGTAATACGCGAAGAGGATCCGCGGGCCGCGGAAAGCGCGGTTGAGATCGCGCACGCCGATCACCTCGTCGCTGGCGCGCGCGTCGATCAGCTCGTGGCGCATGTTGCGCGTCCAGCTGGGCTCGCGATTCACTTCTTCCCAGGTCGCCAGGCCCTCGGTGATCCAGCGCGGGCAGCGGTTGTGCGAAAGGCCGAGGTGGATGACGTGGGTGAACTCGTGGAACGAGGTGCGCGCCCAGGAGAACGTGCCGCGCATCTCGCTCACCGGCGAGACCGCGGTGACCACCGGTCCAAAGCACACGCCGAGGGCCGGGAAACCTTCGAAGCCCGTCGAGCGCACCGAGAAATCGCGGTGGCGCTCGAAGACTTCGATCTGCACCGGGCCCGGCGTGAAGCCGTAGCGATCGGCCAGGGCCTCGCGCGAACGCGCATAGAACGGCACGAGGTAGGTCTCGAGCACCGCCGCCGCGTCGGGCGCCCAGAGGAACGTGTGCTCGCCGGCGCGCACGCGCGTGAAGCTCACCCGCGTGCGCTCGAGCACCTTGCTCATGTTGAAGCGCCAGGCGTTCTGGCGGCCGGCGGCCAGCTCGGTCGCCTTGGTCAGCGACTCGAGCGCCGATTTTTCATTGCCCGTGTTGGCCTGGGCCCTGCCGAGCTGGGTCCAGGCTTCGTAGTCCTGGGGATCGCGCGCGACCGCGCGCTCGAGGAAACCGAGGCCCTCGGCGAAGCGGTACAGCTCGCACAGGGTGCGGCCGACTTCGCGCTCGGGGCGCGCGTCGAGCGGATCTTCCTTGGCCAGGGCCGAGAGCAGCGCTTCGTTGTCGGCGACGCGGTGCTCGATCCAGGCCAGGGCCGACTGCAGGGTGCGCAATTCGCGCCGGCCCGCGGCGAGCTGCTCGAGTTTCGCCAGCTTTTCGCGCGCGCCGACGAGCTGTCCGTCGTCGAGATCGGTCGAGGCTCCGCTGAGCAGACCCTCGATCGAATTCGGCCGCGCGCGCATCCACTCGTTCAGGATGTCCGTCGGCGAGCGGCTCTGGCGGTTCCAGTTGAAACGATTGAGCTCGAACAGGGCCAGGGTCGCGGCCTCATGGCGCGGATTGATGTCGAGCGCCTGCTTGAGCAGCACGCCGGGCGCTCGCCCCTTGGCCTCGGGGTGCTCGATCTCGCCATCGGATTCGAAGTAGACCGCCGCCAGCTCGGCCAGCAGGTCCGGCTCCGGGCCGTCGACAGGACTCGCGACCCGGTCGCCGGCGACCAGCGAACGCGATGCGGCGACCAGGTCGCCCAGGGCGCGCTCGCAGCGCGCTTTCGCGAGCCAGCGTTCCCACTGGTCCGCGCCATCCCCCGCCGCGCCGAGCTGCAGGGCCGAGCGGCTCGCGTCGCGCTCGCCAAGTCCCAAGGCCACCCGCGAAAGCACCCAGGCATCGCGCGGATCGGCGGCGGCGTCGAGGACCGCGGATTGCTTCGCGAGGACTTCGCGCGCGGCCTTCGGATTGCCGAGCGTCAGCTCCAGCGTGGCCAGCTCACGCGCCGCCGCGGCGATCCATGCCGGAGCGTCGGGCGCCTTCCATCCAGCCTTGTCCTCCAGGGCCTTGGTCCAGTCCTTGCGCGCCGCAGCCCAGTCCGCCTCGTCCGCTCGCACGCGAGCGCGCAGGATGCGCGCTTCCACGTCCTTGAGATCGTCGCTCAGAAGCTCGGACAGGCTGCGCAAGGCCTTGGCCGTCTCTCCGCGCCGTCGCAAACGGTCCGCCTCGCGCCGCTCGCTCTCCAGCTCGCGCTCGTCCTGCGCCGGATCCTGCAGCGAAGGCGCCGCGGCCCTGGCGCTCGCGGTGAGACCCTGGCCGCAGACGAAGAGCAGCAGGCTCGCGCAGAGGTACGAAGGAACGGCGTGGCGGATGGTGCGTCTCATCGGGCTCTGGCCAGCTACCTTGATAATCGACTTTGGCCCGGAAGTCTTGCCGCCGAGTGTGAGAAGCGCGACACCCGGGGAAAACTCAGGCGCCGCGCTGTCTCGCTCGGGTAAGCGAGGCGAAAGCGTGCCCATCGTTGCCGTCGACCCCGCTGCGCGGTATCTCGGGGCTCCATGAATTGCACCTTGCCGCGCAGAATCCTGCGCCGCGCACGCCTGACCGCGCCCGCGCTGCTGTTCCTCTTCGGGTTCTTCGCGGCCTGCAACACGATGAAGCCGCCGCCGATGGCGCCGCCGGATCCCGAGCCGGTGGTGGTCGAGCCGATCTGGCTGAAGCAGCCCCTGTCCTGGGAGAAGCTGGTCGCGATCGAGGAGTGGCTGCAGAACGAGGCCGCGAAGCACCGGCCGGATCTGCGGATCGAGGCCGAGCTGCAATTGAATGACGGGCGCGTGAAGTATTCGCAGCAGGACCTCGAGAAGGGCACCGCGCCGCCGGAGACGGTCCAGATGCGCGTCGAGGCGGCGCGCGACGGGTTCCAGGCGATCCTCGCCGATCCCGACGCCGGGCCGGGCGCGAAGACGCGCGCGAAGATCGGCTTGCAGAGCGCCCTGGCCCTGCTCGACTCGCCGCGGCCGCCCCACCCGGGGATCTCGCTGGTCAAGCGCGCTCAGTGGAAAGCCAAGCCCAGCCGGGTCGAGCGGCTGACACACTTGAAGGGCGCGTGGAGCCGCATCACGGTCCACCACTCCGATGAATCGAAGAGCAGCCAGACCGGCGGGACGCTCGAGGATTCGCAGGAAGTCGTGCGCGCCATCCAGAAATTCCACATGGACGATGCCGAGCACGGCTGGGGCGACGTCGGCTACCACTTCCTGATCGACTCCGCCGGCCGCATCTTCGAAGGCCGCCCACTCGAGTGGCAGGGTGCCCACGCCGGCGGCGCGGGCGGGATCAACAACCAGCAGAACATCGGCATCTGCATGCTCGGCGATTTCTTGCGCCGGCCGCCGACTCCGGCCGCGCTCAAGAGCCTGGAGCTCCTGATCGATTCGCTGAGCAACCAGTACAAGATCCCCGGATCGCGGGTCTATCCGCACAGCCACTTCACGACGACGCAGTGTCCGGGGCCGGCCTTGACGGCCTGGCTCAAGAACCACTATCGCTGAAGGCTCGCCAGATCCGCGCGGACCATCGAGCGGATCAGGTCGGCGAAGGCGACCTGTGGTTTCCAGCCGAGCTCGCGCTCGGCCTTGCTCGCGTCCCCCACCAGGAGATCGACTTCCGCGGGGCGAACCAGTTTTGCGTCGTGGACCACGTGCTTCTGCCAGTCGAGGCCGAGCTCGGCAAAGGCGACCTCGCAGACTTCGCGCACCGAGTGCATCTGCCCGGTGGCGATCACGTAATCCTCCGGCGTGTCGCGCTGCAGCATCAGCCACATCGCGCGCACGTAGTCGCCGGCGAAACCCCAGTCGCGCCGCGCGTCGAGATTGCCCAGGCGCAGCTCGCTCGCGAGACCGAGTCGGATGCGCGCCGCCTCGCGCGTGATCTTGCGCGTGACGAATTCGACTCCGCGCCGCGGCGATTCGTGGTTGAAAAGGATTCCGCAGCAGGCGTAGAGCCCGTAGGACTCGCGGTAATTGACCGTGATCCAGTGGGCGTAGAGCTTGGCCACGCCATAGGGACTGCGCGGCCAGAAGGGCGTGCGCTCGTCCTGCGGCGACTGGCGCACCTTGCCGAAGATCTCCGAGCTCGAGGCCTGGTAGAAGCGCGCTTTCGGCGCGACCTGGCGCAGGGATTCGAGCAGGCGCGTCACTCCCAGGGCCGTGAACTCCGCGGTGAGCACCGGCTCCTGCCACGAGGTCGGCACGAAGGACTGGGCGGCTAGATTGTAGACCTCGTCGGGTTTCGATTCCTCGACCGCATGCATCAGCGAGGTCTGGTCGAGCAGGTCGCCGCGGACCAGCTCGATCTTTCCCGCGAGGTGCGCGATGCGCTCGAGCTGCTCGTTGGAGCTGCGGCGCACCAGGCCGAACACGCGGTAATCGCGCTCGAGCAGCAGCTCGGCGAGGTAGCTGCCGTCCTGGCCGCTGACTCCGGTGATCAGTGCGCGTTTCTGCATCTCATTTCGCCGTCAGGACACCCAGGACGAGCAAGAGCGCGACGATCGACGCCAGACCCACGCGGTACCAACCGAACATCGCGAGCGAGCGCCCATTCAGCGAGCGGACCATCCAGCGCACCGACAGCCAGGCGGAGACGAAGGCGACGCCGAGACCGATCAGCATTGTGCTGATCGAGTAGGCCGCGACCAGGCTCGAGCCGCCTTGGATGCCTTTGTAGATCGTCGCCGCGCCGAGCGTCAAAAGGCCGAGCAGGAAAGAGAACTCGATCGCGGCGGCGAGGCCCAGACCGCAGAGCAGCGCGCCTGCGATCGTCGCGAGCGAGCGGCTGACTCCCGGCCACAGGGCTGCGCACTGGCAGATACCGATCAGCGCGGCCACTCTGGGACCGATCGATTCCAGGCTGAGGCCCTGCTCGGGCATCCGCCGCCGCGCGAGCCACAAAAGGAAGACTCCGCCCACCAACCAGGCCGCGACGATCGGCCACAAACCGAAGAGCACGCTCTCGATCCGATGTCGGAGCAGCAGTCCGATCACGCCCGCGGGCGCGAAGGCCACGGTCAGGTTGACGAGCAAGCGCCGCCCCTCGTCGCTGCGCCCCGCGATCCCCAAGGCGACCTGCGCCAGCCGGCTGCGGTACAGGGCGAACACGGCCAGGATGGCGCCGGCCTGGATGCAGATCGCGAAGGAGTTGGCCGCCTCGCTGGTCTCGATGCCCATCGCGCGCTGGGCGAGCAGCAGGTGCCCCGTCGAGCTGACCGGCAGGTACTCGGTCAGTCCCTCGACGAGACCGAGCAGCGCTGCCTGCCATGCCTCCATGCGAGCTGGAATCAGGCTCCGGCCTTTTCGGCCGGCGTGTACTCCATGCCGAACGCATCGGCGACTGCCTTGTACACGATCTTGCCGTTGATCACGTTCGCCGCCGAGCGCAGCGCCGGATTCTCCAGGATCGCCGCCTTGGGCCCTAGCTTCGCGAGCTTCAGCGTGTACGGCAGGGTCGCGTTGGTCAGCGCGAAAGTGCTCGTGCGCGGAACCGCGCCGGGCATGTTCGCCACGCAATAGTGCAGCACGCCGTCGACGGTATAGACCGGATCCGCGTGGGTCGTCGGCCTGCACGTTTCGATGCAGCCGCCCTGGTCGATCGCCACGTCGACGATCACCGTTCCGGGCTTCATCAGTTTCAGGTCTTCGCGGCGGATCAATTTCGGAGCCGCGGCGCCGGGGATCAGCACCGCTCCGACGATCAAGTCGACCTTGGGCAGGTACGAGCGCAGCGCGAAGGGCGTCGAGAAAACCAGGTGGCAGTTCTTCGGCATCACATCGTCGAGGTAGCGCAGGCGATCGATGTTGACGTCCATCAAGGTCACGTCCGCGCCCAGGCCGCAGGCCATGCGCGCCGCCTGCGTTCCGACGACGCCCCCGCCGAGGATCAGCACGTGGGCGCGCTCGACGCCGGGAACTCCGCCGAGCAGGATCCCAGAGCCGCCGCGCGAGCGCTCGAGCCATTGCGCGCCAGCCTGGATCGCCATGCGTCCGGCGACTTCGCTCATCGGCGTCAGCAGCGGCAGGGTCGATCCGACTTCCAGCGTCTCGTAGGCGAAGCACTGCGAGCCGGTCTTGACCATCGCCTCGGTCAGCGCGCGATCGGCCGCGAGGTGCAGATAGGTGAACAGGGTCTGGCCCTTGCGCATCATCGGCCACTCGGGCGACAGGGGCTCCTTGACCTTGAGGATCATGTCGCTCGCGGCCCAGACCTCGGCGGCCGACTTGGCGATGCGCGCGCCGGCCAGCTCGTAGACCGAGTTCTCGAGCCCGCTGCCGACTCCGGCGTTGGATTCGACCATGACCTCGTGGCCCTCCGACACCAATCGCTCGGCGCCGGCAGGGGTCAGGGCAACACGATTCTCGTGGACTTTGATCTCGCGAACGACGCCGACTTTCACGCAGAAGCTCCTTCGAAGAGGTTTGAGGGGCGAGGATTCTACCTCGCGCGCACTCGCTCGGCGATGCGGAACGCGGCCGGGGACTTTGTGCTTGGCAGTCGAGCGCGCGGAAACTAGTCTCTGCGCCCCTTGGAGCCGGCGCAGGCCGTCTCTCCAGAGTGCAGCAGGACCGCCGCGCGCGCCGTGGCCGGAACCCCTGCGTGGGCTGACAACGAGTGGGCCATTAGCTCAGCTGGCTAGAGCGCTACGTTGACATCGTAGAGGTCGCAGGTTCAAGTCCTACATGGCCCACCATTCTCTCACTCGAGGTCTCTCTCGAGCTCTCACTCGAGGTCTCTCTCGAGCTCGCTCGCGGACGCGCCGAGGGCGCAACGCGATCCCTGGGTTCGCCAACGTTCGAGCGCTGCAGGCGTAGAATCCGGCGGCTCGCGCCTGGCTCGAGCATTCCTCCATGGACGTCCGCTCCCTCTTCCTGCTGAGCGCCGCCGCGATCGTCCAGGTGCCTCAGCTGCCGCCGACAGCCGACGAGCTCTACAAGCGACGGGTCACGCCCGAAGCGGTGGTGGTCAAGGAGGCTTCGCCGGCGGTCGTGTACATCGTGTCGACCGGCTTCATGACGAATTACAACCTCTGGGGCCAGCCCGTCCAGCAGCAGAATCGTTCCGCGGGCACCGGAGTCATGGTCGATCCCGAGGGCTTCCTCGTGACGAATTTCCATGTCGTCGCGAATGCCGCGGGCATCGACGGCGGCAAGCTCGAAGTTCAGTTCGACAGCGGCGTCGACGCGAAGACCTATCCCGCTCAATTGGTTTCCTACGTGCAGCCGGAAGATCTCGCGCTGCTCAAGATCCTGGGCGACCGGAAATTTCCGACGGTCAAGATGGGCTCGAGCCTGGACCTGATGATCGGCGAGCGCGTGGTCGCGATCGGAAATCCTTTCCAGCAGAAGCTCTCGGTTTCCGCCGGCATCATTTCCGGCCTGCACCGCCAGCTCTCCGTGCCGGGCAGCGGCCTGGAGTTCAACGATCTGATCCAGACCGATGCGTCGATCAACCACGGCAACAGCGGCGGGCCGCTGCTCAACATCAACGGCGAGCTGATCGGCATCAACACGGTGGTCAAGGAAGGCGCGGAGAACATGGGCTTCGCCATACCCGTGGACCGCGTGCGCGACGTGCTGCTCAACCAGCTCTTCGCGCCCGAATGGGCGCCGGCATGGCTCGGATTCGAGCTCGAGCCGGCGCCTTCGCTGAAAATTTCACAGGTCTGGAGCGGCTCGCCCGCCAGCGACGCGGGGATCGAAGTCGGCGACACGATCCTGGGCCTTTCCGGGACTCCGCTGCTTCCTCCCGCGACGGCGGACGCTCCGCGCGGCGCCGAGGCGAGCCTGAAGCTGGCGCGCGAGGAATACACCAAGCGCACCCTGGCCCTGGCGCCCGACACCAACGTCGTCCTGCGCCTCAAGAACGCCAAGGGCGAGCGCGACGTCAGCTTGCGCGGCTGGCGCAAGGTCGACGGAATCCTGTTCGCGCGGCTGGGCTTCACCACCAAGTCCGTGTGGGTCTCCGCCGGGCCGATGCTGCAGATCGACAAGCTCGCCCCCGACGGCCCCGCCGCGGCGATCGGCCTGCAGGCGGGCGACGTGATCGACGCGGTCCGGCCGGGCGCCGACGCGCCGCGCCAGGCCTGGACCCTGTCGCGTCCGGAGGGCCTCGCCGTCCTGGTCCTGCAACTGGCCGCGAAATCCGTGCTCGAGATCGACGTCCTGCGCGACGAGGACCACGATCGCCGCCTGGAGCAGGGCGAGCTGTTCAAGGGCCGGCTGATCCTGCGCTGAGCGTCGCCTGCACCCCGTTGGGTGCGCGATTCCCCTCGGCGCTTTCGATCGGGTAAACTCCCTGGTCTTGTGCAAGGCCCGATGGGTCCTGGCCAGACCCCCTCCCGTTTCGAACGGATCAGGCCCGCCGCCTGCTTCAGGGGGCCCCGCCAGGCTGCCGAAGGGGCACCTCGCCCTGCGTTCCCTTCGCCCGCCAGCGCTCCATCCCCCCGCCCCACCGTCCATGAAGGCCCTGCTCCAGTTCTCCGAGCGCTTCGGCTCGATGCTCTCCCGAGCATTGCTGACCCTGCTCTATTTCCTGCTGCTGGGCCCCTTTGCGCTCGTCTACCAGCTCTTCGCCGACCCGCTGCACATCAAGCGCCGGCCGCAGGGCAACTGGAGCGCGTGGGACAGCAAGAACGAGACGCTGGCCGAGGCGCGGAGGCAGGACTGATGAACGTCCTCGGTCTTTCGTTCTTCTACCACGACTCCTCCGCCGCCCTGGTCCAGGACGGCCGCCTGGTCGCCGCCGCGGAAGAGGAGCGCTTCAGCCGCAAGAAGCACGACTCCGGCTTCCCCGCGCTGGCGATCGAGTTCGCGCTCAAGCAGGGCCGCATCTCGATCCACGACGTCGATTACGTCGTGTTCTACGAGAAGCCCTTCGTCAAGTTCGAGCGCATGCTGGTCAGCGCCCTGGCGACTTTCCCGCGCTCGTCGGCGGTGTTCCGCGAATCGATGCAGCGCTGGATCAGCGACAAGCTCTGGATCAAGTCGATGATGCAGAAGGAGCTCGACGTCCCGGGCTCCAAGCTCCTGTTCTGCGACCACCACATGTCGCACGCCGCGGCGAGCTTCTACACCTCGCCGTACAAGGAGTCCGCGATCCTCACCGTCGACGGCGCGGGCGAATGGAGCACGGCGACGATGGGCGTCGGCCGTGGCAACAAGATCGAGATCACCAAGGAGCTGCGCTTCCCCCACTCGCTGGGCCTGTTGTATTCCGCCTTCACCGCCTACTGCGGCTTCGAGATCAACGAAGGCGAATACAAATTGATGGGGATGCACCCCTACGGCAAGCCGCGCTTCGTCGACAAGATCTACGAGCTCATCCATGTCGCCGAGGACGGAAGTCTTTGGCACGACATGAAGTACTTCTCGTACCACTTCTCGCGCGACCAGACGCTCGCGGCTGCTTTCGGCGAGCACTTCGGCAAGCCGGCGCGCGATCCCAAGCTGCAGGACAAGTCGCTCGACCCGTACTACTGCGACATGGCGGCCTCGATCCAGGTCGTCACGGAGCAGGTGCTCTTGAAGATGGTCAAGCACCTGCACAAGACCACGGGCATGAAGAACCTGTGCCTGTCGGGCGGCGTCGCGCTGAACTCGGTGGCGAATTACAAGCTCTTGCGCGAAGGTCCCTTCGAGGACATCTACGTGCACCCCGCGCCCGGCGACGACGGCGGTTGCGTCGGTGCGGCTTACTGGGCCTACAACCACGTGCTCGACCAGCCGCGCGGGCCGGTGCTCACCTCGCCCTACCTGGGCTCTGAGTATTCCGACGCCGAGATCGAGGCCTTCCTGCGCAAGTACGACATCGCCTTCGAGAAGATCGAGGACGACGAGAAGTTCTACGACTTCGTCGCGCACAAATTGGTCGACGGAGCGGTGTGCGGCTGGATGCGCGGCCGCTTCGAATGGGGCCCGCGCGCCCTGGGCTCGCGCTCGATCATCGCCGATCCGCGCAAGGCCGAGATGAAAGAGAAGCTCAACGCGACGATCAAGTTCCGCGAGGCCTTCCGGCCCTTCGCGCCTTCGGTGACCGTCGAGGCGGCGAGCGATTTCTTCGACATCCCCGATGCGGCGAAGCACTATCCCGCGCGCTTCATGCTCTACGTGGCGCCGGTGCGGCCAGAGAAACGCTCGGTGCTGCCCGCGATCACCCACGAGGACGGCTCGGGCCGCCTTCAGACCGTGTTCAAGGACGTCAGCCCGGCCTACCACCGGATCATCGAGCGCTTCGGCGAGCTGACCGGCGTGCCGGTGATCATGAACACCTCCTTCAACTTGAAGGGCGAGCCGATCGTCGAGCACCCCAGCCATGCCTTCAACACGTTCAGCCTGTCCGGCATGGACTACCTGTTCATGAACAACTACATCGTGCGCGCCGACGCGAAGAAGAAGATCGCCGACACGCGCTTCTCGCTGCGCCACGAGGGCGACAGCGTGACGGCCATGGTGAGCTGAGGAACCGCGATGCGTGCCATCAACATCCTGCTCGCGCTGCTCGTCAGCCTGCTCTGTGGAGCTCTGGTCCTCGAAGGCGGCCTGCGCCTCCTGGGCCGCGGTCCGAAGTCGACGATCAACCAGTTCGATCCCTTGACCGGCTGGGCCAAGAAGCCCGGCGCGGTCGGCAAGCGCAAGACCTCCGAGTTCAACGTCACGTACAAGGTCAACGCCCTCGGCCTGCGCGACAGCGACACGACTGCCTACGCCAAGCCGGCCGGAACTTTCCGCGTGGTCTGCCTCGGCGACTCGTTCACGCTCGGCTACACCGTCAGCGAGCACGATCTGTTCGTCGAGCAGCTCGGCCGCGCCTGGAACAGCGAAGGCCGCAAGGTCGACCTGGTCAACGCGGGCACGGAAGGCTGGTCGACGGACCAGGAAGTCGCCTGGTTCCTGAGCGAAGGCGTCAAGTACCAGCCCGATCTCGTGCTGATCTTCCCCTACGAGAACGATCTCTACTGGAACGGTCAGACGCAGTACGCGCGCTTCCCCAAGCCGCGCTACTCGGTCGACGGCAAGCTCGATTCCGGCACGCTCGTCGACCCCGGCCCGATTCCCTGGCGCGAGCACACGGCCCTCGGACTGCTGCTCAAGAAGAGCGTCGATCCGAGCGGCGTGCTCGAGATCCCCTGGGAGGACACGAAGTTCTCGCTGAAGTCCGGCGAGAAGGACGAAAAGCCGGTGGTCAAGAAATCGGCCTTCCTGCCGCGCGAGTGGGCCGCGTTGATGGTGACGCCGCCGGATTTCATGCTCGATGCCCAGCAGCGCACGCGCGCGGCCCTGGCTCTGCTGCGCGATCAATGCGCGAAGAGCGGCTCGAAGCTCGTGCTGGTGCCGATCCCGAACAAGGCCGCGATCCAGCAGGGCGCCGAGGAAAGCCTGCGCAGGGTCGTTTGCCTGCGCGACGAGCGCTGGCATCCCAACCAGGCCGTGCACACCTTCCTCGACGCAGCCCAGGGCCTGGGAATCCGCGCCTTCGATCCGACGGAGACGCTGCGCTCGATCGCGCGCACGCCCGAGCACGCGCCGGGCAGCGAGGGCGAGGCCGACCAGCCCGCGCCGGAGCTCTACTACGCCGTCGACTGGCACTTCAACCCGCGCGGCAACCTCGAGTTCGCACGCTTCCTGCACGACCAGCTCGAGGGCGCCGACGTCGGCTTGCCGCCGCGCGCTCAAGGCGATGCCGTCGCGAGCTTCACGCCGCCGCCGCGACCGCCGGCGTCGAAGACCTGGATGTTCGTGTTCGCCGGTCTGTGGATCGCGCTCACGGCCCTGTACTACGGCAACTACAAGGACGAGCCCAAGTGGCAACCGCCGCTCAAGGTGCTCGGCATGCTCTCCGCGGTGTTCCTGATCATTTTCGGCGTGCGCTTCGGCATGGGCCTGCTGCCTCCGGCGATCGCGCCCAAGCTGGTGATCCTGTTCGTGCTCGCGATCCTGGGCTTCGTGATCTGGAAGCTCGGCCGCCGCATGCAGACCATCGCCGAGCTGGCCAAGGCTTTCGTGATGCGCGGCCACTGGTACCTGATGCCGCTGCTCGTCGTGCTGCTGTCGATCGGCAGCCTGCTCGTCGTCGCCGCGAGCTCGCCGCTGATCGCGCCCTTCATCTACACGCTGTTCTAGAGCACATGGGAAAATTCCTGCGCGAGAACTGGGTCTGGATCATCGCGCCGATCGTGATCGTCGCGATCCTGTGCGTGGCCGTGGCCTGGTTGAGCTCCGAGGACGCGACCGCGCCGTTCATCTACAACTTCTAGGGTCCAGCCAGGGACCTCGACGCGGCTCGCTCAGACGAGCGGCACCGCGGTCAGCGCCGGTCTCTGGGCCTCCCACTCGGCCGCGGTCTGGCGCACGATCTGGATCAGGTCCCTCGAGTTGAACGGCTTGCGCAGGAGCCAGCGAGCGCCGACCTCGTGGGTCTTGTCCCCCAGAGTCTGCGAGGCGTCCCCGGTGACGAAGATGATCGGCGTCAGCTCCATCCCCGGCATCTTGCGCACGCGCTCCTGGATGGAGAATCCGTCCCCGGCCGGGATGTGGATGTCGAGGATCAGGAGATCCGGGCGATGCTTCGCCGCGCTGCTGACGGCCTGGTAGGCATCTTGCGCGCTCAGCACCTCGTAGCCCTCCGCGCCCAGGCGGATGCGCATCGAATGGAGCAGCGCGGGGTCATCTTCGACGACGAGGATCTTGTACTTGTTCATGGTGTGCCGATGGTTGATTGCTGAAAGGACTACGCGACGGACTCGCCGAGCGCGGCGGATACGAGAGTGAGCAGGTCTTGGGTCTCGAAGGGTTTGCGCAGGGTGCTGACGTTGGTGACGTTCCGCAGACGCCGTTTGAAGTCGTCGCGGAATCCCGTGACGAAGATGATCGGGACGTCGGAGGTCTTGCGGATCGCCTCGGCGAGCTCGACACCGTCGCCACCGGGCATGTTCAGGTCGCTGATCACGACGTCTGCGCCGCTCGCGCGGAACTCCGCCAGGCCCTGAGCGCCGGAGCCGGCGCTGATGCAGCGAATCCCGAGAGCGCCGAGCCGCTTGGTCACTGCGCGCAGCAGATCGTCGTCGTTGTCGATCACCAGGGCGGTCCATTGTTCGTTCGAGCTCATGAGTTTTTCCTGGCTGTCAGGCGGTCGGCGTATTCGTGCGGTCCAGAGCGCTGGCGATCGCCGCCAGCACGTCTTTCGATTCGTAGGGCTTGGTCAGGAAGGCGTGGGCTCCCGCCGCCATCGCCGCCTGCCTGGCGGACTCCTGCACGTTGGCGGACAGGAAGATCACCGGCGTGGCGAGAAGCTCCGCGCAGGCCGCAAGACGCCGGCTGACCTCGAAGCCGTCCATTTCCGGCATGCGGATGTCCAGCACGATCAAGTCGGGCCGCCACTCCAGCGCGAGCGAGAGGCCCGTGGCGCCGTCGAAGGCCGAGCGAACGTCGTAGCCGCCGGCGCGCAGCCGGACGCAAAGCGCCTGGGCGATGCCGCGCTCGTCGTCGACGATCAACACGCGTTTAGGCAAGGGCGACTTCCAGGGCGAGGTGCTCGAGCACGCAGGCGGTCGCAGCCAAGGCATCGGCTGGGTAGGCGAAGCTGCCCTGGATCTCGAACTCGAGGCTGCCCAGCTTGTCCGCTCCCGCGTCGGCGACCGCGCGGGCATGAGTCCTCGACAGACGCGCCACCCAACCCTCGGGTGACTGCGTCGGACCGATCACCACGAACCCGCGCCGCTCCTGAAGCGGCATCTGCAGGACCAGGTCCGTCGGCCGTGTCGTGGCTGCGAGGAACAATCTCGAGGCATCGGCCGCCTGCGCGGTCCCCGCGTGCGAGACCGTGATCACGCTCAGGCTCTCCGCGGAGACTTCGCACTCCGCGAGCCTGGCCAGGAAGCGCTCGAGGATCATCCCGGGCTCGACCTCGGGCAGCGTGAACGAGAAGCTCGAGCCGCGCGGCGGATCGCTGACCACGCTCATGTGGCCCAGGTTGAGCCAGACCAGCTGGCGCGCGATGTTGAGCCCCAGGCCGAAGCCCTTGACGCTCGGAGCCTGCGAGCTGGGCAATTGCCGGAAGCGCTCGAAGAGCTGCTTCAGATCGCTCGGCGCGAGTCCCCGCCCGTGATCGCTGACGCCGACCACGACTCCGCCCTCGCGGGCGGTGCGCGCCCAGAGCTCGATCTGCGAGCCCTCGGCCGAGAATTTCACGGCGTTGGTCGCCAGGTTCATGATCACGCGTCGCACTTTTTCCTCGTCGGCGAACACCAGCGGCAAGTCCGCGTCGATCTTCTCCAGCACCGTGATCGACCGACTGAGTGCCTTGCGCTGCAGGCCAGGTCGGATCCTGGTGAAGATTTCACTGATCCTTTGCGGGCGCCGATCGACGCGCAGGCGACCCGCGCGCAACTTGCTCGAGTCGAGGAAGTCCTCGACCAGTTGATTCAAGTCGATCACCGCGTTGTCCATGATGCCCAGGTATTCCATCTGCTCCGCGCTGACCGGACCGGCCAGACCGTCGGCGATGATCGCGCCGAATTCCTTGATCACGGTCAGCGGCGTGCGGAACTCGTGCGACACGTCGTCGACGAAGCCGTGGGCCTGTTGCGTCAAGGCCAGCAGGCGTTGGTTCTGCCCGGCCAGTTGCAGACGGGCACACTCGACCTCGGCCTCGACCAGCTTGCGCTCGGTGATGTCCTGGATCGTTCCCGCGGCCTCGAGCGCCCAGTGGTTGGCGTCGCGGACGATGTCGCCGCAGATGTGCACGAATTGGGCCATGCCGTCGCCGCGCACCAGCTCGAGGTCCT
>DATHET010000108.1:0-15211 GCA_035490315.1 Planctomycetota bacterium
CGCCTGTTGACTCTCCCGCGTGGACCGAGGGCGATGAATTGCGCGTTGATGTCCCATACGACCTGAAAGTCAACAAGGCCATTGTCATCTGGGATGGGGCCAAGCAATGCAAGCGCGTTGCTTGGGGACTGCCTGAAAAGCACTAGGGTCTACTGAGCCAGGTATATGGCTGCCCTAAATTGGCTCCACGTCCCGCTTCACTCGAAGAACCGCACCTGCAACGCATCCGACAACCCCGCCCCCGTGCCGTCGAGCTGCTGCGGATCGCGGAACCAGAACTGGTAATTGCGCGTAGCGCCCAGCAGCGGCGGAACGAGTTGGATCGCGTAGCTCGTCGATCCATTCGCATCGAGCACCTGACCCGGCAGTCGATGGATCGGTGCCCCGAGGTACAGCGTTCCCCCCAGAAACGGCGCGGAAGCCGCCTTGTCGCTCCACAGACCGATCACGACCCGCCCCGGAACTCCGCCTTCCAGCTCGACACGGAATTGATCCGCCGCAAGGCTCGCCGGGCCTGTCCACGAAACTTTCGGCGTGGTCCCGATCGAAGTCGTCTTGCCATGGCCATACGCGACCGGCAACGGCTCCGCGAGATACCAGCTCTGCGCCGTGACGTCGTGGTGCATGAAATGCATCAAGTACCACGCATGCTTGATCGCGCCCTGAAGCGAAGGGTGAGTCCCGTCCGACGTGAAATCCGAGCACTCCCAGACCAGCCCGTCGCTGCGCGGATTGAGCCCGTCCGCCCACATGTACGGCCCCCACGTGATCCACGGCGACACCACCGGCCCTTGGTTCGGATCGAAATTGAGCGCGGGATTGCCTCTGTACTGGTCTTCGATCAACCACTTGTTCGCGAAACCCTGTTGATAGGCCCAAGGCTCGGGATTGACCGTCGTCGTCGCGTAACCCGCGTAGATGCGCGAGGCCATGTAGCAGACGCGCAGGTTCGGAAACCTGTCCCGCAGGATGTTCATGATCAATGTGAACTCCGCCTCGAGCGTCAGCGCATCCACCGGAAAGGGAAGGATCGGATTCGCCTCCGCTTCCAGGAACCAGATCACCTGCACCTGCTCCGCGCTCAAGCCCGCAGACGCGAGGTGCGCCGGAACCCAGTTCGTCCAGTAGGCAGCCTGGGGGTTCATGATGACCTGGGCTGTCTTCCCGCTCTGGGCGCAATTGGCGAGCACCAGCTGCGGAGACTTTCGCTCGTCCGCTGCCACGGACTGCATGAACGCGTTGAAATGAACCATGCAGTTCGACATGCCGATCGAGATGAACCCAACCTTTCCGTCCGACATGTCGATCGATCCGGAAGCACTTCGAGGAAGGACCTCCGCGACCTGCCGCAAGCCAGCGACTTCGTGGGCGATCGGGCGCTCGTTGGAGGCTCCCGGGTAGAGCCCGCCTTGAAAGCCCTGATAGGGCCCAAACCCGAGATCGCTCAGTGGCAGGCGGCCGACCGAGATGCCCCCGCAGTCCTGCGAGAAGGCCGAGGGAAGCGGGAGCCAAGACAACAAGAGACCGAGAACCAAGGTGCGCATGGCAAAGAATCGCAGGGGACAGGGGTGGGACCGTGCGAGCTGGTTGTCCGACCGCGGGCAGCGGCCTGGGGTGCGACGCAGCGCAGAAGCCTCGGAACCTCCCTGCCATGGGAAATCCAGGCTCACTCGACGACCGGGCCCCTTCGTAGACGGAGAGGCAAATTAACGCAAGCGGGGAACACGCCCGTGGACCAGTTTCAGGATGCGAGCTTCACACGCCTCGCCGCCGCAAGGCGGTACGCGCCTTCCCCGTGGATTGCGGCCTCCTCGCGGCAGGCGAACACCAGCTTGGCGTCATGGTCGTCGTTGCTCGCGACGGCGCGAGCTCCGATCGCCGGCCATTCCGGCGCCCCTTCGAGCTTCAGCGCTTGGGCCGCGGGCGCTCCGATCCCGATGTACGCAGCCACGAGGGCCTGCCAGTGGAAGCGCATCAGCCGCTCGCGGTCAGCGGCGAAGGGCAGCACGATCCGCAGCGCATGGGTCGAAGTGACGGCGTGCAAGGCTGTGAAGTTGCCTGTGGAGGCAAACAGGCCGATCATCTCGCGAGCAATGCTCGCGAGCGCCGCGTCGTCGAGCACGAGCGAGCTCGCGAGGTCGGAAAACCCCGGGATCGCCGCCGCCTGTTTCATGCGGCCGTCGATCGATCCGCCGCTGATCGAGGCTTTCGAGAAGCGTTCGTCGCTGCGAACTCGCTGGAGCACGGCGCCGGGGTCCTTCTCGTCCGTCGGGTTCGCGGACGGCGTGCCCAGGGTGCTCGCGGTGACCGCCCAGTAGGCGAGCGCGTGAGCGATCTCGGCATCGTCCTCGAAGCGCACGCCGAACGCGGTGCGGATCAGGCAATGGAATGCGGCGCTGCCGACGCTCGGCGAGAGGGCGTCGAGCGCGTCGTGCAAGACCGCCGCGCGCCCGCGCTCGCGCAGCTCGCGCTCGAAGTGCGCGACGAATCCGTGCAAGGCTTCGTCGCGACCTAGCGCCTGACGCCATTCCTTGGCATCGACCGGCGGTCCAGCGGTCGGCATCGACTCGAGCATCGCGCCGTAGCTCGCCGCGAACTCGCGCAGGCGCGCCTCGCCAGCTCCCAGCGAATGCTGCGACCACAGGGCCATCGAGAGGTGATTCGCGAGCCCGCC
Source organism: Planctomycetota bacterium (assembly GCA_035490315.1). Taxonomy (GTDB): domain Bacteria; phylum Planctomycetota; class UBA1135; order UBA1135; genus JADJQU01. The sequence continues at coordinate 2,675 of DATHET010000108.1, forward strand.
GCGGTAGCGCGGGTGCTTCGTGCGGTTCCACGCGAGCAGCTCGCGCAGCGTGTCCCCGGAGGTGTCTCGAGTCGGGGACGAAGTCACGTGGAGCGGGCCTCCCGCGCAGGCGATCCAGGCCGGTGCCGCGGCGAACGCGGAACCCGCGGCGAGAATCTCGCGCCTGCTGGGCAGGTCCATGCGCCCACGATACTCGACCTCGCGCAGCGCGGAAGTCCGCGGGGAGACGATCGCAGCCTCCGCCGTTATGATCCTCCGCCCTACAATGACGAAACTTCGCTTTGATCTGCGCTTCGAGGACCTCTATGCGCGCGAGGGCCTGGGGCGCGTCGACGCCGCATTCCTGAACTTCCTGGGCGAGATCGACCTGTCGATGCGGGAGCAGCTGATCGCCGCCCGCGCCTCCGCGGAAGCCCTTCCGGCCAAGGCGGAATCGGATCTCCTGATCGACCTCGCGCCGCACCTCGACGATTTCGTGGCGCGTCTGTTCTCGATCGAGAGCGAAGTGCACGAGCTTTCCGCGCGCCACGACGCCCTCGCCCCGCTGTATTCGGTCAAGCGCGCCTTCGTGCAGCGCCGCGCGGTCCCCAAGATCAAGGCCGAGGACCTCGCCACCTTCGATGGCGCAGCGGCGGAAGCCGAGCTCTCGGCCCTGCTCGGCGAGCCGTTCAGCGAGTTGGCCTTCGCGACCCGGGTGACGGAGTGGCTGCGGGACGAGGCTGCTCACCCAGGTCCCCTCGATTTAGCGCTGCGCTACGCCGCCTGGGCCGCGACCACGCCCGCGGGCAAGGCGAGACATCGCGCGGGCGTGCTCTTCAAGCTCCCGATCAAGCTGGACATGCAGAAGCTCGTGCCCGTCGAGACGCGCACCGAGGACGGGTTCGAGCAGCACACCCTGGGGCATCACCACCTGCGTCGCCGCGAGGGGTTCGAGCTCACCGACGCCGGCACTGACCTCGTCGGCGCCCTCGACCAGGCCAACTACTGCATCTGGTGCCACGAGCAGGGCAAGGATTCCTGCTCGAAGGGGCTCAAGGAGAAGGCGCCCTCGGAGGAATACAAGAAGTCCATTTTCGGCGTGCCGCTCGCGGGCTGTCCGCTCGAGGAGAAGATCTCGGAGTTCCACCAGGTCAAGACGCGCGGGCAGGCGCTCGCCGCCCTGGCGATCATCTGCGTCGACAATCCGATGGTCGCCGCCACGGGCCATCGCATCTGCAACGACTGCATGAAGTCCTGCGTGTTCCAGAAGCAGGAGCCGGTCAACATTCCGCAGGCCGAGACGCGGACCTTGAAGGACGTGCTCGAGCTGCCCTGGGGCTTCGAGATCTACTCGCTCTTGACTCGCTGGAACCCGCTCAATCTGCGCCGGCCTTTCCCGCGCGCGCCGTCCGGGCGAAAAGTCCTGGTCGTCGGCCTCGGGCCGGCTGGATTCACGCTCGCGCACCACTTGATGAACGACGGTCACGCGATCGTCGGCATCGACGGCCTGAAGATCGAGCCCCTGCCCGCGGAAGTCTCCGGCATGAATGCGCGCGGCGAGCGCTCGGCCTTCCGCCCGATCCGTGACGTGCACGAATTGTTCGAATCGCTGGGCACGCGCGTGATGGCTGGCTTCGGCGGCGTCGCGGAATACGGCATCACCGTGCGCTGGGACAAGAATTTCCTGAAGCTGATCCGCCTCCTGCTCGAGCGCCGCAGCGAGTTCGCGATGTTCGGCGGCGTGCGCTTCGGCGGCACGATCACGCTCGAGGATGCCTGGGCACTCGGCTTCGACCACGTCGCGGTGTGCGTCGGCGCCGGCAAGCCGACGGTGCTCGAGATTCCCAACGGACTCGCGCGCGGCGTGCGCGCAGCCTCGGATTTCCTGATGGCCCTGCAATTGACCGGAGCCGCGAAGCCCGACTCGATCGCGAACATGCAATTGCGCCTGCCCGCGCTGGTGATCGGCGGGGGATTGACGGCGATCGACACGGCGACGGAATCCCTCGCCTACTACGTCGTGCAGGTCGAGAAGTTCCTGGCGCGCTACGAGACGCTGGCGGCCGAGATCGGCGAGGACGCGCTGCGCGAGAGCTGGGACGATCAGGAGCGCGAGATCGGCGAGGAATTCCTCGCCCACGCGCGCACGATCCGTACCGAGCGCGAGGCGGCGAAGCGCGAAGGCCGCGAGCCTCGCGTGGTCGAGCTGCTGCAGAGCTGGGGCGGCGTGACCATCGCCTACCGCCGCCGCCTGATCGACAGCCCCTCGTACACGCTCAATCACGAGGAAGTCGAGAAGGCCCTCGAGGAGGGCATCGCCTTCGCCGAGGGGCTCACCCCGACCCTGGTCGACATCGACAACTACGGCGCTGTGCGCGGCATGCGCTTCAAGCACGCGTCCGGCGAGAAGTGGCTGCCTGCCCACACCGTCTTCGTCGCGGCCGGCACCCAGCCGAACACGGTGCTCGCGCGCGAGGACGCCTCGCACTTCAGCCTCGACGGCAAGTACTTCGCCGCCTGCGACGAGGAGGGCAAGCCCGCGAGTCCCCAGCGCTCCACCTCCAAGCCCAAGACGCCCCACGTCTTGCTCTCGCGCCGCGACGACGGTCGTTTCGTCAGCTATTTCGGCGACGTCCACCCCTCGTATTTCGGCAACGTGGTCAAGGCGATGGGCTCGGCGAAGCAGGGCTTCCCCGTGGTGTCCCGCGTGCTCGCCCATCGCGCCGCCGAGAGCCATGAAACAGCCGCGCAATTCTTCGCGCGGCTCGCCGATCAACTCGTGGCCACGGTCCACAGCGTCGAGCGCCTGACCCCGAACATCGTCGAGGTCGTGATCCGCGCGCCCCTCGCCGCGCGCAAGTTCCAGCCGGGGCAGTTCTACCGGCTGCAGAACTTCGAGTCGCTGGCTCCCTTGGCCGCCGGGACTCGCATGCAGATGGAGGGTCTGGCCCTGACCGGCGCCTGGGTCGACACGGACAAGGGCCTGGTCTCGACGATCGTCCTGGAAATGGGCGGCTCGGCCGACCTGTGCGCGATGCTCCAGAAGCACGAGCCCGTGATCCTCATGGGGCCGACCGGCGCACCGACCGAGATCGAGCCGGGAGAGACCGTCGTGCTCTGCGGCGGCGGGCTCGGCAATGCCGTGCTCTTCTCGATCGGCCGCGCCTTCCGCGCCGCGGGCTCCAAGGTCCTGTACTTCGCCGGGTACAAGAAAGTGATCGACCGCTACAAGGTCGACGAGATCGAGAGCGCCGCCGACGTGGTGGTCTGGTGCTGCGACGAGCAACCGGGCTTCCAGCCGCGCCGCGCGCAGGACAGCTCGTTCGTCGGCAACATCGTCCAGGCGATGGATGCCTACGCCAGCGGCCGGCTCGGAACCCCCAGGCTGCGCATGGAGCAGGCCGACCGCCTGATCGCGATCGGCTCGGACCGCATGATGGCCGCGGTCGCGCGGGCCCGGCACGACGTGCTCAAGGCGCACTTCAAGCCCAACCACATCGCGATCGGCTCGATCAACTCGCCGATGCAGTGCATGATGAAGGAGATCTGCGCCCAGTGCCTGCAGCCGCACAAGGACCCCGTGACCGGTGCGACGAGCTGGGTGTTCTCGTGCTTCAACCAGGATCAACCCCTCGACCGGGTCGACTTCCTGGCGCTGAACGAGCGTTTGAAGCAGAACTCCCTGTCGGAGAAGCTCACCGTGCAATGGATCCGGCATTGCCTGCCCGATCTGCGCCGTCAGCGCAGCCTGGTCTGAGTCGAGCCTCGATCACATTCGCGAGTTTTCTTGCGTCGGATTTCTGGGACGCGCACGCAGAGAGATTCGCGCCGCAAAGTGCAGCGGCCCCGCACTTGCATTGGACGCAGGGCGACTCTCCAGGAATCGGCCAGGGCACTCGCTCATGCGAGCCGAGCCTCAGATGCAAGCTCTTGCAGGCCCGCAAGATGCGGCGGTACGCGCAAGGGTGGGGAAGGCTGGTACGCCCGACAGGATTCGAACCTGAGACCTTCTGCTTCGGAGGCAGACGCTCTATCCAGCTGAGCTACGGGCGCGCTCGAACCTTGAAACGGCGGGAGTATAGCCGAGCCGGCGGACGGGCAGGATTCGAAGAACTCGGTTACCTGGACAGTTTTTCGCGGCTACCACTAGTATAGTCCCTCGCGGCTCCTTCCTGCATCGAGGCTGTTCTGTTCTGATGGAGCTCGATCCGCCCATGAAGCAACCTGGCAGCATGGCAACTCTCACGCTTTCCCGTTCACCCCTGTCGATCGCGTCGCGTGAAAGATTCCGAATCTCTCGCGCGCTGAGCCTCGCGCTCGGTCTGCCGATCTGCCTTTGCTTCTTCGAGCCGAGTTCCCAGGGCTCCCCTGCGATCCAACAGCGCGTCGGCGCGGGCGTGCGGCCTATCGTGGAAGTCCTGCGCGACGTCGACGGCGATGGATTGGATGACGTGCTCGAAGCAGGGCAATACTCGGCCGCGGACCAGGTCGACACGGACGTCGACGGCTGGAACGACGCCGAGGAACTTGCTCGCGGGAGCCTCTCGACCGCCTTCTGCTCGCAACCGAACCACAACTCGAATTCGATCGGCGCGAACGCCTACATGCGTTCCGGCAAGCTCCACGTCGCCATTGCCGCCTACATCCGCAGCGGCTCGCTGGAGAACGTGCACGTCGACGTGGGACTCTACTCGGCCCACATGATGATCCAGCTGACGCCCATGAGCTACGGGCAGCACGCGACCATCACGACCGTGCCCACGAAGAACCCGGGCGAGCTCCTGATCGTCACCGACATCATCGTGCCCATGGCCCCCCTGGTCCGGACCGGCGCGATGTCGATCTTTTCGAAGATGCGCGTCGAGAACACGGTCTGCTCGGCGGCAGTGATCAACCTCGTGATGCATGGGGACATCCCCACGGCCTTGATCACGCCCGCCCAGATGTCGCCCCTCGCTGGGGAGCTGCTCGGGCCGGGATTGCTGCATCGCCCCCTGGGTGGGACGGCCCCTGCCTCCTGGTCCTCGGGCGAAGTCTGCTTCCAACGCCTCGAATCGGTCGGAACCCACGGCGCCGTGGTGACCCAGGAAGTCAGCTCCGCGGGCTGCATCAGCGGCTGGGACGGGTATTGCGACGGCGGGAATTGCGCCTCGTCGGTGGGCACGACCGTGGACCTGGTCGACCCGGCAGGTTTGATCGGCGGTTGACCCTGGGTCGGGGTTCGGTCCGCCGATCCCCACAGCCCGAGTCGGTCCCGCAATCTGGAGAGTCCCCCTAGCCCCAGTTATCCGTCCGTGGCACGCTTTTAGGCGTGAAGGGGGGAGTCGGGGTGGAACCTGGACGCGAGAAGTTGCGTCGTAAGGCAGCTCTGGGCCTGCCCTCGCCTCCGCGGCACTCACTTTTCATGACCCCTGATCTCGACGCGAATCTGGTCCAGGCCTGCCAAGCCGCCTTGGCGACCGCTGGCCAGGCGGGATTGGAGGGGCCATTTCGCGAGCTGTACGAGCAGTACAAGGACCGCGTCTACAACGTCTGTTTCCGCATCTCGGGCAATGCGCCGGACGCCCTCGACGCCAGCCAGGAGACCTTCGGGATCCTGTTCCGCAAGCTGCCCGACTTCCGATTCCAGTCGAAGTTCTCGAGCTGGGTCTACCGCATCGCGGTCAACGCCAGCATCGATCTGCGCCGGCGCTCCAAGCGCCTGACCTCCCTGGAGGGATTGACCCAGGACCCGGGCCGTCAAGGCGGGGGAAGCGCGGGGGCTCCGCACGAAATCGAGGACGAGCGGGTGGAGCTGCCGGTGGCGGCGATGACCCGCCGCGAGCTTGAGCATCAGATCCAGGGCGCGATCGACAGGCTTTCGCCCAAGCTGCGCGCGATCACGGTGTTGCGCTACATCGAAGCCCTGTCCTACGAGGAAATCTCCGAGACCCTGCAGGTTTCGCTGGGCACGGTGAAGTCCAGGCTCGCCAGAGCCCACGACTCGCTCGATCGCGAGCTGACTCCGATCCTCGATCGCTACCACGTCGGCGAGAGCGACTGGAGGACCCGATGAATCCGGGACTTCCTGATCGCGCCGTCTGCCAGCTCGCCCGCGAGGGCCTGCTCGATTTCGTCGACCCGTCCGGCCCGACCCGGGCGATGCCGCAGGCTTTCCATTGCGACGCCTGCCGCGCCTGGTTCGAGCGCGCAGGCAGCCAGGCCCGCGCCATCCACTCGCTCCCGCGCCGAGTTGCGGACATGGCGCCCCTCGATGGGCTGGTCGTCGCCGAATTGAATGCCGGTCGCCGGCAGGAGCGCGCGGGGGCTGCCCTGGCCGCCCTCCAGCGCCTTCAGGTCCCGTCCGAGCTCGACGCCCTGGTCAAGGACCAGCTGGGGAGGGCCCGTCGCGGTGCGCCCGCCGAGCTGGAAGGGCGCGTGGCTCTCGAGCTCCAGGCCGGCGCCGGACCGCGCATCGAGCGCCAGCTCGGTCGCCTGGCCCGACTTTCCGCTCCCGCCGAGCTCGACCTCCGAGTCGCAGGCTCCCTGGCGGATTCCCCGCGCTCGGACGGCGTTCCGATGCGCCGCTGGATCGCGATCGCCGCGACCCTTTTCGTCGTTTTCGGCGCGGCGACGCTCGTGCGTCAGCTCAGGCACGAGCCGTACACCTTCCGCGTCGTCCATACCAGTTCCACGGCCAGCCTGGATCCTCTGGCCCTCGGCCAGCTCTCGGCCGTTTCGGGTGTCTGGTTCGGAGGGGCGCAATGAGGCTCGCACGCCTTGCCCTGCTCGCCCTCGCCGCGGCTTTCGCCGGCTGCGAACGCGTCGAGGTCACCAATACGACGCTGCCGACGAACGAAGGAAACCAGACCCTGACCGGCACGCCGAACGCGACCGCGACGCTGATCGATCGCATCGCCCATGCCCGCGACACCACGCGCTTCCAGGGTGTGCGGCGGGTCGAGATCCACTTCGAGGACGGCGGGCAACCGCGCGATTTCCAGGTTCGCGAGCGCGTTTCCGCCGACGGAAACGGGGCCTACGCCATCGAGGCCCTGGATGTCCTCGATCCCGCGATGGGGGACGCCGAGCGCAGCCTGTTCCTCACCCTGCAGTCCGTGCGTCAGGGAATGAACTGGCGCTACCGCGACTTCTCGATCGACCAGGTCCAGCTCTTCCTGCAGAACTACCGCACGACGGACACGGGTCTCACCGTGGACGTCGCGGGAGTCAGCTGCCTGGATCTCGACGTCGAGCGCCCGGATGGCGGGGGCAGCATCTACTCGCTCTCCGTCCATAGCCCGACCGGTCTGATCCTCAGCTCGCGCGAGGAGACCTACCAAGGCGTCCTGGTCGCCGAGATGGTTTACGAGTCGATCAGCTTCAGCCCGGATCTTTCCGCCGTCGCCTGGCACCAGAGCACCAACAACGAGCAACCCCTGCCCTTGACTGGCGCGCTGCTCGGCATCGTGGGCTTCGAGCCGCGCGTTCCGCGCAGCCTTCCCCCCGGATACCAGCTGCTCGAGCGCTCGAGCCTGCTCCATCCCCAGGACGGCAGCCCGTGGGTCAAGGCGACCTACGGCGACGGCGTGGAAACCCTGTTCTACCTCCACGGCGGACCGATCGTCGCCGGCAACGGGATCAACTCCGGCGCTCCCCGGATCGAAGCCGATCTGCTCGAGATCACCCAGACCGCTCCCTGGATCGTGGCCCGCGGCAACCTGCGCAACGAGCGCGTGATCGCCCTCGGCAAGGTGCACGAGGACGAGCTGATCTTGATGGTGCGCTCCGCGATGGAGTGAGGTTCGGGGTGTGTTTCGAGGCCTTTTCCGCGCCATGCTGCTCGACGCATGGCCCGCGGGCACGGGGTAGGCTTCTCTCGGTGACAGGGACGCCCCCTGTCCCGCCCCTCCTGGAGCCCCCATGAAACCCGATCCCGATCAGCCCTTTTCCGAGACCTACCTGAACTCGCCCGAGTACCGCGAGCGCCTGATGCGCAAGCTGAACACCTTGATCGCGGTGCTGGAGGTCGCGAGCGCCAAGGTGCGCCGTTCGATGGACGGGCCAGGAGCCGACCTGACCAAGCTCGGGCGGATCCGCAAGAACCTGCAGGACACCCTCGAAGTCTGCGCCAGAGCCCGAACCGCCCTCGAGAATCGCAGCCAGATCTCGGGCGCCCTGGCCGACGACCTGAAGAAGGTCAGCCCGGACCTGGCCCAGTCGGCTCGCGCCCTGCACGCCGCGGGCGCCATGGCCAAGCCGAAGCAACTGATGCGACCCGGGGAATGGACCTCGGCCGCCGAAGCCGCGCGCCTCGCCGCGCAGCCGCGCATCCATCCCGAGGAAGTCTGGACCTGCGACATCGACCTGCTCGCCCGCCAGCTGCAGGGGTAAGTCAGAGGTCGGGCCGTGATCGCGCGATATCCTCGCGCTGATGTCGAGCTCTCCGTGTCGGGCGTGGCTTCCGATCCTCGTGGCCTGCGCCTGCATCGGCCAGGCGTCGGCCCAGTCGCCCCTGCGCGTATTCCTGCGCGGCGGCCCGAAGACCCACGGGAGCGGTGAGCACGACCACCCGGCCTTCGTCGCGGACTGGACGCCGCTCCTGAAGGCGCGCGGCGCGGCCGTCGATGGCTCGCTGGAATTTCCGACGTCCGAGCAGCTCGCGCGCACGGATGTTCTCGTCCTCTACGCAGCCGAGGGCGGCTCGATCCACGGCCCGGATCGCGAGCACCTCGAGAGCTACCTCGCGCGCGGCGGTGGCATCGTCGCGATCCACGACTCGGTCTGCGGGGATGATCCGCAGTGGTTCAAGACGGTGATCGGCGGCGCGTGGGAGCACGGTCACGCGAAGTGGGCGACCGGCACGACGGACCTGTACGTGCGCGACTTCGATCACCCGATCACGAAGGGCGTCGCGAACTGGCGCTTCGAGGACGAGCTCTACACCGAGCTGCACATGATGCCGGAGGCGCACGTGCTGATGGCGGGCTTCCAGGACGTGTTCAACATCACGCCGCAGATGTGGACCTACGAAAAGGAGAAGTATCGCGCGTTCGTGGCGATCCAGGGGCACTATCGGAAGTCGTTCGAGCACGATGCGTGGCGGACGATGCTCTTGCGCGGCATTGCGTGGAGCGGGAAGCGCGATGTCGATCTGCTGACCAGCCCTGAGGATCGCGCGTCGCTCGCTTATCCGACGGGCGGACCGCTGCGGCCGGAGGCGGCGCAGAAAGCGTTGGTGCTCCACGAGGGCTTCGATGCGTCGCTCGTCGCTGCCGAGCCGCTCGTCGTCAATCCGATCTCGCTCGACTGGGATCCGAGCGGGCGTTTGTGGGTCGCGGAGACGCCTGGTTATCCGATGAAGGAGGAGTTCAGCAAGATTCCGGCGCACGACACGATCTCGATCCTCGAAGACAAGGACGGAGACGGGCGCATGGATTCCAAGCGCGTCTTCGCCGACAAGTTGGATCTCGTGACGAGCTTCGTCTTCCACGAGGACGGCGTGATCGCACTCGCGGCGCCGAACATTTTCTTCCTACGCGACACAGACGGCGACGGCGTGTGCGACAAGCGCGAGGTCCTGTTCACCGGCTTCGGCTACGGCGATACGCACGCAGTGATGTCGAATGCGCGCTGGGGGCTCGACGGTTGGATCTACGCGACGCAGGGTTATTCGGGCAACGGTTCGACGGACGTGCGAAACGTCGGCCCGAGCGGCGAGCGGCACTTCGGCAAGATCGGCAACGGCATTTTACGCTTCAAGCCCGATGGCAGCGCGATCGAAATCGTCTCGTCGTACGGCTCCAACACGTGGGGCCTGGACTTCACGCCCGATGGCGAGCTGTTCTTCTCGATGGCGAACGGCGCGCACTTGCGTCACGTCGTCGTGCCTGAGAAAGCCTTGGCGCGAGCAAGATTGCCGGGGACGGAGACGTGGGCGGATGTCCCCGATCACGATCGCGTCTTCCCGCTCGTCGTGCACAACGAAGAGGCCTACCGCCAAATCGATTTCATCGGCGGCTTCACGGCTGCATCGGGTCTTGTGATCTACGACGGCGGCGCGTGGCCGGAGGAGTTCAATGGCCGCGCGTATGTCGCTGAGCCGACGGTCAATCTCGTGCACGAGGACGTGATCACTCCGAAGGGTGTGACGTTCACTTCGACCAAAAGCGAGGAAAAAGAATTCATCGCCAGCGCCGACCTCTGGTTCCGTCCCGTGCACATGCGCATCGGCCCCGACGGCGCAATGTACGTGTTGGACTTCTACAACCAGGCCGCGGTACACAACGACACGCGCGGACCAGAGCATGGACCGACAAATGCAGCGGTGAGGCCCGACCGCGATCAAGCGCACGGACGGATCTGGCGGGTGCAGCATCGCGCGGTGAAGGCATCCCCGAGCGGGTGGCTTGGCAGGCTCAGCGGCGAGGATCTGGTGTCGGCGCTCAAGGAATCGACGAATGGTTGGGAGCGCGGGACAGCCTTGCGACTGCTGTGCGAGCGCAAGAAACCGCTAAGCATAGGGATGGGTGTCAACCTCGATGCTTGCGTCAGCGTGGTTGTGCACGACTTCGCGAGCGTTGCTGCCTGGTGGGCCTATTCCAGGCGCGGCGGACTCAGTGCGACCGGGCTGCATCGCGCACTTCGAACCGACCAATTCCCAGCTGTCCGCCGCAACGCAGCCCGGATCGCGGCGACCGGGATGCATGTTGGAGATCCAAGCGAGCTGATGGCTTGCCTGAAGGGCTCAGACGCACGATTGAAGCTCGCGGCCCTGCAGGCAATCGGAAGCGCAGAGTTGGAGAATCCAAATCGGCTGCCATTCGAACTCGCGGAGTGTTTCATCTCCACGAGCGATCCCTGGGTACGATCGCTTGCACTCTCTGTCGCCGCACGCACTCCTCTGGCTTCCGTCATCCCAGCTGCGCCGCTGGGATCGGACCAATTGCTCGAATGGAACGTTGAGCTTGCTGGCGTCGTTGCCAAGAACGGTGACTCCGAGCTGGCGGGCGAGCTCGTGGTCAAAGCCGCGGAGAATCGCCCCACTTCGAGCACGCGAGCCATCCTCGAACGCTTGTGGCGGGACCGGAAGCAAGGAAGCGTTCCGCAGGCGACGCCGCAACTTCGCGAGACGCTTGCCAGGTTGATTGCTTCGCCCGATTTCGAGCTCGCCAGCGTGGCCCTGCGATTCGCAACGAGCTGGGACACGCGCGGCGAACTCACACCCGAGATCCGAGCCTTGGGCGACCGCCTCGAGCAGGAGGCGGCGAACACGACCACCGCCTTGGACCGGCGTCTGACTTGCCTGCGCTCGTTGTTCGGGATCCCCGATCGACGTTCAGGTGCGATCGCAATCGCGGAGTCGCTATTGACTCCGGAGTCCGCGCCCGAAGTCCAGCTCGCGCTGATCGATGAGCTGGGCCGCAGTAATGACGACGCTGCGGCCGCGGGGCTCGCCAGGAGTTTCAAGTCGATGTCGGCTCCGGCACGCGAGCAGGCCTTCATGCACATCATTCGACGGCCGAAGTGGGTCGAGCCGTTGCTCATCGAGGTCGAAGCAGGCCGCATAGCTCCCAACGATTTCGGACCCTTGCGCATCTCGCAGCTCAAGAACCATGGCGACTCCGCCGTTTCCGCGAGAGCTCGCGCAGTGCTCGACAAGATCCAAGGAGCGCAGAACAAGACGACTGAAGAGTTGATCGCGAAGATCCTGCCGATCGTCGAAGCTCCTGGGGATTCGACGAAGGGTAAGACCCTCTTCGCGCAGAACTGCGGCACCTGCCACACCTACAAGGGCGAAGGAGCGCACATCGGGCCGGACTTGACGGGAATGGGAGCTCACGGAATACGCGCGCTGCTGCCTGTGATCCTCGATCCGAACGCCTCCGTCGAAGCCGCGTATCTCGAGTACGCGGCGATCACGACCGACGATCGCATGATCACAGGCATCATCGTGCGCGATACGCCGCAGAGCGTGGTTCTGCGCGCGACGACCGGCGACACGGAGATTCCGCGCGACGAAATCGTCTCGCTGAAATCGACAGGCCGCTCGCCGATGCCCGTCGGCCTCGAATCGATCGGGCCGGAAGGTCTGCGCGACGTGCTCGCTTACCTGACGAGCGACTACCCGGGTTTCCGCGTGCTCGACCTGCGCCCCTTGTTCAACATGTCGTCGCGCGACGGCATGTACGATCCGGAGAAGGCGCCCGACCACATGGGTCTCTTGCGCACCGGCGTGATCGACGTCGAGGGCGTGCCCTTCGAGCTGCGCGATCCCGAGAAAGCCGAAGGCGGGCGCAATGTGCTCTGCCTTCGCGGCGGGATGCACGCGAACTGGTACTCGCGCACGAGCCTTCCGAAGTCCGTCGAGATCCCTGTCGGCTTCGCCCTGTCGAAAATGCACGTGCTGGGCGGTATCGCGGCCTGGGGTTTTCCGATCAGGGACGACAAGCAGCCTTGCGTGAAATGGACCTGGGTCTACGACGACGGCTCGCGCGAGGAAATCGTGCTCCGCGACGGTGTCGAGTTCGCCGATTGGATCGGGCGGCGCGATGTGCCGGGGTCGAAATACGTGGAGGA
>DATHET010000109.1:0-4755 GCA_035490315.1 Planctomycetota bacterium
GAAGCGCACGCTCAGCGGTGGCGGCGTGGCCTCGAGCACGTCGAAGCCAGCGCGAGTACCGCTCAGGAATTCCTGGCAGCCGCCGCGACGGCGAAGCCGGTACCCGGTATTCCACCACCATCCTGAACACGCTCGATACCGGCGCCGCGGCGCCGGTATCGAGCGTGTTCAGGATGGTGGTGGAATACCGGGTACCGGCTTCGCCGCAGCGGGACGCTCGCCTGCTTCACTGGAACGCTGGATCGTTTGCGTGGGGAGCGAGAGCACGCGCGCCGTATTGACGATCGCGATGTGCGTCAGGGCCTGCGGAAAGTTGCCGAGCATCTGCCGCGACACGGGGTCGTACTCCTCGGAGAAAAGGCCGACGTCATTGCCGAGCGCCAGGAGCTGCTCGAACAGCCGCTCGGCTTGCTCGCGTTCCCCGATCAAGGCCAGAGCATCGGCCAGCCAGAAGCTGCAGGCCAGGAACGCGCCCTCGCCCGTCGGCAGGCCATCCACGCCCGAGTCCGTCGTGTAGCGCAACACCAGGCCGTCGACGTGCAGCTCGCGTTGGATCGCCAAGACCGTGCCGCGGACGCGCGGGTCGTCCGCGGGGAGGAAGCCGACCTGCGGGATGAGCAGCAGGCTCGCGTCCAGATCGCCGGCGCCGTAGCGCTGCACGAAGGTGTTGCGCCGAGGGTCGAATGCGTCGCGACAGACCTGCGCATGGACTGCATCGCGCGCCGCGCGCCACTCGTCGAGCGGACCCTCGAGGCCGAAGGTCTCCGCGGACTTCACGGCGCGGTCGAAGGCGACCCAGACCATGCTCTTCGAGTGCGTGAAGTGTTGCGGCGGTCCGCGGATCTCCCAGATGCCGCCGTCCGGCAATTGCCAATGCTCGATCAGGAACCTGAGCAGCGCGCGCTGCACCTGCCAGACGTGCTCGGGCAGCTCGAGGCCGGCGGTGCGAGCGAGGTGCAGCGTGTCCATCACTTCGCCGAACACGTCGAGCTGGAATTGTCGCGACGCGGAATTGCCTACGCGGACCGGGGCCGCACCTCGATATCCGGCGAGCCAATCCAACTCGTATTCGTCGAGCCGCCGCTCGCCGTTCACGCTGTAGAGGATGCGCAGGTCCTCGGTGCTGCCCGCCACCGCGCGCAACAGCCACTCGGTCCAAGCCAGAGCTTCCTCCGTGTAGCCGGCGAGCAGCAGCGCGTTGAGCGTGAACGTCGAGTCGCGCAGCCAGCAGTATCGATAATCCCAGTTGCGCACTCCGCCCGGTTGCTCGGGCAGCGAGGTCGTCGGCGCGGCGACGATCCCGCCGGTCGGCTTGTACGTGAGTGCTTTCAGCGTGATCAGCGAGCGCTGGACCTCCTCGTTCCAGCGGCCGTCGAACGTGCAGCGCGAGCTCCAGGCGCGCCAGGTCTCCTGCGTTTCTTCGAGCGCCTGCTCGGCATCGATCGCGGGTTGGGCCGGCTCGTGAGAAGGCCGATAGTTCAGCGTGAAGCTCGCGCGCTCGCCCTGGCGCAGGCTGAACTCGGCGACGGTGGTCTTGCCCTTGCCGCGCGTGGCGATTTCGGTCCGCAGCTCGAGCGTGTGCGGGCCCGCGGTCGCGACCAGCGCGCCATCGACCATGCGCACCCACGGAACGATCGAGCCGTAATCGAAGCGGATGACGAGCTCCAGGCCCATTTCCACGCGCCCGCGCCGGCATTCGACGCAGCGCACGATGTCCCAGCGCTCGTCGGACAGCCGCATGCAATCGACGAGGCACACGACGCCCGATTCCGTCTCGAATTCCGTCTCGAGGATCAGCGTGCCTTGCCGGTAACTGCGCCGGACTTGCAGGACGGGATCGAGCGGCGCGATCAGCCAGCGCCCTAGTTCCGGTGTCCCCAGCAGCGCCGCGAAGCATGCGCCGGAATCGAAGCGCGGAACGCACAGCCAGTCGATCGAGCCGTCCTTGCCGACCAGCGCCGCGGTGTGGCAGTCGCCGATCAAGGCGTAGTCGGCGATGGGCAGCGGCATTCGAGATCTCCTCGGTTCGCTGGACCCAAATGGAGCTGACTTCAAGACTCGCGGTTGCAGCTTGCGGACGATCGAGGAGAGTTCACCATCGAGCCGCGCTGGCACTCCCCGGGCGACACGGATCTCTCGGGTCGCGGTAGGATCCATGTGGCAGGACCACCGCTTGGGTTCGATCACCATACGCGGACCCGCTGGTCCGCCAGAGGACGAGATGTTGACCAGCAAGTTCTCGGTCGTAACTCGGACAGTCGCGCTCGCGTCCGCAACGGCATTCTCGAGCTCGTCGGCGCGCGCCGGCGACCTCGACTTCGGGCCTTTCCTTCGGCGTTGCTGGGAGACTCCGAGCCGCCCCTTCCATTTCGTCTGCAAGGACTTCACCCGGGACGGCCGGGCGGATGTCATCTACGTGTCCATATCTGGCGACGTCGGGCTCCTGCGGCAGATCGGCCAGGGTCGCTTCGAAGCGGTCACACTCCTCAATCCGCCTGGGGGAAACCTCTACTCGATCGTCAGCGAGGACTTGAACGGGGACTCGAGGCCTGACCTCGTGATCGGAGGGGCAAACGAGATCTCGGTGCTGCTGGCCAACAACTTCGGCAATTTCGGTTCACCGATCCGATTCCCAGCGGCCGCGCATATCGTCACCTCGCTCGCCCTGGGCGACCTGAACCTTGACGGCAAGCTCGATCTGGTCGCGGGCGGATCGCCGCTGGAAACTTTCCTGGGGGACGGGCTTGGCGGCTTCACTTCGTTCTCGACACAGAACTTCGGGATCGTGGGCGATGTGGACCTGGCCCTGATCGACGGCGACGCCAGGCTCGACTTCGTGGCCTCCCTCGCTGGAGTCGGGTCCAATCAGTTCTTTCTGGGCCATGGTCTTGGAAACGGCGGGTTCACTCCCGCGACCAGCCTGCCCACGATCGTCGACGGCAATCTGATGGCGCGCGACATCGATGCAGACGGACTGACCGACGTGCTCATCGGCGGATCCCCATCCCTCGTCGTGCACACCGGGAACGGACTGGGAGGATTCGGTCCTCCAGTTGCCTACTCGCTCGGAGCTGCTGCGACCTTCGCGGGATCGGGATGGGATCCCCGCGCCGCGGACCTCGATGGCGACGGGCTCGAAGAAGTGATCATGCTCGCGGGAGTTCAGCCCGATTCGGTGGCCGTCTTCCACAATCTTGGGAGCTCCCTCGGCCCGGTCCACTTGTTCGACAGCGGTGGAGGCTCGTACGACCTGGCGATCGAAGACATCGACGGCGACGGTCGCTTCGATGCGCTGATGGGAATGAACATCGGGCAGGCCGTGGGTTGGCTGCGCGGAGACGGCCAGGGAGGACTGCTGGCAACTTCGATGCTCGTGCGTTCAGAACTCGCGCGTGCCATTCCCGCCGACATGACCGGAGACACCATTCAGGACGTGGTGCTCGCGGTGACCGACTCCAAAAAGGTGGAAGTGCGCTTGGGAGATGGCCTGGGATCGTTCTCCCTCGTTTCCACGACTCCGATCGGCCACTCCCCAACCCACGCCGCCACGGGGCGGATCAACTCGGACGCGCATCTGGACGTCGTCACGGCGAATACCGACGGCACGATCACGGTGCTGCTCGGCAACGGCAACGGAGGACTTCAACTCCACCTGAGCATCTTGATGCCGTTCAACGGCATCACGGGGATCGCCATCGGCGACGTCACGGGAGATGGAATCGCCGACGTCGTGATCTCGGACGGGACCTACAACCTCGGAGTGTACGCTCAGCGCGTTGCTGTCCTGGCGGGCACGGGCAATGGAAGCTTGCTGGCTCCTGTCTACCATGGCGTGGGCAGCGACCCATTCGACCTGCTGCTCACGGATCTCGATGGAGACGGCGACCTGGAGATCCTCACGCCGAATTTCCAATCGAACGATGTCAGCGTGCTCACCAACGACGGGACGGGACACTTCACCCACGCGAGCTTCCCCTGCGTCCAAAACCCCAGGACCATGTTCCTGGCAGAACTGACGGGAGATTCGCTCCCGGATCTGCTGCTCACTTCGCACGTCGGTCCGACGCAGATCCTCCCGCGAACGAGCCTGATCGGATTCGGCGTTGGGTTCACGCTGCCAGGCGGCGGAGCGGGCGAGGACTGTGCTGCCGCGGACTTTTCCGGCGACGGGCTCAACGACGTGGTGCATGTGGTCTCTGGCTCCGAGTTCATGCGCGTCTCCCTGGGAGAATCCGCGGGGCAGTTCACTACTCCCCGGGCCTTCTTCAGCGGCTCGGGCGCGCCGCAGCAGGTCGAAGTCTTCGACGCGAATGGAGACGGCCTAGCGGATGTGCTGGTCTCGGGCTACGGGGCCACCGCTCAATGCAGCCGCGGGATGAAGATCGATCCTTCGACCTACTGCACGGCCAAGCTCAATTCGCTCGGCTGCCTGCCCTCGATCGGCTGGAGCGGTTTTCCCAGCGCGTCCTCGTCGTCGGGCTTCACGATCCATGCCGCGAACGTGCGCAATCGCAAGCCCGGCCTGCTCCTGTACGGCGGCGGCCGCAACGCCGTTCCCTTCTCAAGCGGAGTGCTGTGCCTGCGCTCGCCCTTCCAGCGTTCGATCGCGGTGCAATCCGGCGGCAGCCCTTCGGGCAATGACTGCACGGGCGTCTACCAGCTCGACATGAACGCCTTCGCTTCCGGGGCGCTCGGCGGAAATCCATCGCCGGTGCTTTCGGTGGTCGGCCGCGCGATCGCTTGCCAGTTCTGGGG
>DATHET010000110.1:0-11966 GCA_035490315.1 Planctomycetota bacterium
CGCGATGACTACGACCAGCTGAAGTCGCGCTTCGGCGACGACCTGGAGCGCCCGGATGGAGCTGCCTCGATCGTGGTGATCGCCGGTGTCGGATCCGGCCCCTTCAAGGAAGAGTTCACCCTGCCGATCCCGACTCCCTCGGGGATTCTTCAGTGGTCCGTGCCGCACCTCGTCCCCCGATTCCAGACGATCGACGCCCTCGAGCTCTCGCTGGAGGGCGCCTCCGCCCGCGTGCGGACCGACGTGATCGAGGACGTCGTACGCGTCACCAGCGAGAACCTCGACGATCGCATCGCCTGGCTCGCCGCGAAATCCGCGGTGCGCGCCGTGCTCAAGCGCGAGCTGACGAAGAGCCTCCAGAAGGACCACGGTTTGATCGGCGCGGTCGCCGGGACTGTGTTCACCCTGGCCACTGAGCACGCGGATCTGCGCGCCTGGCAGACCCTGCCCTCCACTTGGCAGGCCGCCCGCGTGTTCGTCCCGGCCGGAGAGCACACCCTGCGCCTCACCGCCATCGGCGGAGAAAGCCGCGTCCTCGGCCGTTTCGAGCTGGAACGCGGCGAGACCATGTTCGTGATGGCCCGCGCCATCGGTCCCAGGCTCTATGCCTACCCTCTGGGCGGCAAGCGCATCGATCCACCGCTTCCGGATCCCGCCAGCGGAGAAGCAAGCACGGACGGGAAGCCGCCGCCGCCGTCCCCGGAGAACCCGATCGTTCCTTCCAAGGAGACTCTATGAAGAACTCATTCCAATCCCTGCTCGCGCCGCTTCTCTCGAGCAGCGCCCTGGTCCTGGGCTTCAGCGCCTGCATCTTCACACCCTCGGGCTCGCAGAACAGCTACCAGTCGTCGAAGGGAAAACTCGAGGTCGAGCGCATCGAGGGCAACAAGCTGCTGGCGAACAATCTGCAGATCCTCAACCCGATCGAGAAGACCGTCGACGGCCGAAAAATCGCTCAATTCGAGATCAAGAACAAGCTCTCGAACACCCAGCGCTTCGCCTGGGCCGTCGACTGGTTCGACGAGGACGGATTTCGCATCAACGACAACCAACGCGTGTTCGAGCCGGTCTCCCTCGGAGGCTTCGGCTCGACGTTCAAGACGATCACGGCGCCGAAGACCGGAAACTTATCCTGGAGACTCACGGTCACGAGCCCCGACGAAGTTCACTAACCGCCAACACCCCACTCATGAAACTCACACTCCCGATCTTCGCCGTCCTTCCGCTCCTCGCCCTCGCTGCCTGCAGCTCCGTCAAGTACGACGATCCCGACAAGGTCGAGACCTTGACGATCGACTTCGGCTCGACCGACCTGCAGTCGATGGCGAGCGACATGGTGACCTCGCTGAATGGCGCGCCGCAGCTCGCCTACCTCGACAATCCGAGCAAGGGGACCGACAAGCGCATCATCATGCTGATGGGTGGCGTCAACAACCGCACCAGCGAGCACATCGACACCGAAGGCATCACCGACGGAATCCGCTCGGCGCTGCTGCAAGGCGGCCGTTTCCGCTTCGTCGCCGGAGAGCAGGGCCAGGGCGAGATCGGCGATCAGGTCAGGTTCCAGCAAGGCTCGGGTCGCGTCGACCCCACCCAGGCGCGGGCCTTCGGCAAGCAGCTCGGCGCCGAGGTGATCCTGACCGGCAACCTGCGCTCGATCGAGAAGACCAAGGGCCGCAGCCTCGAGAGCGGGCTGCAGAAAAAAGAGGACGTCTGGTACCAGTTCACTCTGGAGTGCGTGAACGTCGAGACCGGCGAGATCATCTGGTCGAACATCAAAGAGATCCGCAAGGGCGAGAAACGCAGCGTCTTCGGCTGATCCGCGCGACTTTCGGCAACCCGATGCCGCACGGGGGGTAGCTGGGAAGCCTTCCTGGCTATTCTCCCCGGGAACGCAGCTCTTACCCCGCATGAGCCCTGCTCGCGGGCACAATAGAAGCGGATCGTCGTCTCTGCCCTGCGCCAGGAGCCGATTGGAAAAGCCGCCTTTTCCAACCGGCTCCCAGGTCGACCTCCCTCCCACATCCCTGCGCCGGTGAAGCTCCCCAACGCCGTCCTGCTCTGCGCAGCCCTGGCTGCCTGCCAGAGCGCTGATCAACTCGAGTCCTCCGCGGATCGGGTCTCGGCGGAGATTCTGCGCGAGAAGAGTGCCGATTCCGTGGATCGCCGTCCCGAGACGGTCGTGCTGCCCGCGCACCAGTCGGAGGTCGCGCCTCCCGCGCCACCTTCGGCTTCCGTCCCCGCCGCTGCCGCGCCGACCGAGACTCCGCTGCGCGTTCTCTCCCTGCACCAGGCCCTGGAGATCGCGGTGACCACGGGTCGGGACTATCTGTCGCGCAAGGAATCGCTGTACCTGGTGGCGCTCGGCTTGACGGGCACACGCTACGACTTCGGGCCGCGATTGACCGCGGCCTTGTCGTACACCTTCGCCGGTGCCGACGACGTCGATCCCAGCCATTCCGTGGGAGGGACCGCCGGGGTTTCGCAGCGGCTGCCCTGGGGCGGCAACGTCTCGCTCAATGCCAGCCACAACTTCGCGGACAATGGGATTTCGCCCAATCCGCGCAACTTCAGTTCCGGCGTGGCAATCCAGCTGACGCAACCCTTGTTGCGCGGCTTCGGATCCGAGGTCGCCAACGAGGCCCTGACCCAGGCTGAGCGCGACACTCTCTACGCGATCCGCGACTTCGAGCTGTTCCGCGAGGACTATTCGATCCGCGTCGCATCGAGCTACTACGACCTGGTCCAGCAGAAGCAGACCGTCGAGAACCAGCGGCGGAACATGGAGAACCTGGCCGAGGAGCGGCGCAAGGCCGAGGCCCTGTTCCAGGTCGGCCGCAAGCCGGAGCTGGAGCTCCTGCGCGCGAAACGCAGCGAGCTGACTTCCAAGAACGACCTGATCGAAGCCGAGGAGAGCCTGCGGCTTGCTCTCGACCGCTTCCGGATCTTCCTGGGCCTGCCGGCCTCCGACCGTGTCGACGTGCAGCCGGAGGAACCTTCGTTCGTTCCGATCGATTACGACGTCAATTCCGCGATCCAATGCGCCCTGGCGAATCGGCTCGACTTCTTGAACCAGCGCGAGCAGCTCGAGGACGCCGAGCGCTCCTTGCGCATCTCGAGGAACGGTCTCTTGCCCGATCTGACCTTGAGCGCCGGCTACAACGTCAACGCCGATGCAGACCCGGCCTTCTCCCACCAGCAGCTGGATGACCAGTCGTACTCGGCGAGCCTGACGCTCGACCTGCCGATCGATCGCACCCTCGATCGCAACGCCTGGAAGACCGCGCGCATCCGCTACCAGCAGATCCTGCGCAGTTTCGTCCTGTTCAAGGACGAGCTGGTGGTCAACGTGCAGAGCACCTTCCGCCAGCTCGAGCGCCGCAAGCAGTCGGTCGAGATCCAGAAGGAACTGATCGTCGACCAGGAAAAGAACGTGCGCATCGCGCAGCTGCTCTTCGAGCAGGGCGACAACTCCAACCGCGACGTGGTCGAGGCCCAACAGTCCTTGCTCGACGCGAAAAACAGCCTGATCCGTGAACAGGTCAGCTACGAGATCGCGCGGCTCGGATTGCTGCGCGACCTCGGTATCCTGTTCATCGACGAACACGGAGTCTGGAAAGAATGAAGCCCATTTTGATTCTGCTCGCGCTTGCCGGCGCGGGTTACGGCGGCTGGCACTGGTTCGGACCTGGCGCGCAGCCGGGTCTGTCCGTGGCTTTCGCCAGCGAAGCCATCGCCACCGTCGCTCTGAAGCCGATCGAGATCAAGATCACGGAGGACGGCTACTTGAAGGCCAAGAACTCCATCGAGGTGAAACCGGAGTTCGAAGGCCAGGGCAAGCTGACCTGGCTCCTGGAAGAGGGCAAGGCGGTGGTCAAGGGCGACAAGCTCGCGGAATTCGACAAGACGGAGATCCAGCAACGGCTCGACGACGTGACCAACGACCTGACCGTGCTCGAGACCCAGGCCGAGACGGCGCGCGCGGAACTCGAGATCGAGAAGCGCGACGGCAACGCCCAGGTCGAGGCGGCGGAATTCACGCGCTCGATGGCGAAGATGAAGATCGACAAGCACCGCCAGGGCGAAGGCCCCAACGATCTGCGCAAGAGCCGGCTCGCCGCGGAAAAGGCGGCGTCGGAATTCGGGCGGGCCACCGAGCGCTACCGCCAGGTTCCCGAGCTGGAGCGCGAGGGTTACCTCACGAAAACCCAGGCCGAGGAGGAGAAGATCCGCCTGCGCGAAGCCGAGATCAACAAGGAGAACGCCGAGAAGGAGCTCGAGCTCTACCTTGCCTACACCGAGCCGATGGCGATCGCCGAGCTCGAGAATTCGATCAAGGACACCGAGCGCGTCCTGACCAACGCGCGCGAGAAGGCGCAGATCAGCCTCAAGGAGCACGAGGCGAAGGTCACCAACGCGGATCGGCAGGTGAGCTCGACCCGCAAGCGCATGGAGAAGCTCCAGGATCACATCACGAAGATGACGATCTACGCGCCGACCGCGGGAATTCTGCACTACGGCGATCCGCGCGAGCGCTGGTGGGGCGAGCAGATCAAGGTCGGCAACGACGTCTACTCCGGCAACACCCTGTTCACGCTGCCCGATCTGCGCGAGATGCAGGCCGTCGTGCGCGTGCACGAGGCCGACATCGACCAGGTCAAGCTGGAGATGCCTGTCAACGTCACGCTCGAATCCCTCAAGGGCCGAGCCATGAAAGGCAAGGTCACCGAGATCGCGACCGTCGCGAATTCCGACTGGGGCGAGGCCAAGACCTTCGAGGTCGTGATCACCCTCGAATCCACGGAGGAGACGCTGCGCGCGGGAGTCACCGCGAAGGCCGAGATCCTGGTCGAGACCGTGCCCGATTGCCTGGTGATCCCGATCCACGCCGCCTTCGCGGAGAACGGCAAGCACTACGGATTCGTGCTCGGAGGCAAGGGCTACGAGAAGCGCGAGCTCGAGCTCGGCAAGAACAACGTCTACCTCGTCAACGTCGCCAAGGGCCTGGTCGAGGGGGACCGCGTGCTGCTGTTCGACCCGCGCGTCAGCGGCAGCGGCGGAGAATCCTCGGGCGACAAGGAGCCTGCGAGCGAAGGCGACAAGGTCGCTGAAGCGAGCCCCGTGCTCTCCGCCTCGGGCGCGGGGAACTAAGAACCTTGACCAGAGAATCGCCCATGAGGTCCAGCACCGCGCGCGGCGCTTTCGCGCCGATGAAGTCGCGCCGAATACCGCGCGACTGGCCTGCGGCGCACGGCGCGGCGGAGCGCGCCGGGCCCGGCCCTTGGGCCGGGCAGTGTCCTGTTCCCTCGGTCCGAGTACGAACCTCGGAAACAGGAAACTAGTGGTCGAGTCGATCGTCGAGCTTTCCGGAATCGAGAAGGACTATCGCTCCGGCGACGGCGCGCTGACGGTCCTGAAGCAAGTCGACCTGCAGATCCTGCGCGGCGAGTTCGTCGGCATCGTCGGAGCCTCGGGATCGGGCAAGACGACCCTGATGAACATCCTCGGTTGTCTCGATCGGCCGACGCGCGGCCGCTACGTGCTCAACGGCGAGGACGTGTCCAGCCTGAACGACGACCGCCTGTCGAGCGTGCGCAACCGCAGCATCGGTTTCGTGTTCCAGTCATTCAACCTGATCTCGCAGTTCACCGTGCTCGAGAACGTCGAAGTCCCGCTGTTCTACGCGCGCCTGCCGCGGCGCGAGCGCCATCGCCGAGCGATGGCGGTGATCGAATCCGTGGGACTGGGACATCGCGTCAGCCACCAGCCCGCGAAACTGTCGGGCGGCGAATGCCAGCGCGTGGCGATCGCGCGCGCCCTGGTCACCGAGCCCGCCCTGCTGCTCACCGACGAGCCCACCGGCAACCTGGATTCGAAGAACGGCGAGGAGGTGCTGCGCCTGTTCTACGAGCTGCACGCGAGCGGTCGGACCCTGATCATGGTCACGCACAACCCCGAGATCGCCCGTGCTCTGCCCCGCGTGGTCGAGATGAAGGACGGCTTCCTGGGCGAGCAGGTTCGCCAGGGAGTCGCCGGATGACCTCGACGCTGACCGGCCTGGGCGAAGTCTTCGTCCTGGGCGTGCGCAACCTGACGCGCAACAAGCTGCGCTCCTTCTTGACCATGCTGGGCATGATCTTCGGCGTCGGGAGCGTGATCGCCATGCTCGCCGTGGGCGCCGGCGCGAAGGCCGAGATCCTCGCCCGCATCTCGGAGCTCGGAGTCCAGAACATCATCGTCAACTCGGTCAAGCCGCCCGAGGAGAGCAAGCCCAAGACCACGAACCGGCGCTGGATCGACCGCTACGGCCTGACCTTCAAGGATCGCAAGATCATCGAGCAGGTCTGCCCGGGCGTCGAGCGCATCCTGCCGGTCAACGCCGTGCGCCAGCGGCTGTGGCACCAGAGTCACGGCATCGACTGCTCGGTTCTCGGCGTCGATCCCGAGCACCTGCGCATGTTCGGTCTCGAGGTGCGCCGCGGCCGCACGTTCAACGAGATCGACTCGAGCGAAGGCGCCAAGGTGTGCATCGTGCGGCCGAGTCTGGTGCACGAGCTGGAGACCCTCGCCGACCCGATCGGATTGAGCGTGCGCATCGGCAACGAGCCTTACGTGATCATCGGCGTGCTCGACGACGCGCGCTTCTCCTCGCACACGAAGAAGGCCCTGGCGATCGACGGGCAACACCAGGAGGTCTACATCCCGTACACCTCGTCGATGCGCGACTTCGGCACGATGACGATCCTGCGCCGCGCCGGCAGCGAGGAACGTTCGATCGTCGAGCTCGACCAGATCGTCGTGCGCGCCACGAACTCCGACGCGGTCGCGCCGACAGCACGCGTGCTCGGCTCGCTGCTCGCACGGTTCCACGAGAAGAAGGACTACGAGATCGTCGTCCCGCTCGAGCTGCTGCGTCAAAAGGAGCAGACGCAAGCCGTGTTCAACATCGTCATGGTGTTGATCGCCGCGATCTCTCTGCTCGTCGGCGGGATCGGCATCGCGAACATCATGCTGGCCACGATCACCGAGCGGACCAAGGAGATCGGCATCCGCCGCGCGATGGGTGCCCGCCGCCTGGACATCCTGCTGCAATTCCTCACGGAGACCGCCGCCATCGGCGTCGTCGGAGGCCTGTTCGGTTGCCTGTTCGGCCTCGGCGCCATCTGGGCCCTGGTGCACCTGGCCAACTGGCAAGCGGTGGTCGCCTGGTCGTCCTTCGCCCTGGCCCTGTCGATCTCCCTGGGCGTGGCCATCGTTTCAGGCATCTACCCGGCGCGCCGCGCCGCCCGGATGGACCCGATCGCCGCCCTGCGCTTCGAGTGAAAGGCATCTGGGGCCCCGGAATGGCGAATCCGACAGATTCCGCTTTTTTGGGGTATGTGCCCGTTCGGGACGGAGCCAGGCCCGGCTTCCTTTGCCTGTGAGTAGTTCGCTCCCGCCCTCGGGCGCCTGCGGATGACTCAAGGGGTGATGGGACCCTGATCTGAAGAGAGACAACCTGAGCTGAACGACTTCTGCTGATACCTTCCTGAGTACCGAGCCCGCCCTCCTGGCGGGCTCGGTGCTTTGTGTCGATCACTCCTATGGATTGGCCGCGGGGGCCTTGCCCAGAATCCCCAGCTCGGCGGCGTGGGGGCGCAGGGCTTCGATCACGAAGGCGATGTGGACGCCAGGCTCGACACCGAGCAGATCGACGCCCGCCTGGACTTCGCCGCGCTCGACTTTCGCGGCAAAGCCCTTGTCCTTGAGCTTCTTGAGCACGCTCTTCGGCTCGAGCGAGAGGATCCCGCCTTCGCGCACGTGGCAGCAGGCGCCGATGAAGCCGGTCAATTCATCGCAGGCGAGCAGCGCCTTGTCGAGTGCGCTCTCGTAAGCCACGCCCCACTTCGTGTAGTGCGCCGACACGGCGTGGGCAACTTCAGCTTCGCCCTGCTCGCGCAGCCAGGCCACGATCCGCCGCAAATGGTCTTCGGGCCAGGCCTCGTAGTCCGCGTCGTGCAGCATGCCGGCCAGCCCGAATCGCTCGACGTCGGCCGCTCCCGCGCCGTAGCGCAGTGCAGCGGCGCGCATCACCACTTCGACCGCGCGCGCATGCTTGCGCAAGGCGTCGGTCTTCGTCCATTCGCAGAGATGCGTCCAGGCTTGCTCGCGTTGGATCGCCATGGTGTGAGCAGGAGTCTCAGGCCTTAGGCCAGAGCCAGCCGAATGCTCCCGCGGTCAGGCATGCGTACACCAGTCCGTCGAACATCGCGCGGAAAGTCACGTTCCAAGGTTTGCCGGCCCAGATCGAATCCGAAGGACCTTGCCAGGCGTAGGCCAGCCAGGTCGCGGTGCCGACGACGCGGAACACCGCGAGATAATGATCGCCTGGATGCAGCAAGGCACGGGCGAGGTAGGCGGCGACCGTCGAGACGACGAGCGTGTAGAGGAACCACTTCAACAGGAATCCGCCCATCTGGACTTTGCCCGCCGGGCGCACGTACATCAGGAAGTTCGGGCCTTCCTCGAATTTTTTCGTCGTTTCCGGTGTCGGCTTGCCTTCGTGGCAATGCGGAACCATGTACATCGCCGGCGCAGGCGAGCCCTTGCGGATCACGGCGCGAACTTCTTCCTCGTTGCTGAGCTTGTGGTATTCGGAGTTGTGCAGCTTGAGCACCGCGTGGATCAAGGAACTTGCGACGAAGATCAACGCGGCTGAGAGCAGGATCGGGAGAATCAGATCAGACCAAGCGACCATGAATACCTCCGGGGAAAGGGACTGGCCGCTAGCTCGCGATTCCCGCTGTTCCATGTCAAGCCTCGATCACCTCCGGGCCTTCGAGGGGATCCGCTGAGAATCGATTCCCGACCCTGGCCGGAGCCGGGGCCGGGAATCGAAATACAGCAGGATTCCACGCCTTTTCAGCCGCGGCTCATGCCTCCGTCCACGAGCAGTGCGGCTCCGTGGACGAACGAAGCTTCCTCGGAGGAGAGGAACAGCACGACCGAGGCGATCTCTTCGGGGTTGGCCATCCGTCCCAGCGGCACCTGCGACTGGATGCCGGCGAGCATCTTCTTGGTGTTGTCGGCGTCGAGCCCCATGCGGCCGAAAATCGGTGTCTCGACCGGGCCCGGGTTGACGACATTGATGCGCACGCCGCGCGGCGCGAGCTCGCTGGTCAGCGACCTGGCGAGTGAATTCGCGGCGGCCTTGCTCGCGGTGTAGACCGAGGAGGCCGGCATGCCCATCTCGACCACGCTCGAGGCATTGATCACGATCGACGACCCGCGTGGCATCAAGGGCAGGGCCTTCTGGATCGTGAAGAACGCGCCTTTGACGTTGACGCCGAAGGTCAGGTCGAAATTCGCCTCGTCGACGGTCTCGATCGGCAGGAAATTGCCCACGCCGGCGTTGACGAACAAGGCGTCGATGCGGCCAGCCTTCTTGTTCACCTCTCGGATCAAGCGCTCCACGTCGTCGAGTTTCGCGACGTCGCCTTGGACCGCGATCGTCGCCGGGCCGATCTCCTTGGCTGCTGCGGCGAGTGTCTGTGCATCCCGACCGAGGATTGCGACGCGGGCGCCCTCGGCCGCGAAGGCCTTCGCCGCGGCGAGCCCGATGCCGCTGTTGCCTCCGGTGACGACCGCGACCTTGCCTTGGAAACGTTGAGCTGTGGAACTGGACATGGCTGGATCCTTTCTATCGTGAAACTGATGTGGTTACGGAATGGGCCGCGCGCAGGCGGTGTTCGGTGGGAGGGGTGGTCTAGGTCCTCGCGCGGGTCTGCCCGACCAGGTCGGCGATGCTCGTGCGGCGCAGGCGCTGCTCGAAAGCCCTCTGGGCGCCGTCGAACACGGTCCCGAGCAGTCCCTTGATCTGGCAGCTGACCTCGCAGGCGCGGTTGGTCGGATTCTCGTGCAGGGCGAGCACGCCCTCGGGCTCGATGGCCTTGAAAACCAGCTCGAGGGTGATGCGGCCGGGCGCGCGCGCCAGGGTGTAGCCGCCGCTGCGACCGCCGCGGCCGCTGACCAGGCCCGCCTTCGCGAGGGCTCCCAGCAGGCGGCGCACCACGACCGCATTGGTGTTCACGCTCCTCGCGAGCTCTTCGCTCGTGGCGCCCTGCTCGCCCAGGTAGGCGAGGGCGACGAGCACGTGCACGGCGACGGCGAAACGGGTGCTGGCGGCCATTGAGTAACCAAGATAGATACGGAAAACGCGCCGGTCAAGTGGCCAGCGGAGATTTTCCTTGGGTCCCGTGCGTCCGCGTGGACCGCGCTCCTGGCATCGCGATGGATGGCGAAGCCCTGGTTCACCCGATCAGCTGCCTCGGGAATTGGCCGGAAGATTCAGGTTGCGGGGGCGTCCGACCGAACCACCAGTCCGTGCTTGTTCCCTCGGGCCCTTCGCCGCATCCTTACCGGTCTGCATGAGTCTCTACCTGATCACTGGCGGCGCCGGATTCATCGGTTCACACATCGCGACGGCCCTGGTGCAACGCGGCGACAGCGTGCGCGTGCTCGACAACCTGTCCACGGGCAAGCACGAGAACCTGGGCGAGGTCGCGGGACGCGTCGATTTCCAGAAGGGCGACATCACCGATCCCACGGCGGTGCGCCAGGCCTGCCGGGGGGTGAGCGCGATCTTCCACGAGGCTGCCCAGGTGTCGGTGCCGCAGAGCGTCAAGGATCCGTTCAAGAGCTACGAGGTCAACGTCACGGGCACGCTGCGCATGCTCGAGGCAGCGCGCGAGGCGGGCGTGAAGCGCTTCGTCTTCGCCGCGTCCTCCGCCGCCTATGGCAACTCGACCGAGCTGCCCAAGGTGGAGACGATGCTGCCGACTCCGCTCTCGCCCTACGCGTCGGGCAAGGTCGCCGGCGAGCATCTGTGCCAGGTGTGGGGCAACTGCCACGGCATCCGCACCGTGGCCCTACGCTATTTCAATATCTTCGGGCCGCGCCAGGCCGACGACTCGCCCTACACGGGCGTGATCGCGATCTTCGCCAAGGTGCTGCTCGAGGGCCGGCAGGCGACGATCTACGGCGACGGCGAGCAGACGCGCGATTTCACGTACATCGACAACGTCGTCGCGGCCAATCTGCTCGCGGTCGATCGCGACCTGGCTCCGGGCACGATCGTCAACGTAGGTACGGGTCAGAGCATCTCGGTCAACAAGCTCTACCGCGCGGTGTGCGAGCGCCTGGGCGTGGCCTGCGAGCCGCGCTACGAGGAGCCGCGCAACGCGGACGTGTTGCATTCGGTGGCCTCGATCGAGCGCGCGCGGCGCGTGCTCGGCTATGAACCTAAGATCGACTGGCGCACGGGACTCGCGACCACCGTGGACTGGTACAAGGCCCGTTTCGCGGGTTCGCGGACCTGAGCTTTCGGCGCGACTCCCAAGCGCCATGCTCGCGAAGAATTCCCAGCGCCTGCCGAGTCTGCTCGCGACGCTGGAGAAGCACTACGGCGCGCCCTCGCCGCCGCGCGGAGTCCGCACCGCTTTCGAGTGGATCCTGTGGGAGAAAGTCGCTTACCTCGCCGATGACGAGCGCCGCGCGGCTGCGTTCCGCGCCCTGTCGACGGAGTTCGGTACGACTCCGCGAGCGATCCTGGCCGCACCGAAAGCCGGCCTGGCACGCGTTGCTTGTGGAATGCACCCCGAGCGAAGCGCTGCGGAGATGCGACTCGCCGCCGACATCGCCGAGCGCGAGCATGGCGGGGACCTCGATCAGTTCCTCGATCGCAATCCGAAGCGGGCGCTCGCGGCCTTGAAGAAATACCCCGGCATCGGCGCGCCGGGAGCCGAGAAGATCCTGCTGTTCACCAGACGTCTCGCGGTCCCGGCCCTCGAATCGAACGGCGTGCGAGCCCTGGTGCGGCTCGGCTTCGCTCGCGAGGGGGGATCCTACGCCGCGACCTACAAGGCGTTGCGTGCGGCGATCCTTCCTGAATGCCGAATGGAGTGTGATTGGCTCGCGCGGATGCACCG
>DATHET010000111.1:0-3756 GCA_035490315.1 Planctomycetota bacterium
GTTTCGCAAACCACCGCCGGCAAGGGCTGCTTGACGAACCGAGACGCGGTGCACCCCGGAAGATCTCCGCCCGACTATGTTCGCCA
Source organism: Planctomycetota bacterium (assembly GCA_035490315.1). Lineage (GTDB taxonomy): Bacteria > Planctomycetota > UBA1135 > UBA1135 > JADJQU01. Next base: position 87 of record DATHET010000111.1, read on the forward strand.
CGGCACCACTTCGCTGAGTCTGTCGCGCGTTTTTGTCACCGTATCCCCAACTCAGGACACTAGGCGCTCGACTTTGCGGCGCTCGTGCAGGTTCAAGTCGATTGATTCTTACTTGTGGCAGGCGCCACTAGCCTCCAGCCGATCCCTCGAGTTGCTGAGACGGTGACTGTGCTTCCGCTGCGATGCAGCTGGGAGCGCAACCGGCTGATGGTCAGCTCGACTGCATGGCGCCCGTTCTGACCCTCGATTCTGCATATTGCTGCCAGCTCAACCTGTGTTACATCCGCTCCTGCGGCTTCTGTGAGCAGCGAACAGGCCCGAAATTCACCGAGACTGAGGTCGATCAGGCCCCTCGGACCCCGCGCCACAATAGAGCGCCGATCCAACTCCAGATCACCAAATCGAAGCACCTGCACTCCGGGAGAGGCAATACGAGCAGTGGCAGGTACTTCGGCTGGCTTCAGCGGTTTCATGAGACGCTCAGTACGGCATTGGCGTATCACGCCCTGGTGAAACGATTCTTCGAGTCGCCCTGGCCGACCTTGATGAAGTGGACTTCGAGATCGCCGACTGCGGGCTCGGCTGTAATCGGCGGCGGCACAACGCTCGGCCCGCGGTGATACTTCCCGTCGGGTTTCGTCTTCGGCTGGGCGGTGAACTTCTCGGTGCGCTTCGCCAGCGCTCCCTCGAGCGCGTTGACGGCCGGCGCTTGGATCGAGCTTCGGCCGGGCCGTGAAGCTCTCGGCTCCGTTCGTCGGCGCGGCGTCGAGCGCGGTGACTGGCGCCGCGTTCGGGTCGGACTTCGGCCGGTCCGTGAACGACTCGGCCGAAGAGCGGGGCAAGGATGGAGCGCACCTGGGTTCTTCTGGGAAGGAAGCCGCGTGCTCACGAGCAAGGGTGATCACGCCTGAGACCTGAGCAGATGACGGTACCGAGAACGACTGAGCCTGACGTTGCAGGTCCGAAAAGTCGCGTGGGAACTGCCTTCGTCTCAATTACGGGAGGAGAGGTCCTCCCGATGCCGTTGGGGCCGACGCGGTCCTCGTCGTGGCCGTCGCCTGCCAAGTCAGTGAATCACAGGTCCGGCGTGCCCCTGGCCCCCCCACCGCCACCTCCTCGGCGTCCTCCCCGACGCCGAGGAGGTGGCGGGGCTGAAGCCGGAGGGAAAGCCGCGAACGACGACTGCGCCAGCACCGAAGCAACGCGCGCTGACTGATGCCCTGCTCCTTGGCCCGATAACGTCGGCCGACCTCGAGCTGCTCACCGGGTTCACGGGCCACCCGATCCGGGCATGGCGCAAGGCGATGGGCATCCATAGAAGGGAGAAGTTCACCGGGTCCCGGCCCAGTCCGGATCTGAATGATAGTCCAGGATGGACCACCCGAGCCACCTTACGAGCGCGGTACGCACCGACTGCATGTGACCGGCGAGAGAATCGGGATTGCGCCAGTCCCGGATGTCCCACGGGCGTCCCTTGAATGACTCTATCGCTTCGCGCTCGCTCGGCGTGACTACCGTCGGCTGCGCTTCCCAGGGGGACCTGGGCTTCTCGGACACGGCTGCCGACAGACCTTGCTCTTCCAGCTTGTCGAGCCAGGACAGGTCCCACACCAGCACCATGCCGTCCGACGCCGCGGTCGCAAGCAGCGAGCCGTCTCGACTGAACTTCAAGGCCTGGATGTCTCCGAGGTGCCCCGCCAAGCGAAGGAGCTCGCGGCCTGCCCGTGCGCTCCAGAGCCGCACGACAAAGTCGGAGCCACCGCTCGCGAGCAGGTCCGAGCCAGCTCGGAAGTCCATCGCGTACACCTCTCCGGTGTGTCCTTCAAGTCTTGCGAGTTCTACCCGGTCGTTAACGTCGATGATCTGAATGGGCGACCCAAAGCTACTTCCGCTTCCGTTTCCACCCAATGCGACGATGCGGCCACTCTCGCTGAGGGCGATCGACTTCACTTGTCCAACTCCCTTTGCGAGACCATCCCACTCGACGGGCGTCGGACTGCCGCCTCCAATGTTCACCGGCAGTAGTCCCATGGAGGAGTCGTATCCGACAAAGCGCGAGCCCGCGAACGCATGGCTGTTGTAGGGCGTGAGATTGGTGAGTCTCACCATGTCCGCGACGGTGCCCGTGTCAGGAGCGAAGTTGCCGACGATTGCACCGTTGCTCCCAGAGCCGGCGATCCGCCAGTGACCTTCGACCCATTCGATCTCGGATACGCCCGTTAGCCCCGGCGCTGTCGCGACCGTCCTCACCATCCCAATTCCGATGTCCACGACATGCATGCGACCATTGCCACTCACCAGAGCCGTGCGACCGAACTCGTCCATCCCTATCCGCGACCATCCGCTATCGCCTTCAATTCGTTTCTCTAGGAGGACGACATCGGACGAGAGATCTCTCACGATCAATCGTCCATCGGACGTGCACATCCCGATCCGCTTCCCGTCCCCCGAGAAGCAGATGTCCCGCACCTCAGGGCTAACTTGGAGTGCGAGGCGGCGCGTCGGATCTGCTCCCGGGATGTCGTCACGGTAGTTGCCGCGCTGCGACAGTTCGGGATAGTCGCCGAACACTCGACGACAGGCCGTGATCCGACCCGATAGCGCGAGCGCGTACGAGGTCGTCTCGGTCGGTAAGCGCAGGTCCCAGGACTCTCCGGGGCCAGGAGGATCGAGTACCGACGCGGCCAGTGCAGCGCGGAACGCGGGATCGAACTTGCTGGCTTCCGCGTGGAAACGCCATTGCTCGTTGCTAAGGCGCGCGGAGCGCGCCCGCAGTGTGGCTGCATCCGTCCGGTTCGTAACGGCAATCAGGGCCAACATGACGACGCAACTGAGGATGCTCGCGGCCGCCACGACCGAGGCCCGACGCTGTCGCAGGCGGCGCTTCTCGCGTTTCCAGAGTGAGTCGAAAGGCACATCGAGCAGCCCAGCCGCGAGTCGCACGATGACGCGCAAGGTGCTTTCGGCCCTCAGATCCGGAGCCAGCGGCGGGTCGCCCCGTTCGTCGGTCAGGTGTCCGCGAGCGTCCACGGCACGGAGAAGCGCGGGCGCGAAGCACTCTGTCGCTGAATTGCCGCTGTCCGGCCAGCCGCGAGCGATTACCGCGAGGACCTTGGTCCGTCTCCGGAGCTTGAAGCGAATGATCTCCTGATTCACCCACCTCGAACGAGCAGCATCTGGACTGGCGATGACGATTAGGTGCTCCGAGTCGTCGATCGCGCCATTCAACGCCGCGCCGAGGTGCTCGCTCCCGGCCAACTCATCGTCGTCCTTGAAGAAGCGTCCGAGTCTGCGAGAGCCGTCCTTAGCGAAGTCGTGGGGCACCCGAAACCGCTCCAGTCCTCGGTGGATTCGAGTGGCGATTCGTGCATCCGCGCGGCTGTAGCTTATGAATGCTCGGTACCGTTTACCGCCGATGATCGTCGGGACTCGATCGTGCTCACGAACGAGTTCGTACGCCGCCGCGAATCGATCTGCGTTTAGGAAGAAACCGTCGAGCGGGCTCCCGCTGGTGCGGATCAGATAGTCGCCGGGCTCATAGCTCGCTCCCCGCGCCAACTGGCCACAGGACACCGCTTGCCTGGCCTCGACGAGTAGTGGAAGTTCGTAACGCCCGGTCTCGACTTCCTCGTACATACGCTCGAAGCGCTCGGCTTCTAAGGCGTAGACG
>DATHET010000112.1:0-31502 GCA_035490315.1 Planctomycetota bacterium
GGCGATGACCGACCCGTCGCTGCGCCGCGCGACGCTGCTGCGACTGAAGGCCGCGGTCTCGACGTAGCTCAGGCCGCCCGGAAGTGCGGGAACGCTGCACTGCCCGCTGAAATTGGATCCCCAGGCCACGACCGAGCCGTCGCTGCGACGCGCGACGCTGTGCCCGACGCCTGCATCGACCTCGACGTAGGTCAGACCCGCCGGAAGTGCGGGCACGTTGCATTCACCTGAATCGTTCGAACCGAAGGCGCTGAGCGCGCCATCGCTGCGGCGCGCGAGGGTGTGATAGCCGCCGGATGCAATTTCGACCCAGGAGCTGCCGGCGGGGAGCGGCGGCACGTTGCATTGGGCGTCGCCGTTCGATCCCCAGTCCACGACCGAGCCGTCGCTGCGACGCGCAACGCTATGGACGACGCCCGCCGCGATCTCTACAAAGCTGAGACCGGCTGGAAGCGCAGGGACGTTGCACTGACCCTCGAAGTTGCGACCGCAGGCGACGAGCGCGCCATCGCTGCGACGTGCGAGCGTGTGGCTGCCGCCCGCGGCGATCTCGACGTAGCTGAGCCCGACAGGCAGGGCCGGCAGATTGCACTGGCCATCCGTGTTCAAGCCCCAGGCGATGACCGACCCGTCGCTGCGCCGCGCGACGCTGTGGTAGTCGCCCGCCGCGATTTCGACGTACGAGAGGCCGTTGGGCAGCGCGGGCACCCTGCTCTGGCCGAAGCTGTTGTTGCCGGAGGCCACGACCGATCCGTCGCTGCGCCGGGCGAGCGTGTGGTTGAGTCCCGCCGAGACGTCGACGTAAACGAGGCCGACTGGGAGCGTGGGCACGTTGCACTGACCGTCGGTGTTGAGCCCGAAGGCCAGCAGCGCATTGTCGCTGCGCCTTGCAACGCTGTGGGCGAGGCCCGCTTCGATTTCGACATACGAGAGGCCCGCGGGGAGCACGGGCACGTTGCACTGACCATCGAAGTTGCGCCCGAAGGCCACGACCGTCCCGTCGCTGCGCAGCGCCAGCGTGTGATGCCCGCCGCCAGCGAAGTCGACATACAGCAGGCCGACGGGCAAGCCGGGCAGCTTGCACTGACCGTTGCCGTTGTTCCCCCAGGCCGCGGCCGTACCGTTGGCGCGTCGGGCGAGTGTGTGCAAGCCACCGGCGTCGATGCCGACGAAAGTTTCGGCATTGCAGCGGCTGTCGAAGGCGCGGTCGCCCCAGCTGACGAGCGCTGTCTGCGCGCTCGCGGCATCGTTGAGGACGGCGAGCAAAGAGAAGATCGCGAGCACGCTTCGGACGGATTGGCCCATGGCAGCGCTTTCCTTGGATACTCAGGGGCGGCGGATGGGAGATCCAATCGCGTCGTCCTCCAGCCAGCGTAGCAGTGCCGCGCTGGGTTGGGGAGAGCGGGGTCCGTCGTGAAGCTGCAGGCCCTCCGTCCCGATCGCGCCAGTCGCGGCCTGTCGCTTCATGATCGCGCGCAGCGTGGCGGTGTCCGTCCCAAACTCCGCCGCGGTCACCGCGCCCTTCTGGCCGGAGTTGTTCCGTACGTAGTTCAGGACCGCTTCTGCGTCGAGCTTGCCGGTGCCGGTCGCCCCTTGTTGTGGCAAGCACCAGCCTCGGCCGGTGCGGTCGGCGCGTCGAAACCGGCGGGTGAGTCCATCGCACGTCACACCTGAAGCACGATCCTTGCTGCCGTTCGAGTCGCCCAAACCTGTTTCACGCTGCTGAGCGGGACGGCTTCGACGGCGATCCGCAACTTTGCGCTCCGAACCGCCTGCATCACACCCCCGATCGCTCGGATCAAGGCCGCGTTCGACAAGCTGCCGAGACCACTGCCGCACAGCTCCAATCCACTGCTGCGCAACGACGCGGCTTCGAGCGGGATCACTGCTCCTCCCATGGATCCGATATTGACGAACCGTACGCGGCGCGCGGCGTTGCCGGTGCCATGTCCGGTGACGGCCGACAGCAGCGACTCCGCTGACGCTCCCCACAAATAGTCGAGTACGACATCCACACCGAGGGTGAACTCGTGGCGGAAGCGATCAGTCAGCGCGGCGGGCGGAAGACTGAGTGGCACGAACACATCAGCGCCGAGAGCCAGCAGGTCAGCTTCACTCCCGGGATTTCGTGCCGTGGCCACCACGCGTGCCGCACCAAGATACTTGGCGATCTGGATGGCCAATCGCCCGGAGGCACCGCTGGCGCCGTTGATCAACACGGACTCGCCGCGTCGCAGCATGGTGCGCTCGGTGAGCGCCGCCCACGACGACATGCCCGGATTGGCAATGGCGGCCGCCGTCACGTCGTCGACGTCGTCAGGCAAAGGCAGAATGTTAGCTGTGCTCACGGCGACTCGTTCGGCCATCGCACCATTCGGCGGCCGAGGGAACGCAAAGTAGACCCGTTGTCCGTTCGACAGTCGGCCGACGCCGTCGACGCCGGGCACGAATGGTGGCTTGCCACTCGTGTAGTGCTTGCCGGCAGCTTGCGCGCGAACGAGCTGACTTACCGCGCTCGCGTGCACGTAAACAATCACATCGCCCGCCTGGGCGACAGGCTCATGGAATTCGCCGTACCGAGGTGCGTGATCAAACGACTCGACAACGGCGGCTTTCATCTTCACGTCGTAGCGGCGGTCAACTTCACGCGCGGTCTATTGGGATCGGTCATGCCAGCCTCAACTTCGCTGCCGGCTTCGAGGGCGCACTCGGTGGCAGATTCTCGATCGCGCCGCGGTCTGGTCGGCTTCGAGGTGCGAGTAGAATCCTCGACATCAACCTCGGCAAGGTTGTGCGCTATGAATTCCATGGCTAGGTCCCCACTCCTGGCCCAAGCTCGTGCGCGTGCACTCCGGCGACGCGGGCGCCCGCTGGCACATCGTGGCGCACGAAGGAGCTCGGCGCGGAGCCTGATGACTTCGTCTACCTGTTCCTGGGCAAGGGCTTTGCGAGCAAAGGACTCGAGCGCCTGCTCGACGCCTTCGCCCTGCTCGCGGCGCAGCATCCGCGAGCGCAACTGTGGATCGCGGGCCGCGATTCGAGCCAGGCCAACTACGAGACGCGCTCGAAAGCGCTCGGCCTGGAAACACGCGTGCTTTTCCTTGGCGAGCGCCGCGACCCCGAGCGTTTGCTTGCGGTCTGCGACGTCCACGTGCTGCCGACCCACTACGACAGCTTCGCCTTCACAGTGCTCGAATCCCTGGCCTGCGGCACGCCGGTGATCACCACCGAAGCCGCCGGCGCCTCGGAGCTGGTGCGCGAACCGGCTGCCGGCCTGATCCTCCCCGGCGATTGCGATGCAACTCGGCTCGCCGCCGCGATGGAGAGCTGGCACGATCGCGCGCGAGTCGTCGCGGCGCAAACGGCCGCTCGCGCGAGCGCCGAGCCCTACGGATTCGACACGACCATGACCCACATGACCGAACTGCTCCAGCGTGTCGAGCGCGAGATCCGCTCGGGTCAATCCTCGGGACGGGGCTAGCCTGACCTGAGAGGTGTGAGGGTTTTAACCGGCCCTGACGGGATCATGCGCGCGGTTTCTGGGTCCGGCATTTCCACTGCATTCCGTCGGTAGTCGTGCGGCGGGTTCGCGGATCGGGTTTTCGGGACGCACAGGAGCTTGCGCGCGTGCCCTATCCGTCGAGTGAAGGCCTGGGCCGTGCGTCCGTGTTACCGTGGCCCGTGCCGATGCGCATGAAATCCTTGTCCAGGCGGAAACTGAAGTTCGCGGTCGCGCTCCTGTTGCTGGGTTCATGCGCCTTGATCGCCGCCTTCGCCTGGCGCTCGAGGTCGTCTCGCGGCGCGATTGCTGAATCACTTGTGATCGACGGGCCCAGCTCGAGGCCGCGTGACTCCGCGCTCGAATCGGTCCCACCCGACGCGCGAACGAGTCTTGCCGGCACGCCAAACACGCCGGCGCGCAATGAGCCGGCCCACGGCTTCGAAGTACACGTTTGCGATCAGCATCACGCGCCGCTCGCTGAGGCCATGATCTGGTTGCGTTCGGGGGACACAGTCGAACTCGTCGGTCGGACCGATGCTGAAGGCGTCCTACCGCTTGCGATCGAACGAGCGCGAGGCGCGTCGATCGTCGCATCGCTCGATGGATTCGCCACGGCGCGCGAGTACGTGGAAGACGCGAACCGAGGCGTGGTTGAACTCGTGCTCGAGCGCGGCAAGACAATTTCGGGCTGGGTCGAGTATCCCAACGGACAGCGCGTGGGTTCAAGTCGGGTGGCAGCCGTTCGCGAGCATGTTGCCGAGGAGGTTTTCGCGGCCGAAAAACTGCTTCCGCCGCAGGACCCGGAACGCCTGGAGGTTGTGAGCGATGCGCAGGGCTACTTCGAATTCCAACACGTCCCGTCGGAGTCGAGGTTTGTGCTGCTCGCCGCAGGCAACGGCTGCCTCTCGCGCGGCGCCGGCGCGGAACACGTCGTTGAGGCCGGGGCGAGCGACGAACGAATCGTCGTCTACCCGACCTACGGATCGATCGTCGAGTTCGTGGACGAGTTCCAAGTGCCCGTGGATCTCAGCCAGGCCGCTGAGGTGAGCGGCGGCATGGGCGTCACGGTCGAGGACGCCTCGCTGGAGTTGCTGTCGGGCGTCGATTGGTCCGCACGTCTGGTCGCGATCTCGAAGTTCGATCTCGCGTTGGCGAAGAACCAGACTTTGTTGCTGGCGCAGTCGCCGCAATTCCGAGCTACGGTCGGTCCGATCCATCTCGGAATGCGGTGGGTCGGCTTCGAGCCCACCGAAGTCGAGGTCGAACTCAGTCCGATCGTCCGCGGATTGGGCCGCAACGCGGTCACGCTGGTTCGAGTTCCAACCGGCGTAGGCGCGATCGAAGTACGCTTTCGGCTGCCTGGCGCGCCGCAGCAAGCCGACGCCGCGCCAGGCATCCGCGCGCAGCTGTTGATGTTGAGCAAGAGCTACGGTCAGTTCGTGCACGAGTTTCCGCGGCTCGGTCCGGGAGCGCAACGGATCGAGAATCTGCCGCGGGGCCACTATCGAGTCGCGTTCGAACTCGGTGGCGGGCTCTTCAGGTATCCGTCCGCCGGCGAGCCATCACTCGAACTCGACATTGGAACCGAATTGGTGCAATTGGAAATCCCGCTTGACGGCACCGGAGCGATCGAATTTGCAGTGCGCGATGAACCGGGCGCAAACTACGACGGCGCGGCGAGCATCTTCATCGGCCCTGGAAAGCCGTCGATCGATGCATCCCGGACGCAACGGCTCGCGGGCATGACCGCGCACTTTGCACGTCCCCCCTATCGCCTGCCTTTCGTGAAGCCTGGCGAATACTCGATCCGTCTGGAATACCCGAGGGCGTCCAAGGAGGCGCGCACAGTCCAAGTGGCCGGGGGTTCGACGACGCGCGTCGACCTCTGATTCGGCGGCAGGGTGTAGACTGGGCGGTCGAGGCGGATAGGATCCGCGTCGCAGATCCTTTGGGAGTCGATGATCCGATCCTTTCGAAAGATGAATCAAGATGCTTAGAACTCTGATGCTCGTCGGCCTCGCGCTCACCGCGTCGAACATGCGCTCGAACACCCAGGTTTCGGATCCGTGGCAGGAATGCCTCACGCAATACGACGTCTTCCCCGGCAATCCTCCCACGATCAGCATCACGTGCGTCACCCAGGACTGCACCAAGGGCTGCAAGAAGAACTACCGGTGGAGCATGTTTCACGACTGGGCCTGGGCAACGTGCGCCTGCGGCGGTTCGACCACCGAAAAGTGCTGTGACCTCGAAGTTCCGACCACGCCGCCGTTCATTCCTAACACCGTCGGCAGTTGCCCTGCCTGCAACGAACCGGGCATGTGCACGATCATCAGGATCGACAACGAGGACGGAAGCTATACGAAGATCCCCTCCTGCGAAGGGATCGGAGTCTGAGCGAAGCGCGTCGCGGCACGAATTGCCGCAACGACGCCGAAAGACTGGAGCGGGCGAAGGGACTTGAACCCGCGACATCAACCCTGGCAAGGTTGTTCAATACGCGACATGTGCTGCGGAGTCGAGCCCGGCTCCGCACCGTCAAATTCCGATCGTGAATTGCAGCGCGTCGGAAAGGCCGACGCCGAAACTCGCCGACGGATCGCGGTACCAATATTCAGAATCGACCGTGACTCCGGTCTGGAGCGCTGGATCGATTCCGGACTGGATTCGCGCGTTGAAATCGTCGCTGTAGAGTCCGCCGCAAATCCCGACGCCGCGCGCGAGTTGTCCCGGCATACGTTTGACCGGCGGCGCGATGCACAGCTTGCCGCCGTTGAACGGCGTGCTGGCCGGAGCGAAACCGTAGAGCAAGATCCCGACCTTTCCCGGGATGACGTTGACACCCGAGATCGTGAACGGCGTCGGATTCGTGGCGCTGGGTATTCCGCTCGATCCGATTGCGGGCGTGCAGCCCAGTGAATTGACCTTCGCCTTGCAATACGTGCCCGTGTAACTCGGGTGAAGGATCACGAATCGGTCGGCGACGACGCCTGTGGGGTCGATGAAGTTCGCTTCGAGCACGCCACCCGTGATGTCGAGCGCCAGCGATCCAAGGCGATACGTCGCGATGTGCATCGCCGGGTGATCGAGCAGCCCGTTGGGTTCCAACTTGGCCGCCGAAGCCGCGACGCAGTAGACCGTCCCGCCGTGCGGACCGTTCGGCTTGTTGTAGGCTCCATCGAGCGCCGGGTTCCCGCTGCCGCCGTCGCGTTTCATGGAGCTGTTGAAGCTCGTCGAATCACCGTAGTGACCGTCGAGCAGGAAACTGCGCTCGTAGCAGTGGCTGTGTCCGCAAAGCACCAGGTCGACGCCGTACGCTTCGAGCAGGGGCACGAAGTTCTGCCGCATCTCGATGAGTTGGAGGTCGGTGTCGGAATCGTGCGAGCCCTTGGTGTACGGCGGGTGATGCCAGAACGCGATCTGCCATTCCTGCGCGTTGGCCGCAAGATCCGCCTGCAGCCAGGTGTACATCGCGCCGCCGACCGAACGATCGGAGCCCTCCGAATCGAGACATACGAAGTGCGCGTTGGCCCAATCGAACGAATAATACGCTTCGGTGCCCGACGGCACGCCGCCGGCTTCGCCACCCGCAGGCATGGAGAAAATGCCGTAATGAACGCCAGGAATCGTCTCGTGATTGCCGCGCGTCGGCCAGAGCGGACTCTTTCGGAGCATCGCGCCGTACCTGCTGAACACGGCGTTCTCATACTCTTCGTCGGTCCCCCATTCATAGGCATTGTCGCCGAGCATCAACCACAGATTGGTTGCATTGGCGCCGGTCCAACTCGCGTAGGCGTCGCGCACAGCGGCTTGATTCGCATCCGCCGCTCCGCAGTCGCCGACGATCCACGCGCGAAAATGCTGCGCCGAGCCCGGTGCGGGAGCCGTGCGGAAGAACTGATTCGTGGATGCGGGTGCGAGCACCGTGGTCGGGGTCTCGACGGAGTAGTAGTAGCGCGTGTCCGCCGCCAGGCCGCCGATCGTGATCTCGTGCTCCACGACGAGCGCCGGAGCGTCGAACGTCTGCGTGAGTGAACCGGGCGAGCTTCCATACTTCACGCGACTTGCCATCGGATGGTCCGTGCGCCAGCGCACGACGACGGACGAAGGTGTCCCGAGATTCAAGTACGGACCGCGCGTGAGGATCGGCGTCGTGTTGCCGATCAACTCCAGGTCCAGACTGAGGTCCGGGCTGGAGGGGTTGTTCTGATGGATCTCGACGGCAATCACGTTGCTGCCGGCGACCAGCGCGGCCGCCGGCGCATGGAAGGAATAGAACGTGTCTTCCTCCGCTTGGGTGACCCCGGTCAGCGCTTGCGACAAGAACGTGACCGGCACGCCAGGATCCAGGTTCGAGCGCACGATCTCGACGCCGTTCACATACACGACTGCCGCGTCGTCGCGCAGGAGCCGCACGCGCAGACTTGCGTAGAGCCCTGGATTCGCGACCGTGAACTGGCGCCGGAAGTACGTGGTGATGTACTTGTTCGACGCGCTGGGCCCGTAGCTGACGACCGTCTGCTCGTCGTTGTCACCAAAGCCGAGCTGCGCCGGACCGCTCGACCAACCGCTGTCGTCGAATGCCGGGTCGCGCCATGCGATGCCCAGATCGACGCCGTTGTCGCGATACTTCCAAGTCGAGCCGGGCGCGATGAGCTGATCGTGAGCGACAGCGGACGGTGCAAGGCTGGCGCACAGGAGCAAGAGCTTGAAAAATTGAATCAATGCGACCTCCCGGAGGCGAATCCGCGCGCTGCTTCGACGCGGTCGAGCGTCGCGAGCATTCGCTCGTGGATTCCATCGTGGAACGACAGCGGCAGGACCGCAGCCAGCAGGGTTTGGCGCCACATGGTTCGAGCCAGCCTACCAGCCACGACCAAATCACGCCGGGTCGGTCAGGGCCCTGATCTTTCGCGCCACCAGAGTTCGCTCCTATCGCGCGTGCCGAAACGGGTTTCGTCAATGGAGAACTGCGGCACGCCGACTTCGACGTGAGGCGCGCTCCCGCAGACGACGACACGCCGCCGCACCACCCTTCCGATCGACCAGCGTGGAGGAGAGGATATCGCAGTGGGCACTACCGTTGACGAAGCGGCGTTGTACGTCATCACTTGGCCGGCGGTCTTGAATCTGCTCCAAAGCGCCTGCGAAGAGGAAGCGCGCGAAGAATGCGTAGCGGGAGCACAGCCCGCAGCATCTCCTACCGCTTCCGCTTCACGACGATCGGCTGTTCGGTTCCTGCGCCGATTTCAAATCCCTCGGGTTCAAGGGGGAAGTGTTCGGGCAGAACTTTGAACAAGTAGCGACCGGGACTCAGCCCGCCAACTTTTGCTCGACCTTCTGCATCGAAGACTAGGCAGCGGGAAAACATCGTTCCACCGGGGAGGAGCGGCCCACCATCGTAGTGGTTCCCGCGATCGTCCTTCCACTCACGAACATCATCCCAAGCTTCCGGCTCGACAACGAAAATGCGAAGCCTCGCATCCTCTTCTGCTGACGACTGGAGAGCGATGGTTGCAGAGAGCGCAGGTTCGAGAACGCAGTCGATTCGAGTCTCTCCCGCGCAGGGGATATCGGTGTCGCATCCCCACGCCTGGTAGTCACCGTGCTTCGAGATGATGCGGAGCTGAAGAGGACCTTCCTTGATTGGGATTGAAGACCATTCGTCCGTGTCAGGAGAGCTCGGGAAATCCAGCTCCCTCGAGTATTGCTCCCGAGGAGCTTTCGCGTAGCAAAAGAGGGCGGCTGGGGACACGACGGCGCGGGTCCTCGCGTCGATGGCACGGAGTCTCAGGCTGCCACTGCAAGCGAGTTCCAGTACAACCCCGCGCGAACCGGGCTTGACTTCTTGCTTGGCAACTGCGGCACCAAGCATGGCTGAGACGGTGAATGCCAGTTCAGAATCTGGAACCGTCAACTCAAAGCTACCGTCCAGCGCCGTTCGCACCTCGCGGGATGCCAGGCGGAGAGTGTCTTCCCGGTTCTTGTCGGTGCGTGTGACCTGTGCACGCACGATAGCTCCCGCAATGGGAGTGCCATTCGTGAGGCGCACGATGCCTGTAATCGGCGACGTTGCGGAGCGCATCTCGAAGTCGTGGTGGATGTTGTCGCCCTCGCGAAGTTCGGATTCGAATACCGATCCTTCCAGTCCATCCACGCCCCCTTGGATGCTGACCTTCACCACGAGCCGACCGGAGGGAACTTCCTCGAGCGTGTACTTGCCCCACCACGAGGAAATGGTCGTGCCCGAGGCGCGCCCAACCTCCCACTTCACGTCACAAGCAATGGGCTGACCATTCAACCAAACACTGCCCTGCACAACGGCACCAGGCTTGCGCTTGATCTGGAGATCCACATGCATCGATTCGCCTGGTCCCGGAAGTGTCGCGAGTGGTGTGATCCGGCGATCAAACCCCTGCTTGCTCACGACAGCCTCTGCCGAATCCGCCCACGGCACCAGGCCTACGAGCTGGAACTCGCCTGAATCGTTGGTAGTGGCGCTGGCGCGATACCCTTCGTACTGAAATCCCGGAGGAGCCTCGAGGCTTGGGCCTGCCGGTGCGGTGGATTGCTTCTTTGCCGGTTGCCGCCTTGCCGTGTCTCCTCGAACGCTCACGCTTGCGCCTGCAACCGGCGAGCCCTCAGCATCTCGCACGACGCCCACCAGGATGGGACTCGCGGGAAGAGGTAGTTCGATGCCATTGATCGCGACTTGCGTGACCGGCATCGTCGCGGTGAGTTGGCAGCGTCCCGGACAGGTCGCCTGCACCCGGATCAGACCTTCGGAGTTGGGCCTTGCCAAGACTACGAACGAACCGTCTGCGCCTACCGGGACAGCGTCGAAACTGAACTCACAGGCACTGGCTTCTGGCAGGCCGCGTCGTGTCACATAATCCACGACTCGCCCCCGAACCTGAATCCCCCGCGAAATCTTGAAGACCCTGGCAGCGCGATCAGAAGTGGAATTCAGTTCGACTTGCTCAAATGTAAGCGGATATCCGGAGGCTGCGATCTGGATCATTCCCTTGTCGAAAGGGAAATCAGTCAGGTCGAACTGGCCAGATTCGTTCACATCAATCCAGACGGGCGTGCAGTCGCGGCAGAACATTGGGATCTGCGCCACTCTTGCCGCTGCAATCGGCTGATCGGTGTCGGCGTCGCGCACCTGGCCGGCGAGGGTGACTGCTCGCTTGAGCCTGAATGTCAGCTCCGGCTGGTTGTAGCTTTCGGTGGAAACGTGGACGTAACCCTCATGGTCCAACTTCAAGCGAACATAGCTGCCATCGCGAGGTGCGCCGATCGTGCACTGGCCGGCAACGTCAGTGGTGATCGGCGTCGCCTCCTCACAGTTGCTGCAGGTGACCGTTGCATTCGCGAGCGGCACCGAGTCCTCGTCGAGAACGATGATCAGGTTCTGTCGATAGCGGCTCGAGTCGCTCCCCAAGCTTGAGTCCGTGGTCTCGGACTTCCCGCTCTGCGCCTGGATGCGCCGTTGCTCCTCGTCCGGCATCTTCGAAATCCCCGCATTTCCCAGTGCGGTCGGAGAGGGCGCAGCCCCTCCCAGGACCGTCGAACCCGGGATGTCCGCGTGCTGCCCTGGACGCAGGAGGAAAGCGGCGAGACCGATCACGATTGCCGCCGCGACACCCAGGTAGATCTTTGCGCTCATGACGATAGCCCCTACGGAAACGAGCCCACCTGAAGCCAGCTCGAGGGTGGACAACTTGCTGGGCGCGGAGATCGCCGCGATCGAGACGGACCATGCTTGCCGATCGCCACCGAACGCGCGGTCCATACGACCGCGAAGTAGCACCAGACCGCGCCGCAACCTGGATCGCACGGTCTCTAGCGGAGCACCCGAGCGCTCCGCGATCTCTTCGGGCCGGAGCCCTTCGAAGTAGCGCAGGTGGATTGCGCTTCGATAGGGTTCGTCAAGACGCGCCACTTCGGCGGTCAGCCGATTCGCGGTCTCCAATCTTTCGAGGACCTCCACTTCACTGGGAAGCGATTCTCCGCGCGCTGCCTCGCGTTCTGTCCGGGAGCGCCTCGATTTCTCACGATGTCGGTCGCGAACGAGATTGCGCAGAATCATCGACAGCCAACTTCGAGCATCGGCTGCGCCAACAGCGACCTGATGCCCGCGCAGCCAGGTTTCCTGAACCAGGTCGTCCGCCTCGGAGGCGTCGTTCGTCAGGGCCGCCGCAAGGGCGCGGAGTGCCGCGGCATCCCGGAGCCAACGATCACCTGCGGTTGCATCCTGTCCTCCCATGTTGGCGCTGCCAGCAGCCAGACGGAGCGGACGGCGATCGGGGGGCAAGTCTATCCAGTTTTCTCGTGTCATACGGCACCAGCACCGCAACGACGTCAGAGGACTGGAACGGGCGAAGGGATTGGAACCCTCCACATCAGACCTGGCATGCTTGTGCTCTATGAATTCCCTAGCTCGGCCCCCGTTCCTGGCCCGAGTTCGCGCGCGGGCACTCCGGCGACGCGCGCGCCCGCTGGAACATCGTGGCGTACGAGCGAAGCAGCTCCGACCAGTGCACCCGCGCCGATGCGCACGCCCGGCAGGATGATCGCGCCCGCGCCGATGTAGGCGTCGTCGCCGATCGTCACCGGCGCGCTCGAAGCGGGATAGCCGCGCTCGCTCCACGACGAACGGCCGACGTCCATGTGGGTGATGATCGTGACGCGCATCGCCAGGGTGACTCGCGCGCCGATCTCGATCTTCTGCTTGAGGTCGATCAGGCAATCGCGGCCGATGTAGGTTCCGTCCTTGAGCGTGAGGTTCGCGAATGTCCGCTCGGCATTGTGCACGACCAGCGGCGAAGCGACGCGCACGTCGTCGCCGACGCTCGCGCCGTAGTGGCGCAGGATCCGCGGCACCAGCCTCGAGGTGACGCAGCCCAGTCTCGCGCAGGCGCCGCGCTCGAAGCCCCAGACACGCCGGCTGAAAAGCACCGAGAGGTATTCGATTTCCCGCAGCAAGGCGCGCATGTGGAGGTCGAGCCTAGCGAGGACTGCCCGCGATTGCGCGCGTACAAAGTCTCATTGTCCCGCTCCCGGAGTAAGAATCCGCAGGACGTTTTTCCAGGCCCGATAGGGCGTCGGCGCGAGTCCGCGCGCCGCGAGGTAGCGCCGTGCGTCGTGCAATTGTCCCTTGGCTCCGCGCAGCGGCCAGCGGCCTTGGATTGCTTCGAAACGAGCCAGGGCCTCCTCCGCTCGGCCGTGGTGCGCGAGGAGCTGCACCGCGCCGAGTCGCACGTGCGCGGCGCCGACCGTGTCGCCTGTTGAGCCGATCCAGGCGGCCATGCGCTCCAGATCGGCGAGGGCGGACTGCGTGTCGAGCTTCGTGACGTCGTCGACGAGGCCCTCGAAGAGACTGGACTCGATCGGCGCGCGCAAACGAAACGTCGCCGTCGATCCGCGTCGCACGACGTGCACGAGCTCCAGCTGCTTCTCGATGCGCGCCATCATCAACGGCACCCACGACGACGCCCAGTGCTTGAAGTCCTGGCAGACGAACAGAGTCTTGCCAGGAATCAGCGCGGGCGCGACGCGGCTCAAGAGCCAGCGCATCCCGCGCCAGGACTTGGCGCCGTCGACGAACAGGATTTCGATCGGCTGGCCGCGGTCCCACTCGAAAGCGGGCGAGCGCGGCGCTTCGTTGCCGCGCACTTCCTCGGTCTGCGCGTCGCCAGGAATCTTCTCGTCGGGCAAGGTCAACGCATGGGCGACCACGCGCTCCTTCACCGACTCGACGTTGCGGAGGAAAAATGGCTCGAACGACTCTCCCGCCGCGATCGGCAAGGGCGCGAAGCGCGCCATGAATTCGCGCCAGATGAAATTGTCGAAGGCGTGGAGCTGGTGAGCGCCGTGGCCCGAGGCCGCCATGCCGCGCGCGAGGCACAGCGTCGAGCCTCCGAGCCACGGGCCGATCTCGACCACGTGGCCCGCGTCGCTCCACTGCGTGCGCGTCAGCCAATACAGATACTTCTGCTCGGCGCGCGAGACCATCGCCGGCACGCCTTCGAGCGCGAAGTCTTCCGCGAGCCAGGGCTCCGATCCGGCGGCCATCGACGGGTCGTTCAGGCCAGCACGCGCTTGACCGCCGTGATCACGTCGGCGACGTCCTCGTCGGAGAGGCCGGCCGAAATCGGTAGGCTGACCGTGCGCCGCCCGACTTCCATCGCGTGCGGGAACTGCTCCGGCTTCCAGCCGAATTCGCGCTGGTAATACGGATGCTCGGGGATCGAGAGGTAATGCACGCCGACGCCGATTCCCTGCGCGGTCATCGCCGAGAGGAATCCGTCGCGCGAGATCTTCGTGCGCGCTTCGTCGATCAAGAGCGTGTACAGGTGCAGCGCGTGGCGCGTGTTCGGCTCCTGCGGCGCGGGACGCTCGACCGGCATGCCGGCGAAGGCGCGCTCGTACATCTGCCAGATCTCGCGGCGGCGCTCGAGCCAGCGCTCGATGCGCGGCAGTTGATGGATGCCGATGGCGGCCTGCAGGTCCATCATGTTGTATTTGAAGCCGAGCTCGACGACCTGGTAGTGCTTGTAGCCCTCGTCGGAAAAACGCTTCCAGGCATCCTTCGACATCCCGTGCAGCGCGAGCACCTTGAGCCGCGCCGCCTGCTCCTCGTCGCGGGTCAGGACCATCCCGCCTTCGCCGGTGGTGATGTTCTTCGTCGCGTAGAACGAGAAGCAGCCGAAATCGCCGAACCGGCCGGCCTTCTTGCCCTTGTACTCGGTCTCGATCGCGTGGGCGCAGTCCTCGATCATCACCAGGTCCTTGCGCGCCGCGAGGTCGCACAAGGAATCCATGTCGCAGGGGCGGCCGGCGAAGTGCACCGGCAGGATCGCGCGCGTGCGCGACGTGATCGCGCGCTCGACCGCGTTTGGATCGAGGTTCTGTGTGCGACGGTCGATGTCGGCGAGCACCGGTGTCGCGCCCGCGTGCAGGATCGCGTTGACTGTCGCGCAAAAAGTCAGCGGCGTCGTGATCACTTCGTCGCCGGGTTCCAGGCCCGCGGCGAGGATCGACAGGTGCAGGGCCGCGGTGCAGGAGTTCATCGCCACGGCTTGTGGCGCGCCTTTGTAGGCCGCGAAATCGCGCTCGAGCCGCGCGACTTTCGGGCCGGTGCCGAGCCAGCAATTGCGCAGGCTGTCGACGACCTCGGCAATCTCGGGCTCTTCGATCGTCGGACGACCGAAAACCAGGAAACGCTCCTTCGAACGCACGGGCCGCACGGTCGTCGCTGGATTGCTCATGACGGGCGAGTGTACGGCTTGGCTCCGCCGCGCACGACACTTCACTCCCGCGGCTTGAAATAGCGGCGATCCGCGAGGGAAGGCGGCAGGCAGACCATCTCCTTCACGGCGTCGGGATCGTCCGGCGCGTAGCGGTAGCCCGCGCCGTATCCCGCCTGCTTCATCAACTTGGTCGGCGCGTTGCGCAGGTGCAGCGGGACGGGCTCGGCCATCGTGCGCTCGACGTCCTCGACCGCCTTGCCGTAGGCGACGTACACCGCGTTCGATTTCTTCGTGCGAGCGAGGTACACGGCGGCCTGGGCCAGTGCCAGGTCGCCCTCGGGGGAGCCGAGGCGGTGGAAGACGTCCGCGGCGTCGAGGGTCACGCGCAGCGCGAAGGGATCGGCGAGACCGATGTCCTCGACGGCCATGCGGATCAAGCGGCGCGAGACATATTTGCCGTCCTCGCCGCCGCGCAGGAGTCGCGCGAGCCAGTACAGCGTCGCGTTGTCGTCCGAGTTGCGCACGGACTTGTGCAACGCCGAGATCAGGTTGTAGTGCTCCTCGCCGGCCTTGTCGTGGGCGAGGACCTTGGTCTGGATCGCGGTGGCGAGGACGTTGTCCGTGATCGTTGCGCCATCGGGGACGAGGCCAGCCGCCGTCTCGAGCAGGTTCAGCGCGCGCCGCGCGTCGCCGTCGGAAGCGTGGGCCATGCGCAGCAGGCAAGCGTCGTCGATCTGCACGCGATTTCCGAGACCGCGCTCGGGATCTTCCACCGCGGTTCGAAGGAGCTTGACCAGCGTCTCGGGCCGGTGCGGCTCGAGGATCAGGACGCGCGCGCGCGACAGCAAGGCGCTGTTCAATTCGAACGACGGATTCTCGGTGGTCGCGCCGATCAACAGGATCTCGCCGCGCTCGAGGAAAGGCAGGAAAGCATCCTGCTGCGATTTGTTGAAGCGATGGATCTCGTCGACGAAGAGCAGCGTGCGCCCTCCGCCGCGCGCGAAGTTGCGCTCGGCTTCGGACATGACCTCGCGCACCTCCTTGATGCCCGAGAGCACCGCGGAAAACGGAACGAAGCGCATCGAGCTCGCCGCCGCGAGCAGCCGCGCGAGTGTCGTCTTGCCCGAGCCCGGCGGTCCCCACAGGATCAGGCTCTGCGAGATGTCTCCCACCGCAGCACGCTCGAGGATCTTTCCCTCGCCGAGCAATTGATCCTGGCCGACGAACTCGGCGAGAGTCCGCGGCCGCATGCGATCGGCGAGCGGCGCGGCTTTCGACGTCGTCGCGCGAGCTCGGGGCTCGGGCTCGGAACCGAAGAGATCGCTCACGGCCGCGTTCCTTCCGCGCGTCCCGCCGCGAACAGGAGCAAGGAAGCGGCGACGGTGACGTTCAACGATTCGACTGCTCCAGCCATCGGAATGGTGACGCGCTCGAATGAGCCCATCTCGCGCGGATTCAAGCCGGTCTCCGATCCGATCCACAGCGCGACGCGCCCTGACCAGTCGAAACCCGCGAGCGACTTTCCCCCGCGCGTCGCCGCGGCGACGAGGCGAAAGCCAGCGGCGCGAAGCTCTTCCGCAGCCTCGCTGGCCGCCGCGGATTGCGACACCGGCAGGCGCAGCAGGCTGCCCATCGACCCGCGCAGCGCCTTGTCGCCCCAGGGGCTGGCCCCACCCGCGATCACGATCAGTCCGCGAACGCCCGCGGCCTCCGCGCTGCGCGCCAGGGCGCCGAGATTGCCCGGATCCGAGATGCCGGCGACCACGAGCACCAGCGCATCCTTGTCGGCGCCCAGCTCCGTGATTGCCCGCGGACGCGGCGTCTTCGTGATCGCGGCGATTCCCGGCGAGGCGCGCAGGGCGCTTTTCTTCGCGAGCAGCGCGCCGTCGACCCGTTGCACTCGAAGTCCGAGCCGTTCCAGCTCGCTCGCGCGATCTTCGCGCTCCGTCGAAACCAGGATGACTTCGAAGTCCACGTTGCTCCGCAGCGCATCGTCGATCAATCGATCGCCCTCGAGCAGGCAAGCATCGCGTTCGGCGCCCGCGAGGATCGCGCCCACGCGTTTGAGCAGCGGATGCTGCGCCGAACGGATCGTTTCGCGCGGTTCGCCGAAAGCCTTCTCCATGGTCGCGCGGTGTTCTACCATGACCCCGTGGATCCGCGACTGTATGGCTGAATTCGTCACGGGACGTGTCGTGCGCACCGACGCGAAAGTCTGTCACGTCGATGTGGCCGGGACGATCCACGTTTGCGCGCCGCGCGGAAAGCTGTTCGAAGGCCTGGAGCAGAAGAATCCGATGGCCGTCGGCGACCTGGTGCGCGTCGACCTCGAGGGCAAGCCATCGTCGATCGAGGAGGTTCTTCCGCGCCGCAACTGGCTCGGCCGCACGGCTTCGAGCCACGATCCGCGCGAGCAGGTCCTCGTCGCGAACGTCGATCACCTGTTCGTGATCGCTTCGCTCGGCAAGCCTGGTTTCTCGTCGAACCGCACCGACCGGATCCTGGCCGCCTGCGCCTGGCAGGGCATTCCCGCGACGGTCGTGCTCAACAAGATCGACCTGGCGCGCGAGGACGACGTCGAGCTGGTCCGCGAGACGTACGCCGGCGCGAAGGTCGACTGGATCGAGACCTGCGCGATCGACGGCCGCGGAGTTTCCAAGCTCGCGGACAGTCTGCGCGGCGCCGTCAGCGTGTTCTACGGCGCGTCGGGCGCGGGCAAGTCGAGCTTGATCAACGCGATCCAGCCCGGCCTGAAACTGAAAGTCGGCAAGATCAGCAAGTACTGGGACGCGGGCAAACACACGACCGCGCACTCTCAATTGATCCCGCTGGAAATGGGCGGCTACGTGATCGACACGCCGGGCATCCGCGTATTCCGCCTGCACCGCCTCTCCGCCGGCGAGCTGCGCGGCCTGTTCCCCGAGATCGTCAAGTTTCAGGACCGCTGCCACTATCCCGATTGCTCGCACGACCACGAGCCCGATTGCGGCGTGTTCGACGCCGTCGAAGCTGGCGAGCTTCCGGCGACACGCTACGCGAGCTACGTCGAGATGCTCGACGAGCTGCGCACCACCGAGAAGATCGGCGAAGATCTCGCCGACGAGCCGCTCGAGGACGAGTAGCAGCTTCGCTTGCGCGTTCGGAGGCGCACGAAAACCGGGACCGCCGCAACGCTCTGGGATGGACCGACTAGACTCGAGCAGAGGTCTCAGGGGATCGGCAACCCGCGCGTCCTGCTTGCGACGCGCGATTCGGCAGCAAGGAAGACGCGTCATGAAGAATCACCACCTGTTTGCGGCCATCATGGGACTGTCCGCCGGCGCTCTGGCCTCTCAGCAAGACCCCACCGTGTTCGGCCTTGCCGAGTTCCGAGGCGGCACCGGCGCGGTGGACGTCGCCATCGCCGACTTCACGAGCGACGGCCTCCAGGATGTGCTCTATGTGAACCGGTTTTCGAACGACCTGGTGATGGTCGTCGGAGTCGGCGTCGGAAGATTCCAGCCGGGGCCGGTGATCGCTCTACCGTTCTCGAGTCCGCAGTCGATGACGACCGCGGATTTCGACCTGGACGGCAACATCGACGTCGCCACGCTGGATGATTCAGGTGGAATCTCGCTCCTGCTGGGCAATGGCGCTGGTGGATTCTCGGCCGCCCCGAGCCTGGCCGCATCGGCGGGCAGCTTCGAGATCGCGAACGGCAAGCTGAATGGCGATTTCCTGCCCGATCTGTTGGTCTCGAACGCGAATCCGGCCGGCATCCGCGTCTGGCTGGGTCTTCCCGGCGGAGGATTCGGCACTCCCACGGATATCCCGCTTGCCTGTCAACCCTCGCGGTTTGCGCTCGCGGATCTGGAGAGCGATGGGGATGTCGACATCGCCGCCGGATGCGGATCTGGATCGGGGTCGCTTCTTTTCGGCGATGGGCTGGGCGGATTCAGCGCCGGCCCGTCCTTCTCCAATATCGGCCACGACGGTCTCGTCGCCGCCGGTGATCTCGATGGCGATGGAGACAATGATCTGTGCTGGGAGCGAGGCATCGGGTACGAATTCACGATCTGGCACCAGGTAGCCCCGGCGACATTCCAGAACGTGCAGCTCTTGAGCAACTCGGTCATCGGGGCAGAGCAAGTCTCGCTCGCCGACATGAACGGCGACGGCCTTCCGGACCTGGCGATCGTCGATCCCAGCTCGAGGCAGGTCGGATTCTTCGCCAATGCGGGCAACGGCACGTTCCAGAATCAGCCCAGTCTGCTGGCGTTCGTGCTTCCCCCGCGGGCTATGGCGACGGGTGATTGGAACGGCGACCTGCGTACGGATCTGGCCATCGCGTTCGAGTTCACCGGCTCGAGCTCGATCCTCGCGCTGCGCGAAGGCGATGGACGGCTGGAAGGCCTGTTCGATCACTCGGTTCGGTTGCCCTTCCCTTCCGTGACTGCGGCAGCCGCGGACTTCAACGGGGATGGCCACATCGACCTGGCGACAGCCGGCGCGAACTACAAGTCGGTGATGATCCTTCTCGGCGACGGTGCAGGGCATCTGCAGCGACATTCCACGCGCCTGTTCCCGACTTACGAGAACGGAATCGCCGCAGGCGACTTGAACGGCGACTCGTTCGTGGACGTCGCCGTGGTCGACTCTACAGGCGCGAGCGTGCGCGTGGTTTTGGGGGACGGACAGGGAAACTTGGGTGCTTCGATCGTTCTGGCGGTGCCCAACAATCCGCAGAGCGCCTGCATCGCCGACCTCGACCTCGACGGCGACCGCGATCTGCTCGTCACCTGTCCCGTGCTCGGCGCAGTGGAGATCCTGCTCGGCGACGGTCTCGGCGGGTTCGCGCCGGGATATTTCGTTCTTGTGGGAGGCCCGCCTATGACCGTGATCGTCGTCGACGTGGATGGGGATCTGATCCCCGATCTCGTGACCGCCAATTACCAGAGCGGGGTCTCCTATCTGCGGGGGACCGGAGCTGGAGTCTTCAGCGCACCCGTCGCACTCGCCGCCATCGACGCGAAGGATGTCGCCGCGGCGGACTTCGACGGTGATGGGGACATCGACATTGCTGTCGCCGACTACATGGGTGGGATCGGCGGTGGGCTGCTGGTGTATTCCGCTGCGAGCCCTGGGGTTTTCGGGGTCGCGCAGACGATTTCGTTCGCAAGCCCCTTGTGGGTCGCCGCAGGAAGATTCGACGAGCTGGGCCCGCGTTCGATCGCTCTCGGCGACGGCACAGGCAAGCTGATCACAGTGCGCTGGAACGGCAGCGCGTTCACGGGTACTGCTCCATCCCGCGCGCCCAGCGCATTGAAACCGCCCATTGCCGACCTGGACGAGGACGGTCGCGACGACCTCGCCTTGAATTCCGGAACGATCGTCCACTCCTTGCTGGCGCGAGGTGGGGCACAGACGCCGCTGACCTATTGCCAGGGCAAGCTCAATTCGATGGGCTGCACGCCGTCGATCAGTTCCACCGGATTCGCGAGCGTCAGCGCCGGTTCGGGGTTCGTCATCTCGGCCTCGCAGGTCCGCAACCAGAAGCCAGGGCTGCTTTTCTACGGCGTCAACGGCCCGAAAGGTACGCCGCTATCCGGCGGCACGCTCTGCGTCATGCCGCCGATCAAGCGCGCGCCCGGCACGATCGCGGCCGGCAACCCTGCTCCGGCGAACGATTGCAGCGGTGTGCTCTCGACGGACTTCAACGCATTGATCACCGCGGGCGTACAGCTGCCGCAGGTGCATCTGCCGGGGACGGTGGTGCATTGTCAATGGTGGGCGCGCGACCAGGGCTTCCCACCGCCGTTCAATCACAGCTTGTCGAATGGTTTGACGTTCGTCATGCAACCGTGAAGCGACTTCGAGCCGCGTGAACGGCCCAGGAACGCGATTGATCAGCCGCGCAGCGCGGCAATCTTGTACGCCCACGCCGCAAGCATCGCGACGCCGACGCCCACGTACATCCACGGTCTGACGAAGCGGCGGAAGTCGACCCACGCATCCCTGCCGCCCAACGTCTCGATCATTGCCCACGCGAAGATCGACACGGCTCCGATGGCGAGCAGCACGCCGAACGGTTGTGTGACGACTGCCTGCTTCCAATCGCCGTGCACGAGATACGAAAACGACGTGGTCACGCCGCAACCTGGACAAGGAAATCCCGTCAGCTGCATCATGGAGCACGGCGGCAACCCGAGTTGCTCGTGCGTGCCGTGACCGTGCGGATCCGGCGTCGTGAAGACACGCAACACGACCAGCCCGATCACGGAAACCGTTGCAATCGCGGTGAAACCCCAATGCCCTCTGCTTCGCACGCTGGGCAGTGTAGTCGTAACGGCGCCCGGCCCGATCACGACACCGGCCGTCTCCCGCGCAATGCGCGTGAGACGGCCGGTGTCGTGATCGGGCCGGGCGCCGTTACGACGCAGCGCCGATGCGCCAGCTACTCGCCGTTGAAGTCGTAGATGTACGACAACCGCGTCTTGTTGACGATCACGTAGCTCAGCTTCGTCATCAGGTTCAAATCCGGATCCTCGCGCGCATTGAACCCGCGCAGGATCGGAGCGCGCATCGCGAAGAAGCGCCGCGTCGAGCGATCGTCGACCTCGTACGACCCCGGCCGCACCTCGCCGCCGACCTCGAGGTTCAAGTGCCCGGTGAAGAAGACGCGCACCTTGTGGAACTTCTGCAGCCGGAACAATTCGGCCTGGCGCGGATCGCTCGCCGTGTCGAGGAACTCGTGGGCGAGCAGGATCTCGTCCATGTTGATGTGCAGCACGGGCGTCGTGATGCGGTCGCAGGTGTTCAGGTCGACCAGCGTCGCGTTCTTCACCTTGATGAAGTAACGACGGTGCTCGTCGAGCAGGTTCTGCAGGCGCGTGTACTTGTTCTCGATCTCGCCCTTGATCAGGAACGAGTCGGTCAGGAACAAGTCTGAGACGATGGTCAACATCCTGACTCCGTATCCGCGTGCATGAGGGTGGGTCGCAGGGAGCTTGCGAGATAGAGCGAGCCCGTTGCAACGACCCAGCCTCCCTTTCGAGCGAGAGTCAGGGCGCGCTGAAGCGCTTCCAGCGGGGTCATGGCCGTTTCAGCCACCAGACGAGTGTGCATTGCCTCCTGTTTGATTTCGAGAGGAGTGAAGTGCAAGTCGCTGCCCACGGAAGTGCAGACCACCCTATCGGTCACCTCCGAAACAGCCTTGAGGATTCCGGGCAGGTCCTTGTCCCGGGCGAGCCCCAGGATGACCACGGGGGGCGTGGTCCGGCCTGACTCCCCGCTCAGGTCGCGCAGGGCGTCCCGGACGCTCGAGGGCACGTGCCCCCCATCCAAGGCCACAGGGATGTCATCCAGGCAAAACCACTCGAGCCGACCCGGCAGCTGCGCGTCCCGGAGGACCGCCGGCGTCAGGAGCGCGCTGCCGAGCGAGACCCCGTCGGACCCGCGCACTCCCCGCCTTCCGAGCTCGTCGAGCGCGGCGCCGGCCAGGGTAAAGTTGCGCTGCGAGATCGAAGCCTCGGACCACAGTCCTTCGAGCGGCCTCGACACGCGAACCCCGAGCTCCGCCGCTCGCGCATCGATGACGCGGCCCGCCTCGTCGTCCGCCGGGACTCCGGTGATCGCCGTGCAGCCCGGCTTGAGGATGCCCGCCTTCTCCCGCGCGATCAGCGCGCGTGTCGAGCCGAGCACGGACTGGTGCTCCAGCTCGATGTTCGTGATCACGCACACTTCGCCATCGACGACATTGGTCGAGTCCAACCGCCCGCCGAGGCCGCATTCCGCCACGATCCAGGCTGCGCCGGCCTCGGCAGCGGCCAGGAAGCTCGCGCCGGTCAAGACGTCGAACCAGGTCGCATCGCCGGCAGCCGTGCCCTCGGCCCGGCCACGCTCTCGCGCCTCGAGCGCGCGCTCGAGCGAGCTCGCAAAGCGCTCCGCCTCCACATCGCGACCGCGGATGCGCAGTCGCTCGCGCAGCTGGACCACGTGCGGCGAGGTGTAGAGGGCTTCGTCGATGCCCGCGGCGCGCAGGCCGGCGGAGATCAGGGACGAAGTCGAGCCCTTGCCCTTGCTGCCCGCCACGTGCACCGCGCGCAGGCGCCTCTGGGGCTCGCCGAGCCGCATGCACAGGTCGCTGACCTGCTCGAGGCTGAAGCGCGTGGCCGCCGTGCGCCGCAAGCGCTCCCAGTTGATCAGCCCTTCGAGTCGCAGGATGACCTGGGCCAGACGCTCCTCCCCATCCTTCAGCGCTTCCGTCGGGCCCACCGCTCCATATTAACGGTGACCACGCCGAACTCAGGCCACAGTCAGAGGAGGAATTCGTTTTGGGGATAGAACCGGCTGCCTCCCCCACGATAAAGAACTTACAAGCGCCACCCCCAGGCCATGAACGACCTCTCCCACCGCATCCGAATCTTCGTCTACCGGCTCCAATCCGGGCGGCCCGACTACCTGCTCCTGCGAGGCCAGGGTCTGGAGAGTTTCTGGGGGCCGATCCAAGGCCCGATCGGCTTCGGCGAAAAGCTCGAGAGCGCGATCCGCCGCGAAGTCATGGACGACGTCGGCATCTACAAGCCGATGGACCTGATCGATCTGCGCATGCCCGCGCGCTGGCTGGTCGGCGACGAGGAAGTGATCGAGTGGAACTTCGGCTTCCGCACCCCGAGCGACCACCCCGACCTGCGCCTCGCAAGCCGCTGGGCCGCCTTCCGCTGGGCCGACTTCGGCGACGCCTACCCCCGCCTCGAGCTCGACGGCGACCGCGCCGCGATCATGCGCCTGCACACCCTGTTGAACGCGGCGTAGGTGCCTGGCACCTTCCCCAACCGTTGCCGCCGGGTCGTTGACCTCGCCGTTGCCTGTAGACCCCGCCCTGGCCGTTGCTCGGACCTCGCCGTTGCTTTGGACGCAACGGTTCGGGATGGTGCCTGGCACCGTACTGGCAATGTCGAAGACGACCTGGAATCCCAAGCTCTACGACGAGAGCCACTCCTTCGTCTGGAAGCTCGCTGGCGAGGTGCTCGCCCTGCTCGACGCGAAGCCCGGTGAGCGTGTGCTCGACCTCGGATGCGGCACGGCGCAGCTGACGCGCAAACTTGCCGACGCAGGCATCAGTGTCGTCGGCCTCGATGCCTCGCAGGAGATGATCGACCAGGCGCGGCGCCTGCATCCTGGTCTGCGGTTCGAACTTGCCGACGGCCAGACCTTCGCACTCGGCGAAACCTTCGACGCCGTCTTCTCCAATGCAGCTCTGCATTGGATGCCCGACCTCGAGCGCGTCTTCGCGAGAGTCTTCGCTCACCTGCGCCCCGGCGGTCGATTCGTCTTCGAGATGGGCGGCGCGCGCAACCTCTTCGCGATCCGCGACGCGATCGAGCAGGCCTTGCGCGAGATCGGCGCTCCGAGCGAAGGCGGCGAGATGAAAAACTACCTGAGCGTCGCGCAAGCCTGCGCACTGCTCGAGAAGGCGGGCTTCGAAGTCGTCCACGCCACCTGGACCGAGCGGCCAACGCCGCTCGAGGGCCCGCGCGGCTTGCGGACTTGGATCGAGATGTTCGGCGGCGCGTGGCTGGCGCACGTGCCGCAAGCTCGTCGCGAGGAGTTCTTCGCCGCGGTCGATCGCCACGCGAAGCCGCACCTGTTCCGCGACGGGCAGTGGATCGCGGATTACAAGCGCTTGCGTGTGAAAGCGGTTCGACCCGACTGATCTCGCAGAACGGCCGCAACCACGAGCCTATGCCCGCCTGACCTTACGCTTGGCAGGCACGAAGCTGACGACGACCTTGCTGTTCATAGCCTCGGCGATTCGCCGAAGCATCGTCAACGAGTGCCCCTCGTAGTTGGCATCTTCGAGCCGTGCGATGACCGGCTGCGTGGTGCCGGCAAGCGCGGCGAGCCGTTTCTGCGTGAGCTTCGCGGCCACACGTGCTTCGTAGATGAGTCGGGCAACCTGCAGGTTGAGCCTTTCCTCCTCGAGTATGGCTTGGTACGCGGGATTATCGCCGACATCACGGGCGATGAGCTCGAGCGCATTGCGGGTCTTCTTCTGCTTGGCCATGGGATCAGTCCTCTTGGATGTGCGACGTCGGGTCTTGCTCGACCACAGTCTTACGCTCCAACGCCAGCTGGATCTCGCTCTCGGGAACAACACTTTCCTTCGTGAGCGCCTGCACCAGAACAGCCGCATGTCTCCCGTGAAAAAAGTAAAGCAGGGCGGTAGTTCACATGGCCCCATTGCGTGCGAAGCTCATGAATGCCGTCTCGAAGAAAGTCCGCTTCGGGGCGGCGAAGCTCATGCCCCAGCGCTGCAAGGCGTTGGATGCGAAGCTCGCACTGCGCGTGAGCCCTCGGCGCCGCCATCTTGAGTTCGCGAAGCCACTCGCGGACGGGAACCCACCCTTTCTCCTCTTGATAAAACACGACCTCCGTCTTCGGCACGTCATCGCTCCCAAGTGTATGCCAAAATTGCGATATATCAAGGGAGTTCCCCTTGCCTCCAATGACTCCATCCGCGAGGTCAGCGACAACGCGCCTGAGTCCACGGTCGGGCTCGATCGTTCGTCGATTCGAGCAATGGATCGACTCGCGAAGGACTCACGCGGTGGCCCAAGAAATGGGTTTTCTGCCGAGATTTCCGACCACGCGCCCCCTCTGTCGCCTTCCACCGGCGAGCGCGATACAAATGGCCCTCGGCCTTCACCCGCCCCAATCGTGGCCCGCGCTGCCCGCGCAGATCAGGCGACAGCCGCGGCGAACGAGGCGTAGAGGTCGCCCGGTAGCGAGTGGTGCAGGCGCCAGGTTACGCCCATCGGCAGCTCAGACTCGTGACTCACATACGTTGCCGGCCCTAGGAACCAGAATGCCCGATCGTCGGCCCTCAGCCTGGCGAAGAGCAAAATGGAGGTGCCACGGACAGCATGCTGGCGGTATCGCAGTCCCGTTTCGCTGTCGGCACGTGTTGTCGACTGGCTTTCCCAGTGGATCAGCTCGCGACTGATTGCGCGATCCTTGTAACTCGTCGTTGGTGAAAACTGTCCCGAGGTCTTGTCCAGCGTGAAAGCAAGGAGATCGGCGCGAGCTTCCTTCGCCCAATACACCCCCGACTGCCACGGCGCGACCTTCGCACCTTCTCCAACGCCAAGTGCCGCAAGAATCTCTATGCGCGAATAGCGTGCATGCACTTGAAGCGGGACATCGGGATGCCCGGACAATGGCGGGTGAACGTGGTCGATGCGATCGGCGAGGACGTCGAGCAATTCTAGAAGTTCCGCGCGAACCTGCGGATGTTCCCACAGGATCGTCAGCGCCTCTTTCAGCGTCGTGTCTTTCTTGAGCGCCCGGTCGGCAACGGAGGCGGCGAGCATGCGAAGGAGTCGAGTCTGCCGGGGCGTGAGACCGACGGGCAATCCCAAAGCTTTCTCGCGCAACCACTCGCGCCAGATTTCGATTCGCTCGAGATCATCGACGTGAAGTAAACGGCCGCATGCACGCCGCAGCAACTCCTCATGCGAGCCGGACGCGAGCACGGGCAGGCCTGATTCTGCGCGAAGATCCGACCAGCTCTTGCCGCCGGTGTAGATGTCGTCGGGCTCGAATCCGGTGTCATCCAAGAAGGATGCGAGCGTGATGTGCGTGTTGCTGGCTGCAAGCAGTTGCAGTTCCGCGATCTTGGCCGTCCATCGGGAGGGAACAGCCTCGCGGATGTTGGCGAGCACTCGCTCCTTCGCGACCACATCGAGCTCCATGTGGCAGCCCGCTGGCAGGAACGGGAACCCGCCTTGAATCTGCTCGATGAGGTCCGTGCGGCTACCGCCGAGCAGTGCCCGAAATCGTCGGTCGAACCGAAACTCCCTGCGGTGCTGACCGACGAAGTCCAGCACAGTGCATGCGTTCTTCCCGCGAGTCCGACGCAGCCCGCGACCGAGCTGTTGAAGGAAAAGTGTTGGACTGTCCGTGGGACGCAGGAAAAGCAGCGTGTCGACGACTGGCACGTCGATGCCCTCATTGAAAAGGTCTACCGAGAACACCACGTTCACAAGTCCCTCGGCAAGGTCCGTCAACGCGCCGCGGCGCTCTTCCTCCGAACTGTCCCCCCAGATCGCAGTGGCGGCGATGCCCGCCTCGCGGAACACGCGGGCCATGAAGCGCGCATGGGAAACGCTCACGCAGAATCCAAGCACCCGCATTCGGCGCGTGTCATCGACGTGTTCCGCGAGTTGCTTGATGACCAACCGCGCCCACGCGTCGTTCGCCGTGAAGAGGTTGGTAAGTTCGGTGACGTCGTAGCCGCGTCCTCGGCGCCACGGGATCTCCCGCATGTCGAGGCCGTCGGAGATTCCGTAGTAGAGGAACGGGCATAGTCGATGCTGATCAATCGCGTCCCAAAGTCGAAGTTCGGCCGCGATGCGATCATCGAACCAACCGAGCAGTGGGAGTCCGTCACTGCGCTCAGGCGTTGCAGTTAGCCCGAGCAATTCGATCGGACGGAGGTGCTCGAGAAGCGTTTGATATGAGAGCGCGGCCGCATGGTGGAACTCGTCAACGATCACGACGTCGAAGTGGTCCGGGCCGATATTCTCGCAGCCCGTTGCATTGAGGCTCTGAATCGAGGCAAAGACGTGCTCGAATCGCCGCGGCCGCTTGCCGCCAACCCAGAGCTCGCCGAAAGCCACGTCGCGCAGTGCGTAGCGAAATGTATTCAGGCTCTGCTCGAGAATTTCCTCGCGATGTGCCACGAACAGCAGTCGTGCGCGCGGAAGTGTCGCTTTCAGGCGCGCGTAGTCCACTGCGGCCATCACGGTCTTGCCAGTGCCGGTAGCCGAGACGAGGAGGTTGCGGTGGTGGCCGCGCTCACGTGACAGCGCAATCTGCTCGAGCAATCGCTCCTGAAAGGGCTCCGGGCGCAACTCGATGGGGCTCAGAATGATGCTCGATCCTGCCCCGGTCTCCTGCTCCATGTGAGCGGCGAACTCCGCCGCGTCGTAGGGCACGAAGTCGAGATTGTTCCAGTAACTCTCGAACACTGCCGCGACCTTTCCGAGCACATCCGGATTTCGGGCTCCCGACACGCGCACGTTCCACTCAAGCCCGCTCACCTGCGCGGAGTGCGTGAGATTCGAGGAGCCGATGTAGGCGGTCGAGAACGAAGATGCGCGATGGAAGAGCCAGGCCTTGGCGTGGAGGCGCGTGGTGCTGATGTCGTAGGACACTCGAATTTCTGCGCCCGCGCGCTGCAAATCGTCGAGCGCGCGGGCCTCTGTCGAGCCCGTGTACGTAGTCGTGAGCACACGGAGCATGCGCCCTGCCGCACAGTGGCGACGCAGGGCATCGAGCAAGGGCGCGACGCCGCTCCTCCGAATGAAGGCCATCACGACATCCACCCGATCAGCCGAGTCGATCTCGGTGAGGAGCTGGCTGCCCACACGCGGCTCACCTGGCGCGTTGGTGAGCAGCGCCGTATCCAACAGCGGAATCAGCGGCTCCGCGATCGTCTCCGGTGTTCCGTCGGGGAGGTTTGCGAGCAAGGCCCGAAGCATCGAACCCGGCTCGACGGGCGCGTCGGAGACCACATGGGCACCCGATACAATCGAATCAATCTGCGTGAGAAGTTTACGGGCGAGCGCGACCCCGACAGCCACACGCTCGTCGTCGTCGATGCCCTGTATTGCGCGTTGAACGAGCCGCCCAACGTGCAGCGCGATCCGATCCGCAGCCTCGGCCGAACGCAACTTGTCGCGCAGCGGCGAAAGCTTGTTGCCAATTTCGCGAAGCCGCGCCTCAAGTTCGTCGGTGATGAGGACTTCGTAGAGTCCGCGCTCGATGCGAGACATCGGGGAAGTATGCCGAGTTGTCGCTTACGTCTGATAGGGAATCAGGTACCGAGCCAAGTCCGGCGCTCGACGAATAGGGGCCCGCCGATTTCGTGTCAGACGACCTCGGCCGGACTGTCGACGCCGAATTCCCCGACTAACTCGCCTCGGAGCGAATTTCTTGCTTCTCAACTTGTTTCGCCGCTCGTCAAGCTCTGCAGCGTGGACTGGACGCGTCGAATCAGCGCCTCTGTATCTACGATCTGCTCAGCGTTGTCAGCGTCATCCGATCCCGGCTCGTGCACGTAGCCATCGCTGCGATAGTGCTCGTCGCTGAGCTGCCAGTAGATGTGACTGTCGAGAGCCTCGGTGATGAGCGCCAGCTCCCGTTGGGTAAGTCGGAGGTCGACCATGATGGTATGAGTTGCTTCGGGAGGCACTTCAGTTCGATCCGACACCGCGCACGGGTTAGATCATTGTCCGCGAATCGCGTCAAGGCGTGACCCGCAGGCGCCTCGGACGGAACCGGTGGATTTCAGGATCTCCGACAAACTCGGCTGCCGCATGCTCGCGCCGCGCAGCAACGGAACGTGCCACCCCCATCCCGCGATACGACTTCTAATCGCCGCGTAGTCCTACTCCCTCAGCAGCGGAATCAATGCATACTTCGCGCCGAGCACGCGCGTCGCATCGACGCCGAACCAGCTCTGGATCATGGTCGCGTAGACGCTTCGGAAATCCGTGGTGCGGACGAGGTCGCCGTCGTCGAGATTCGTGAGCGACGGATGCTTGCCGTACAGGCCGCCCTTGACGGGCTCGCCGGCGACGAACATCGGTCCCGCGACGCCGTGGTCCGTTCCGCCCGATCCATTTTCCTTCACGCGCCGGCCGAACTCGCTGAAGGCGACGACCACCGTGTTCTTGCCGAGCTCGGTTCCGGCGATGTCGGCGAGGAAAGTCGGCAGCGACGCGTCCAGTCGCCGCATCAACGCATCGTGCCGATTCTTCTGATCGGAGTGCGTATCGAAACCCGACAGCTCGACCGAGAAGACGCGCGATCCCACCTGTCCCGTCGCAAGAGCAGCGACATCGCGCAAGGCCTGCGCCAGCTCGTCATCCGCGTATTCCGTCCTGGTCCGATAACGCACCGCCGCGCGGCGGATCGCTTCGCTCGACGCCTGACCATCGCGCAGGACCCTGCGCAGATACTCGAGATTGTTCGCGGGCTCCTTCTCCTCGGACTTCTCACCGTGCTCGCAGATCTCGCCGCCTTTTTCGAGCGCGGCCCGCTCGCTCTCGTCGCCGGCCCATTTGTATCCCGTCGGCGTCGCGAAGGACGCGGGCGGATGCGTCAATGAATACAGCGAGTACGGCACGTTCTTGCCGATGTGCACGACGAGGTTGGGATCGCGGTTGTCGGGCCAGGCCGCGTTGATCAGCTTGCCGATCCAGCCTTCGCCGGCGGCGCGGCCGCGGATGTCGCCGGTGTGCCAGACTTCGTAGCTCTTGAAGTGCGAGCGGATCGGGCTCGGATAGCCGACGCCTTCGATCACGGCGAGCTTGCCCGCTTCGTGCACGGCGCGCATGCGCTTCAGCTCGGGGTGGAAGCCGCGGTAATTGTCGAGCTTGAGCACGTCCTTCTCGAGGATGCGCGTGTTGCGGCGCGCGGCGTTGTAGCCGTCGTCGCCGAAGGGCACGACCATCGAGAGCCCGTCGTTTCCGCCGGAGAACTGCAGCAGGACAAGCGTGCGCGGCACGTCGCCGGCGAACAGCGGCGAAGCGAACAGTTTCACCGCGCCCTGGGCGCGCGAGGTGAGCAGCGAGAGGCCGGCGAGCGCGCCGGCGCCACGGATCAGTTGTCGGCGATCGAATTGCATCGGCGTGGTCCGCTTCAGTTGAGCTGCGCTTCGGGCAGGCTCAGGATCAGGTGGGCCAGCTCGCGCAGGGTCGCTTCGCCGTAGGCTTTTTTCTCGAGCAGCTGGCCTGCCTCGATGCCGAGCGACACGCGCTCGCCGCGCACGTACTCGACCAGCGCGACGCGCGCTTCGGCGCTGAGCTCGACCGCGAGCAGATCGGCCGCGAGTCGGTCGACGATCGCCTCGTCGCTCACGGCACCCATCGCTCGGCAACGATCGCGCAGATCCAGATCGCGACGCCAGCGCGAGGACTCCATCAATCGCAGGCCGGCGCCTCCCAGGCCCTTTTCGCCCTGGAATCCGGGCTTTTTCGCCTTGCCTTTTCGATCGTGAGGCTCCGCGGGAGGCGCGGGCTGCATCTCGCCACCGTCCTCGGCTCCGGGAGTGGGCTCCATCGCGCCCTCACCGGACTCGCTCATCGGCTCATCCGCTGCCGCGAACAGCGCCGGGTCTTCCTTGAAGATGTCTTCCGCGCTGGTGACGCCGAGCAGCATGCCGAGCAGGTTGCCGCGCTGCAGGAAAGTCGAAGTCGTGATCCACGCGCGCCCACCGTCCCAGCCCTTGACGTTCGGCGGCCCGAAGACCTGCTGGCCGAGCAGGCTCGCGCCGGCGGCGATCACGTTTCCCGGAGGGTTGACGCCGATGCGGCGGCAATTCGCCACCATGAATTCGACCGGACCGACGATGCGCTGGCCGACGACCTCGGGTGAGTAGAAGACCGGATCGTCGAAGAGCTTCTTCAGGAAGGCGTCGACACGGTAATTCTGCGCGCGCAGGAATTTCGCGTATTCCTCGACGCGCGTTTTCGGCGGCGTGCGGCCTTCGAAGTGCTCGAGCAGTTTGGCGCTGACCCACAGCGGGCAGGCGGGTTGGGCGAGCAGGATGTCGACCAATTGGTCGGCGTCGAGCGCGCCGCTGACTCCGAGCACACTCTTCGTGCCCGCGTCGTGCTGGCGGCGGTTGAAGACGAACTGAGCGTCGCGCTCCATGTTGCCAGTCAGCGCGCGCGCGGCTTCCTTGACGTCCGCCTCGC
>DATHET010000113.1:0-6187 GCA_035490315.1 Planctomycetota bacterium
GCATCCGCGGCGCAGAAACCGTGCTTGAGCCAGCTCATCCCGATCTGGCGCAATTGCTTGTAGCCGGCGGGAGTCGTCTGCAGGCGATAGATCTCCTGTCCGATCACCGGGTGCTTGTTGCAGTTCGGGCCGAAGGAGCAGTCGATCCAGATCGCGTCCTGGTCGCCGATGTTGCAGGAGACCGTGGTCATCGAATAGGCGCTGATCCCGCCGACCGTTCCGTTGCGGGTGATCGAGCTGCCGATCGTGCTGACCACGACGTCCGGCCCGATCGCCGCAGCGGGCGGCAGGGGATTGGGGACGAGGAGCGTGGCCGGCGTGACGAAGGGTGTGGCGAGCAGCACCATGTTGCCGATCACGTGCTCCGCGGTGGTGCTCACGCCCAGGTCGGCGAGGGCTTCGTTGGAGAGGTCGACTTCACCGACGAAGGCGATCGAGCCGTCCTCGCGCTCGATCATCTGACGCGACGTCGGCGAGATCTCGAAGATCGGCTTGCCCGACATCTCGCTCGACATCGAGCGCAGCACCCAGTCCTTGCCGACGAACGAAACCTGCATGTCGCCGAGGCCGAAGGAGTTGCCCGCCTCGTCGGCAACCATCACCTGACCGCCGTCGGTAGGCAGGGCTTGCGAGAACATCGAATGCATGGTCTTGCCTTCGAAGATTCCCTCCGAGAGTCCGCGCAACTGGATCGAGCGCGACGGAGACTGGGATTGGATCGACCAGCCCGCGGGGAGCTGTTGATCTTCCACCGGGTACAGCATGACTTCACCCGTCAGGGTGTAGCCGCGTACCACGACTGCGTCCGTGCCGCCGGCGAATGCGAGTGCGGCGGAGGAAAGTACGCAGAGGGAGAATGCGCTTAGAGCGAGAGAGCGACGCATGGAGCTTGAGGCCTCGAAAAGGGTTTTCGAACTAGGCGCGGAGCAGCCGGTTCCAATGGGAAGAGGGCGAATCCTGAGGGGACACGCAATCCGCGAGGACGAGGGTGATTCCACAAACTGTAGCCGAAGGGCCCCGGACGGGCGCAAACGAGCGCTGGAACCGCTCAGCGAGCCGCCGCGCGATGCCGCCGCGCGCCTTCGAGGTCGCCGCGCGATTCACACAGGATGGCCATTTGTTCATGCGCTGCCGCGTGCGCGGGAGCCAGGCGCAGCGTTTCGTTCCAGTGCTGCTCCGCCGCGGCCAGATTGCCTGACTGGGCCTGGGCGACGCCGATCAGGAAGTGGGTTTCCGGGTCGGCGGGATTGCTTCGCAATGCGTATTCGTATTGTTCAATTCCCTCGCGGAAGCGGCCGCTCGCGCAATACATGCCGGCCAGATTCTCCCGGGCTTCGATGAAATCGGGTTGCAGGCGGATCGCTATTTCGAACGCCGCGATCGCCGCCGGGAGATTCTCCTGCTGCGCCGCCAGGACGCCGCGGTCGTAGGAAAGTCGCGCCTCGGCGCGGTCATTTCGGAGCTGGATGGTCTCGCGATCTCCGCGGAATTGCGTCCAGGTTCCTCCACCCAGGAGTAACGCAAACGGCAAGGCGATGGCGGTGAATCCCCAACCCGCGCGCGTCAAGCGGCGCTCTCGCAGCAACTCGAAGGACTGCATCGACACGCTCGCGCCTCGGATGAGTCGCGCCACGACCCACGCGAACCAGGCCGCGAGCCCGGCGAGCCCGACCGCGAGCAGGAGCGGCACGCCCTCCTTCACTCCAGGGATCATCGCCAGTCCGCGGAAGGCGTAAAGCCCGAGCAGGAACGCTGCGGCGAGCAGGGCTTCCTCGCCAAGAGTGGGGCCAGCAGGGCGTTGCGCTTTTCCGGCGAACAGGAATGCGACGACCAGCGCGATCGGAGCGAGGACCAGGGCGAAGCCGAACTCGAGCTCACGTCCATGGAAGAGCAGCAGCGTGAAAGCCGCCCACATGAAAGCGCCGAGCAGCAGCGTGCGCGCCAGCTTCGAGCTCGCGACCTTGGGCTGCTTGTCGGGCTGAACGCGCTTCGTCACCAGTGCCGGCGCCCCCCAGCCCAGGTACAGAGCGTCCTTCGGGCACACGCTGGCGCAATCCATGCACTTCATGCAGCCGGGATCGACGACGGTCTTCCAGTCGCGCACCTCCTGGTGCACGCGCACGTTCGAGGTGCACACGCTCGTGCAATGCCCGCAACCGTCGCAGGCGTCGGTGACGCGGATGCGCAGCGGCGCGAATTGATCGGCGATGCCGAAGATCGCGCCGTACGGACAGCCGTAGGTGCAGAACCCCTTCGCTCCGAGGAAGTAGACCAGAGCCCCGCCGCAGACCGCGAAGGTAGCGAGGGCCATCGGCCAACCTGGAAACGTCGCCCAGAACAGATTGGTCGAGAGCTTGACCTCGGTCGCCGTGACGTCGATGCCGTGGATCCATCGGTAGAGGAACGGAGCGATGAACATGTACACGAACACGATCCATGGCACTGCGCCGAGCAGACCGAGACGCGCGGGACGCGGCTTGATGCCGAGCTTGATCAGGATCCAACGGCAGCCGTCCTGCAGCGCGACGATGTGGCAGGCCCATCCGCAGAAAAAACGGCCGAACATGAAGGTCGAAAGGATCGTCAGCGCGAAAAAAATCGCTCCCGCGTTGATCAGGCCGCGCTTGGAGAACTCCATCGACTCCGACGGCTCGAGCGGCGACATCGTCGAGCCCTTGCTCCACCAATGGGCGATGTGCAGGGCGATCGCGACGTGGACCAGGAGCAGCACGGCGGCGCGCCAGGGACCGACCCGCGAGCGTCGCGGCTCGACTGCGCTCTTCGGATCATCGGGCTCGACGGCTCGAGCGGACTTCGTTCCGCAGTCTTTGGACACACTCGGATTCTGTGCCGCGCCCCGCTCGCGCGCAACGCCGGCGCGGATGACGTTCCGGATTCGCGCTCAGGATGTGAGCACGAATTCGCGTTTCGTGATGCGCCATGCGCCGAAAGCCAGCGCGACGGCGAGCACCATCCCGAGCGTGATCAACACACCGGCCACGGCTTCGGGCTTGTCGAGCTCGAGCCCGTCGACTTTCCAAGCCCTGCCTCCGCGCTCGAGCATCCAGCTGCGCAGGTAGTACTGGATGGTCAGCGACTGGTTCCCGCCGGGAAGATTCGCGAGGAAGCCTTCGACCGCGAAGGTGTAGCCGAGTCCGACCAGGATCGGGCTCTTGAACAGGATTCCGGCGACGGCGAACAGCGCCGAGTACACGGTCGCTCCCATGAGCACGGCTTCGAAGAGGGCGCGCACGAGCGCGGCGTCGAGCGGATCGCTGGCGACCTTCGACGTGCTTGCCGCGAGGAGCAGCAAGGCCGTGGCGGCGGCGAGGATCGTTCCCAGGAACATGACCGTCGCGAGCCAGCGTCCGAACAAGAGCGAAGCGCGCGGAATCGGGCGTGAGAACAGATACGTGATCGTGCGATCCTCGATTTCCTCCGACACCACCGCCGAGCCCGCGATCAAGGCCAGGAGCGGAACGACGATCTGCAGCAGCATGATTCCGCCGAGGTAGACCACGATCTCCACCGCATCGATGCGCCTGGAAAAATGCGCGATCGCGGCCGCGACCAGCGCCGGCAGCAGTGCGAGCGCGATGCAGACGAGGGCGCGGCGACTGACGAAGATCCGTCCGACATGCGTCGTGAACAACAGGAATGTCGTGCGCGCGAAGAGTGCCATGGTCAACCGATCAGATAATCGAACACCGCCTCCAGGCCGGCGTCGGTGGACTCGAAGCTCTCGATGCCCGCGCGCTCCGCGAGCGCGATCTCGGGCAGGTGCGTGAAAAACGACTCGACGTCGCGAGTCTCCAGGCTGAGCGAGAGCCCGTCCGGCGCGACCGCCACCGAGGAAACCTCGGGCAATGCGAGCAGCGCCCGCGCCAGGCGCCGCGATTCGCGCGCGCGCATCTCGACCTTGCGCGGATGCCGCGAAAGCAGAGCGCGCACCTCGTGCACCTTCCCCTGCGCGAGCAGCCTTCCGCGGTGCAGGAGCAGGATCTCCTCGGTCAAGCTCTCGACCTCATGGAGCACGTGGCTCGAGATCAAGACGTGCACGCCCGCGCGTCCCAGCTCGCCGAACAAGGCGATCATGTCGCGCCGCGCGACGGGATCCAGACCGGTCAGCGGCTCGTCGACGACCAGGAACTTCGGATCGTGGGCGATCGCCTGGGCGATCTTGACCCGCTGCCGCATGCCCTTCGAGTACTCGCGCGTGCGCCGATGCATCGAGTCGGTGAGCTTGACGCGCTCCAGCGCGCTCGCCGCACGCCTGCGCGACTCCACCGCCGAAAAGCCGTGCAGACGCGTGAGGAAAGAGACGAGGTCCAAGGCGCTCATGTCGCCGTACAGCGCGTCCTGCTGTGGACAGAAACCGAGCTGGCGGAAGTACTCGCGGTTCGCAAAGGGTTGATGCCCGAGCACCTCGATCGTCCCGCGCGAAGGCCGGATCTCACCCGCGATCAACTTGAGCATCGTCGACTTGCCCGCGCCATTGGGCCCGAGCAATCCAAACACGCCGCCAGGAACGCTGACCGACAGATCGTTCAAGCCGACCACCGGCCCGTACCACCGGCCGAGCTCGTGCGCGACGAACACCGCGCTCACGCGACCGCCTCCAGCCGCCGCACGCGCAAGACGAGCAGGATCCAGGCGACGACCACGACCACGGCGAGCACCGCGTAAGCCAGCTCCACCCCGAAGTTCATGTGGCTCGCCGGGATGTCGAACATCGACGTGGCGACCTTCGTGAAATTGCCGGGCAGGCTGAGCACCTGGAAGCGCGGCTCGTGCTCCAGACGCGCAAGCACCGCCGCGATCGGTGCGGGCAGCATGAAGACCGCGAAGGTCGCGACCAACGCGAAGCTCTTGCGCGACGCGAGGCTCGAGATCGCGAGGATCACGCTCGAGCACACGATGATCCAGATCGCTCCGAAGGCCAGCATCTTCGGAACCACGTCGCCTTCTTTGGTGAGGAACGACCAGTTCGGAGAAGCGAAGGCCGCGACCGTGCAGATCACAAGGCCCGGCAGGATCACCGCGAGCGAGCCGAAGAAAGCGAGCGTCAGGAACTTGGCCAGCAGATAATCCAGACGCGTCAGCGGTCGCGCGAAATACAACAGATGCGCTCCCACACGCTTGTCCTCCGCGATCAATCCCGAGCCGAACCAGGCCAGGATCAGGAACGCGAAGCTCGTCATCGCGATGTGGAACCCGAAGATCTGCATCTTGACCTGCAGCAACCTGTCGGCCATTCCCGCCACCATCGCCATGCCCGGATTGGCCCCTCCGCCGAGAACGCTGGGCGTCTGGCCGCTGTCGAACGAGAAGCGTAGATACACGACGAAGGAAAAAATCACGGTCGCGATCACCGGCGGCGCGTAGAGGATGACCAGCGGCAGCCTGCGCTTCGTCGCCGTACGGATCGCCGCGTGAGCGAGCGGCAAAAAGCGCAGCGACGCCGGACGCAATTCGCCCTGGAATTTCCGATAGATTTCGGTGTTCGTGGTGGCCATCAGGCAGTCTCGTCGCGCGTGAGTCCGGCCATGAACACTTCCTCGAGCGAGGAACGCACCTCGCCGATGCTGACCAGGCGCGCCTGGGCTCGCGCCGCGATTCCGAAGAGCAGGTCAGCATCGGTCACGCCCTCCGCGAGGCGCACGATCACCACGTGGTCCTCGCGCAGCGGATCGACGGCGTGGCCCGCGAGCTCGAGCTCGGCACGCAATCGCGCTTCGTCGCCCGAGACCTCGAGCCGCACGCGCCGACCCTCGGCTCGCGTGAGCTCCGCGATGGACCCTGAAAGGATCACCGAGCCGCGCTGCAGCACGACCACGTCGCGGCAAGTCCGCTCGACGTCGGGCAGCAGGTGAGAGCAGAGCAGCAGATTCTTCCCCTGGACCTGTCCGAGGTCCGCGATCAGATCGAGCATGTGCCGCCGACCCTTGGGATCGAGGCCGTTGGTCGGCTCGTCGAGCAGCAAGAGCTTGGGATCGTGCACCAGGGCCTGGGCGAGCTTCAACCGCTGCTTCATGCCCGTCGAGTACTCATCGAGCGCCCGATACCGCGCCTCCTCGATCCCGACGTAGTCGAGCACTTCGTGAGCGCGCGTCATCGCATCCGCCGCGCTCATCCCGGAGAGCCGCCCGAGTGTGCCGACGATCTCGACGCCGGTCATGCCGGGAAT
>DATHET010000114.1:0-23269 GCA_035490315.1 Planctomycetota bacterium
CGGTTGTCGAACGCCTTCGGTTTCGCGTCGCCCTTCATGCGACGCGCGTCGAGCACGAAGGCCGGCGTGGCGTCCGCGGCTAGACGAGCGGCGGCAAGTTCCTCCAGGCCCTGCTCGAGTCCCGCGCGCATCGGTCCGTTCGCGACGAGCGCGCCGATGCCCAGCGACGAATTGAACAGCGGCACCGGTCGATAGCCGTGCGCGGCGCATTCGAGCGCCGTCGCGAGGCCTTCGGGGCCCGCGAGATCGAAGACCAGCGCGGTATCGCCTGCCCGCGGCGGCACGAATCGTCCGCGAACGCGATCGCGCGCGGCCCGCCACTCCTCGTCCGCGGCGGCATCGGCGGTTCCGCAGGCGAAGAGCACGGGTTTCACCCAGCTCGACCACGCGCCCTGATCGGGCGCCCAGCGTTCGAAGAGTTCGCTCGGATTCATGGATGCACCAACACGGCCACGTCCTGCGCGCGCGAGTCGATCAAAGCCCGCCGCGCGATACGACCGTAGATCCCGGCGCGGCGGCCGTCGATCACGTAGACACCGAGACAGGGGAAAAGCGCCGCGCCGTCGTGTTCGATTGGCAGCGTCTCGAAGCGGCGCTGCGTGATCCAATGGCTCGGAAACCAGTGCGCCGATCGAGAGATCGCGCGCCATTCGCGAGGCTCGACCGCTTCGCGCATGCCCACGCCGTCGCCGACGCGGCCGAGAGCGGGCTTGACGATCCAGCGCGGATCGTCGCGCCAGGCAATCTCGCGTGGCGAGCGCGTCTCGGGCAGGAGCGCTCGCCAGGTCGCGAGCGGCGTCTCGAGCTTGTCCCAGGTCAGTGGAAAACGCTTCGACTGCACGAGCAGGGCAGCGCCTGGATTCGAGATCGGCGTGCGCGAGCCGCGGAAGAAATGCTGCCAACGCGTGCTCGCGGGCGTGTTCGGCAACCATTCGGCCGGATAGAAACGAGCCAGCACCTCGAGCGGGCCTTCGTACCAGTCCGTGCGCGCGCTCGCGCGGCCATCGCGCCAGATGACCTGCGTCGGATCGCACAGACAAGTCCGGCGTGCGCGCGTCTCGAGCGCGCGCGCGAGATGCAGCATGACCTGGCGATCGTCGGTATAGGCGCT
Source organism: Planctomycetota bacterium (assembly GCA_035490315.1). Classification (GTDB taxonomy): domain Bacteria; phylum Planctomycetota; class UBA1135; order UBA1135; genus JADJQU01. The sequence continues at coordinate 1,112 of DATHET010000114.1, forward strand.
CGCGTGCACGAGGCCGATCACGCCGCTCTCTGCCGTTGCGCGCGCAAGCGAGTCGGCTAGCGCCGCGGTCGGATCGCCGGCGAGCTCGAGCCCAAGCAACTCGGCTGCGAGCCCGCCAAGCCCCGAGGCTTCGATGTACCCACCGGGCACGTCGTTGTTGACTTCCGAAATGCGCCAGCCTTCGCTCGTCCAGTGGAAATCGAAACGCAGGACACGCGCGACTTCGGCACAAGGGCCGAGCTCGGGCGTCTCGCGCAAGGCACGTCGGATCGCGCGCGGCAGCGCGAGCCGACCGTGCAAATCCGGGCGAGCGAGCAGCTCGCGCTCGGCGCCGAGCGCTTCGCACGCGAGCTGTTCCGCGAGCTGACCGAGCTCGCTCCAGGTGTCTCGCGAAATCGCGAGGGCGAACTCCGCGAGCACGCATCCATCCTCGTATTGCGGATCCCACTTGCCGCACTCGAAGATCGTACGGCGGCGCAGTTGTGCGAAGTCTGCCGGCGAGAAACGCGGCGCGACGGCGAGCGGCGAGCTCACGGCAAGGCTCCAAGCCACACCACCCACGCAGCCGCCGCGGCGAGCAGAACGAGGCCCGGCAGTACACCGGACGCGAAGACGCTTGGTCGCAGGTTCTTGTGCGTGGGCCGCAGCGCTCGATCGAACGCGATCGCGGCCACGGCGAGCACCAGCGCCGGCCATCCGCGCGCGACGAAGTCGCTCACTGTCGCTTTCGCGGAAACCCAGTCGCCCGCGGCCGCGCGAGCGAGCACCACGGCCTCCGCGATCGTGGCGAACGCGAAACGCGCGCCGGTCGCGGTGTCGCGCTCGATCGTGATGCTCTCGCTCGCGCCTCCGATCGAGAGGCCGACGACCGCTAGCAGGAACAGAGCGCAGGTCGCCAGTCCGGAGCTGAAGAACACGACCCACCAACCGGGGCCGTCGCCGATGTTTCCACCAGCGTAGGTGAGCGCAACGGCAAATGGCAAGCCGAAGAGCGCGACCGCCGCCGCGGGATTGCGCCGCTCGACCACGTCGTCGCCCGTGCTGAGCCCGAGCCAGCCCGTGAAAAACATCGCGACGCCGATCCATGCGCCTCCGATCGCCGAATACATGAAGAGGTAGCGCCCGTCGTCGCGCACGTCGCTCGCGGACCAGAGCTTCAGGATCACGACCACGACGGCGAGCGCGAGAAGCTGGCTCCACTGCAGCGGGCCCTTCCAAGGCGTCACACCGAAAACGTGCTTGCGCGCGCGCAATCCGTGAATCCAGACCGAGCCGGTGATGAACCAGGCGATCGAGGCCATCACCGTGACGGCAATTTCGCCGTCGGACATCGGACCGTCGTAGACGAGTGCGAAAGGCGGGCTCATGACAAAAGGAAGCGTACGCCAAGATCACGTGCGCATTCCATGCTCATCACGAAGTCCCTGTCGACTGGATCGCGGCGGTCGAGTCCTCGTGGCGGGCGCGGCGAATCCGTAAGGGGAGGACAGGCTCGCTTCCACAGAGAGTGAATCGAGTGCGTTGTCATCGAGCCTAGGACTTCCAAACCCCTGACCATGCAGTGAGAGCCGGCGTCGGCGACTGACATCGGCCCTCTTCTCAACTCGGACCCACCCCATTCACGCGAGCACGTCGTTTGTGGCGTGATGGCTGCGATCGATCAGGAACAGATTCGCAGGCTCAACGCATCGGTCCACGAACATGCAGCGAAGCCCGCGAGCAGATGACCGGAGCGGCGCGCTGATACTCCGCCTGGAACGCGTCGGAACGTTCAGCGGATCGTGAGCTCGAATCCACGGCGAGAATCTCACAACCCTGACCGACGGCGGCGAATGCATAAGGAAAGACGATGCAGGCGACCACCTGCACGCCTCGAATCGCCGGCTTTCGAGCCGCGAGGAGGCGGTTGGCCTTCCTCGGCGTGAGGCCTTCGCGTCATCGTCAAGGAGATCCTGCGGGGTGTCCGAACCGGCCCCTCATCTCGCGGAACTCGCATCCTCGCGTGTGACACGTTGTTGCGCGGAGCCTAGAAGTCCTCATGAAATTCCACAGAAGGTTCTTGGGCGCGGGTTGCGGCATCCTTTTGATCTCGGGCGCGGCACGCGCGCAAGGCACGTATCCCGACCGCGTCTGGGAAGCGACCCCCTACGGCGCGGTCTACTCTCTCGTTGCCGCCGATTTCGATCGCGACGGCCGGCCCGATTTCGGAGGTACGACGTCCGACCTGACGATGGGCGTGCTGCGCTCGGCGGGTCGCGGCTTGTTCGAGCCGTTTGCGGCGCGGTCGGTGCCGTTCCAGGCCGGCTGCGCGTGCACGGCGGACTTCAATCTCGACGGCGTGCCCGACCTGGTCGCCGCCGACACGACCCGATGCTCGATCGCGCTCGGCATGCCGGATGGCTCGCTCGGCACGCCTGTGACGATCACCCAGCTGGTCGGCGCGGGTGGAATGGCCGCGGCAGACTTCGACCTCGACGGCAAGCCCGACCTTGTGCTCGCGGACCAGAGCCACGGCTCGCTCCAGATCCTGCGCGGAACCGGCGGCGTGACCTTCGGTCCGCCGCTCGCGGTAACCCTGCCTTCGAGCACGTCGCCGTACTGCGTCGCCGTCGGTGACGTGTCCGGCGACGGCATCCTGGACCTCGTTGCCGGCTACGCGGGAACCGGTGGCGGCGGCCTGGCGTGGATGCCCGGTCTCGGCGGCTTCGCGTTCGGCGCGCCGCAGGTGATCGCCGTGACGCCTGGAGTCGTGAGGGGACTCGAGCTGACGGAGCTCGACGCGAATCCCGGTCTCGACATCGCCGCGGCGGCCTCCAACGAGGAGCACGTCTACTTCAACGCCGGCGGCGGCGCTTTCGGCTTGCCGCTCGTGCTGAATACGTTTGCCTCTTCGACATGCGTCGACTCCGGCGACTTTGACGGCGACGGGCTCGCCGACCTGGTCTTCATCAACAACAATGCGGGCGGGCTCGAGCTTTTCCTCCGGCTTCCGGCCGGCGGTTTTGCGCCGAGCACGAAGACGCTGACGGACTTTCAGGTCGGAGACGTGATCGCGATCGACGTCGACGGCGATGGTGCGCTCGACATCGCGATGGCGAGCAGCGGCGGGATCCTCGTCGTCCTCGGGAACGGGGACGGGACGCTCCAATCGGTGAAGGACCTGGCATTTTCGACGTCTGCTCTCGCGGCCGCCGACATGAACGGCGACGGCGTCACGGACCTGGTGAACGCGTACTACGGTGGATCCGACGTCGAAGTGCGGCTCGGCAACGGAACCGGAGGCTTCGGTGCTCCTCTTGCCGTGGCGATCAGCGGCCGGGTGCAGGCGTTGACAATCGGCAAGCTCGACTCGGACGGCGATCAGGACGTCGCCGTCGTCACCGATTTTCCGGACAAGCTGCACATTCTGCTCGGCGACGGTCAGGGCGGGCTTGCAGAGGCTTCGCAAGTTTCGACCGGCGCCGGCCCCACCTCGCTCGCGATCGCGGACTTGAACAACGACGGACGCGCGGATGTCGCAGTCACCTCGAGCATGTCGGCGCAGGGCCCGGACGTGCGCGTGCACTTCGGGAGCGGCAACGGAGGAATGTCGCCGGCCACGACCGTCATCACGGGCGACATGCCGCGCGACGTCAAGGCGGCGAATCTCGACGGCGACGGCGACATCGATCTCGTGTGCGCCAGCCCCCTCACGAACAGCTTCTTCCGCCTGATCAACGACGGCCTTGGGCACTTCACGGTGCAGACGACGCCCGTCGGACAGCCGACGGAATGCATCGCGGCCGCGGATCTCGACGGCAACGGGACGCTCGATCTGCTCGCCGGCGGTGCGCCGAATCTGTTCGTGCTCCGCGGGACCGGCGGCGGCGCGTTCACCGGTCCGATCGCCTACCCAGGGTTCTTCCCGGGCAAGATCGCTCTCGGGGACTTCGACGGCAATGGCACGCTCGATGCCGCAGCGATCGGGGGGCGCCTCACCATCTATTCGAACGACGGCGGCGGAGGGATGGCGAACACGCGCAGCTTTCTCGCGTTCGGCACCCATTTCGCGCTGGTGACGGGCGACTTCGACGGCGACGGCAAGCTCGACTTGATCGACAGTCACGTGAGCGCCCTGCTCTACCTGAATCGTGGCGAGCTGATCCAGCCCGTGGCGTATTGCACCGCCAAGCTGAACTCGCTCGGATGCACGCCGGCGATCGGCTGGACCGGAGCGTCGAGTGCATCCGCGACGAGCGGCTTCGACGTGCACGCGGGGCTGGTGCGCAACAACAAGCCCGGTCTGATGCTTTACAGCGTCGGCGGCCGCGCCGGGGTCCCGTTCTTCGGCGGTTCCCTGTGCCTGGCTGGCCAAGTCGGGCGCTCGCCGGTGCTCATGTCCGGAGGCTCCAGCAGCGGCAACGACTGCACGGGGATCTATGCCCTCGACCTGAACGCGTTCGCGTCCGGGGCGCTCGGCGGCACCCCGCTGCCTGCTCTGAGCGCTCGAGGAACTACAGTCTGCGTCCAATTCTTCGGCCGCGACCTCGGCTTCGCTCCGCCGAACGCCACGACGCTGTCCGACGCGTTGGAATACATCGTGGGACCTTGATGCGGGGGTGTTGTCCACGCACCGTCGATGATCGCGCTGAACTGATTGTCGAGGCCGACTGCCCTGAGGTGGTTGGCCTCGATCGTTTGGACGAGTGACGCGTCGATGCCCAGCGAACGCGCATGCTCGCGCAGCGGCAACCGTGGAAGAGTAGGAGAGTTTTCGACTCCCCAAACTCTTAATGACGTCGCGAAAGTGGAAAACAGTTCCGGACTTTCGAGATTTGTTTTTCGGGGACAGGGCCAACCGCACGGGCAGCCGCGGAAGCGATCATAGGAATTCCGAGCCCTATTCAGCTCCTAATCGCACTGCTCAGCGGACCGTGACCATCGGAACGACATGTGTGAAAGGGAACCTGCTCATCCGATGCAGTCGCTGTAGATGCGCCGACGGAAAGCGTCCACGGCGAATTCATCGACACCCCGGTGACCGCTTGCGCCTCTTGACGTACAACTGAAGAGTCGTCTCCGCGGCCGCACTACCACCGAGGAAGCCCATGATCCGCTCACCGATCCTGATCACCCTCTCGTCCATCTTCCTTGCCACTCTGACGGCTCCGGCTCCCGCTCAATCCTCCTTCATCGGTTGGGGAGGGCAGGTGTTCGACGGTCGCATTCCCAGCCAGACCTTCATCAGGATCAGCAGCGGTTATCAACACACGCTCGCCATGCGGCCCGATGGCACGGCCGTCGGCTGGGGAGTGAACACGTACGGCCTGTGCGACGTCCCCGTTCTGCTTCCCGGTCTGAGCTTCGCCGACATCTCGACATCGGACCGCCACGTCGCCGCGGTCCTGAGCGACGGATCCGTGATCGCCTGGGGCAACAACTCGAGTGGCGCCTGCACTGTCCCGGCCTTGCCCGCAGGTCTGACTGCCGTCGAAGTCGCCTGCGGCGGCGATGGTTCCTCTGCGCACACGGTGATCCGCCTCAGCGATGGGACGCTCATGGCTTGGGGCAGTTCCTTCGAGGGACAGCTCGCCCTGCCGACGCTTCAACCCGGCCAGCAGTTCGTCAAGATCACGGCGGGGGGCGTCCATACTTCGGGGCTCGTGAACGACGGCACGATCTACACCTGGGGCGACAACCACTTCGGCCAGTGCAATGTCCCGCTGCCTGCGCCGGGACTCGTGTACACCGACGTTTCGGCGGGCCAATACCACACGCTCGCGTTGCGAAGCGATGGCTCCGTGTTCGCTTACGGGAGGAATGTGAGCGGCGAGTGCAACGTCCCCACCCTGCCGGCAGGACTCACCTATACGTCCATTTCCGCGGGGCACTATCATTCCACGGCGGTGCGGAGCGACGGGGCGATCGTCGCATGGGGCTATGGCGCTGATGGGCAATGCCAGGTTCCCTCACCGCCCCCGGGCTTGAGCTGGACACGTGTGACCGCGGGTGGACGGTTCACCTCCGGGGTGCGGAGCGACGGCAGGCTCATCGAGTTCGGCAAGGGGCCCAACATGCCCGTCTTCGCCGACGGGGTCGACGCAGTCGAGGTCGCTCCGGGCCTGGTTCACAACGTTGCGCGCGGCAGCGATGGCTCGATCGCCTACTGGGACACCACGAGCTTCTCTCCGTTCTTGCTGACGCCACCTGCCGGTAGATCGTGCGTTCAGATCAGCTCGGCTGGCCAGGCGCCTGGGTTCTTGCTGATGCGTCTCGACGACGGGTCGGTGATCGCGGGAGGGTTCTATGACTTTCATGGAGTGCAGCTCGTGCCCGCGCTTCCCGTCGGCGTGCGGTACGTGGACGTCGAGGCCAGCTTCCATCACTCCATCGCTCTTCGCAGCGACGGGACGGCCGTCGCGTGGGGACAGAACAATTTCGGCCAGTGCAATCTTCCCGCGCTGCCCGCGGGCATGACCTACGTCGACGCTTCCGTAGGCCAATTCTCCACGCTCGTGCTGCGCAGCGACGGAGTCCTGTTGGGCTGCGGCGCCCCTCAGGGTGGCATCCTCAATGTGCCGACGCTTCCCGCGGGAGTGACGTACACCTCGATCGACGCCGGCTTCTATCACGCCGTTGCGATGTGTAGCGATGGGTCCGTCCAGATGTGGGGAGACAATCTTTCCGGCCAGTGCACCGCGCCTGCGCTTCCGAACGGGATGGCCTACACCGAGGTCGTCGCGGGAAGCTACACCACGCTCGCACGCCGCAGCGATGGAGCGCTGATCGGGTTCGGGGAAGTTTCCGGGGTGAGGATGCCTCTCGCAGGTTCCTCGTTCGCCGAGATCGAGAACGTGGGCAATGTCTTCGTCGCGCGCCTGGAGGGAGCGGTTCCGCTTCCCGTCAGCTACTGCACGGCGAAGCTGAACGCGCTCGGCTGCTTGCCGTCGATGCGTTGGAACGGGATCCCGAGTGCGAGCGCCGGAAGCGGCTTCACGATCCAGTGCGTGAACGCGCGCAACCAGAAGCCCGGGCTGCTGCTTTACAGCTTGACCGGCCAGGCGACGTTCCCGGCGCACGGCGCAATCCTTTGCGTCAATGCGCCCATACGGCGCGCGCTGGGGGTGAGCTCGGGAGGCAGCGCGTCGGGAGACGACTGCAGCGGAATTCTCGCGACCGATTTCAATGCCTTCGCGGTCGGTGCGCTCGGCGGGAATCCGTCCCTGGCGCTGCAGGTCCCCGGCACCGTCGTCGACGCGCAGTATTGGGGCCGGGACCCGGGCTTCGCAGCGCCGAACAACTCGATGCTCAGCAACGGGCTCCACTTCACGATGGGCAATTGATCGCCGGCATTATCGGAGAGATTTCACCCTGGTGAGCCCTGCTTCCCCGCGAAGCACGAATCGCAGCGACTCTCTGGGTCGCTGCGATCGCGTCACCTCGACCGGGACCGAGAAGTTACTTCTGCTTCGGCTTGTCGACCGGAGGATGCTCGCCCGGCTTGTCGGAACGACGGGGATGTTCGACGGTCCGTCGTCCATCGAATCGAATCGCTTTGATCGCGCGCAAGAAAAATAGCATGTGCCTGTTGGGCCGCGAATTCGGGCAGTGCTCGGAGCATGCGGACCGCTCGGCAACACCGGTGTGCAAGCCGCAAACGCGAGGCAAGTCATTCCGAGCTGTAGCCAGGTGGCCTCAAACCTTCTTCTGTTGTCTGACGAGCCAGCTCCTTGCTCTTCGGTCACCGAGAGCTGCTGCCCGCCGCATGTACCTCGTCGCGACGACCAGGTTGCCCGCAACGACGTGACCATCCCCGAGGTGATAAAGCGCTCTGCGATCTTTCGGCGCAGCACGTCGAAGCCAATAAAGCGCAAGCTTCCGATTGCGTCTGATTCCCTCGCCAAACCTGTACATGATTCCCAGGTCACACTGAGCCTGATGATCTCCCTTCAAGGCGGCTTTGCGATAAAGCCTGGCTGCCTTCAGTAGGTCTTTCCTTACCCCCTTGCCGGAGAAGTAGCACGTCGCAAGATTGCAGGTTGCGATGACATGTCCCTTCTCGGCGGCTCGTGAATAGTAATGGACGGCCCTCTTGCGGTTGACCGGAACGCCACGACCGACCCCATACAGAAACCCGAGCCTGCACTGGCTTTCTGGATCTCCAGCGGGCGCATCGACCTTCAGTTTCCCGACAGAAACTGTCTCGATCGCGTCGCCGAAGTAGAGGCGCACTTTGTCCCTCTTCGCTTTTGATTTGTTCGCCACAGTTATGGCTGGAAGGGAAATCGTTCCCGGATCCGATTGACCAAGGTAGCACGAGGATCGGACTCTCGAGTCCTGACCCTGAAGTGACGGCTTCCTCGGCGATGCTCCTGGACGATGCGACTGGTTCGAAAGCGATGCCGAGTTCAGAGCGTCGGATCGGAAGTGACGGCTCACTTGCTGGATCGCGGCGTTTCGTCATAGGCCCGGCTTCAACGAGTATTCTCCGAACGTTCTTTTCCTCGGTCACGTGAAAGCGGAGCGCCTCCTGGACGCCGTGTTCTCCGTGCACTTCCTTGAGCGCGTTCGCGCAGACTGGCTACTCGCGGCGTCCCTGCATGGCCAGCACGACCGTGGTGTCGATACCGAGCCAGATACCGAGCCAGGCTCGATTCCGACATCGCCGAATTTCGCGCGCGCGAAGCGCGCGCGAGATTCGGCGATGTCGGAATCGAGCCTGGCTCGGTATCGACAATAGGTCGAACGTGCGAAGGCAAGGCATGTGCAGCGCGCTCGCCAGTCACCGGCCGAATCCCGGAGTCCAGGGCATAATGGCAGGGCTGGCCGGCTCGTACCCGGGTGCGACGCGATTTTCGCCCTTCTGCGGCGAATCCCGGAAAAACGGCGCCCACTCGGTAACGCGCTCACCAGCTCCCGGATGACCTTTGTGGTCCCCGGCGGCATGTCGCCCGCGTCCGGCGCTCCCTCCAGTCAGACACCGATCCACTCACCATGAAACTGCACGCTCTGGCCTACCTCCTGTTCGCATCCGTCGCTTCAACCTCGGCTCAGGCCCAGAGCACGTTCGTCGCGCTCAAGAACGGAGACGTGATCCCGGGCTACGGAACGGTGAACGGCATTTCCTTCAACGACCTTCCCGTGGAAATCGCCGACGACGGCACGTGGTCGTACATGGCCACCTTGACCACGCCCCAGGGAAACAAAGGCGTGCTCCTCCGCGGTGGAGTCGTGTATTCGGCGCAGGGCGGTCCGACGCCGGGCATCCCGGCCTCCACCATCGGCGGCATCGGCTTCGCTTCCATCGATTCGCGCGGCGAGATCGTGGCCGACCTCGCGTTCTCCAAGCCCAACAACAACGGCGAAGGCATTTTTCGAGGTGGCCACGTGATCGTGCAGCGCGATCAAGTGGTCGTTGCGGCAGGTTGGCCGGCGAACACGACGTATGCCGACCTCAACGGAGTGGAACTCTCACGCTCGAACCAGATCCTGCTCGCCGGGCAGTGCGCACCCGGGGGCAATCCACAGGTCAGCGGATTCCTCTCCGTGCTCTCGCTCGACGCGCAGAACAACCTGTCGGGAGAGAGCCTCGTCGCGCGCACCGGTGCGCAACTCGCGGGTCAACCAGCCGCAATCTATTCGCTTTCGAGTTGGCCGGGTCAGCAGTCGATCAACACCGCTGGGCAGGTGATCTACAGCGCAGGCCTGCTACCGTCCGGTCCGGGCGCCGACGGAGCGGTGATGTTGTGGAACAATGGCACGAGCAGCGTGCTCGCACGCGACGGGCAGCCGTCGGCCGTCGCCGGCATGACGTGGCTCGGCTCGAGCTCCGCCCAGTGCGCGATCGGCGACAACCACTGGGCATTTCTCGGCGGTCTCAACGACTTCCGCACGGTGATCGTCAGGGACGGCGCTGCATTCAAGGTCAAGGGTCAGCCGTTCGCGCTCTCCGGCGCAGGTGGCGAGATCCTCGGGTACATCACCTTCAGCAATCGCTGCATGAGCGCGAGCGGCGCGCTCGCCTGGTATGCCGGAACCATTCCGTCCCACAGCGGCAACGAAGGCGTTTTCGTCGATAACCAGCTCGTTTTCCAGAAGGACGTCACGCCGGTCGGCGGCACGACCGCGAATCAGATGATGCAGAGCGCGGGCTCGCTCGCGATCAGCCCCAACGGCCGCTTCGTGGCCCTGAAGTGCTCGCTCGCCCCGAACGTCACCTATGCGATCGTCATCGTCGATCGCTTCGGCGGCGCGACGACGGAGTGCGCGGGCGACGGCAGCGGCACAGCCTGCCCCTGCGGCAACTTCGGAGCGCAAGGCCACGGCTGCGCCAACTCGGCGAATGCGGCCGGGGCCTTGCTGAGCGCGAGCGGCGTCGCGAGCGTCTCGAACGATTCGCTCGTGCTGACTTCGAGCAGCATGCCGAACACTCCGGTGATCTTCCTGCAAGGCCTCGCCGCGCAGAACGCCGGTGCGGGCGTGGTCTTCGGCGACGGTCTACTGTGCACGACCAGCCCGACGATCCGCCTCGGCGCGAAAGTCGCGAGCGGCGGAACTGCGCAGTACCCCGGCTTGGGCAACACGAGCATTTCCGTCCGCGGCCAAGTGCCTGCGATCGGCGGCACGCGCATCTACCAGGCGTGGTTCCGCGACAACGCGGCGTTTTGCACCGCGAGCCACTTCAACGTGAGCAACGCGATCAGCGTGCTGTGGATGCCTTAGATGCTGTCGGTACGGAGCCAGGCTCGATTCCGACACACGTCAGTCGTCGATCGGCAAGATCTCGACCCTTACTTCCCGTGCGAGTCAAGGTAGTTCGCGAGGCCGATCGTCGGGTAGTCGCCCTCGACGAATTGCTTGACGATGCGCCCCGTGCTCCCTGACAGCACGATCACTATTCCATCGCCGTAGCCTCCAGTCGTGGAGTAATGAACTTTGCCCGTGATCACTTCGTTCACGCCATCGCCGTCGAGGTCCCCCAGCCTGTCGACCGACGTCGCATCTTCATCGACGACGTCCGGTGCTGTCCACAACAGCGAGCCGTTCGCGCCGGAGTAGCACGTCAACGAAGATTGTGGGAACTCCGTCTGCGCAACCAGCAGGTCCTCACAAGCATCGCGGTTCAGATCGCCACAGGTGTAGTAGTCGCGCTGGCCGGACCAGATGAACTCCTGCTTGCTCAGGTCGATGGCGGTCCGCTTGTCGAGCCGCGGGCCCGAGAACAGAAGAATCTCGGATCTCTCCGCTCCGATATTTGGCCAAACGACCGCGAGATCTCTTCGACCATCGCCGTCGAAGTCCGCCGCCAGATGGGTCATCCTCGCCGTCTGGTGCTTTCCGCGAGGATTCCCCATCGGCAAGAGAGCGAGCACGGTGTGCGAGGCACCTGACAGGATCGCAAGCTCGGAGTCCCAATCTCTGGGTTCTCGATAGAGGTCGACGACTCCGTCGCCATCGAAGTCCAGATCGAGCGAGCAGTCTCTCTTCGAGGAAGACTCTTCAGCCATCGACTTCCAGCTCGTCGTGTCGAAGAAGCGCGTCATTCCACCCTCGCTGACCGCAAGCCGTGCCGTATTCGAGTTCCCCGAAGTCCGCATCGCACTCACGCTGAATCCGAACTCGCCGTCGTGCCGTGTGCCGGCGATCGAGTGCAGGAGACGGCCGTGCTTCGCGCCAATGATCAATACCGCCCCCGTCCGACCCGCATCCGTCCATGCGGCCGGGGCCCCGATCGCGATTTCCTCTTCGCCATCTCCGTTGTTGTCGCCGAGGTTGGCGATGGAAAGGCCGAACAGGGAGCAGTCGGGATCCCAGCGCTGCGATACCAAGGCCGGGGGACTGGGAGGATCCTTCTCTGACTTCCTGGGCTTCGATTTGCCCTCGATCCTTCGCTGCCAATTGGGATGGATGGTCTTCAACGTGGCGCCAGTTCTTCCCGAGAGCAGAGACACGCGCCCCGGCGGCCCCTTGTGTTCATCGTCAGGCGAAAACCGCACCTTCCCGCAGATCACGTCAGCGATTCCGTCGTCGTCGAGGTCCTTCACGCGATCGATCGAAGTCCATTCGGCGCCGCCCACGCCGGGCACTTCCCAGATGGGCTTGCCGTTTGTTCCCGAATGACAGATCAACGCTTCCCTTCCCCCGGCGGCGCACGGGATCAGGACGTCCTCGGATCCGTCGCCGTCGACGTCGCCCAGATTGCAGATGACCTTGTGGAAGGCGAGCGCGCCTCGACGTGGAAGCGGTGGACCGTGCGCGAGGAGGTTGTGGCTTTCGAACCTCGAGCCGTTGAAGGCGAGCAGCTGACTCGCACTCGCGGCGATGTCCGACCAATAGAGCAGCAAGTCGGAGCGACCGTCGCCATCGACGTCAGCGGCCGTCGTGGCGAAGGACCAAGGCCGCGGAGCCGGCGCGTCCGTCAAGGAAAGCCGAGTCAGGACTTTCTTGGACTTCGCTGAAAGGAACTCGATGTCCGTGTCGAAGCCCTTGGGCAAGCGATAGAAATCGAAGTAGCCGTCACCGTCCAGGTCGACATCGATCAACCGGGCGTTCGCAGGAAGCGCCGAGCCTTCGATGGGCCGCCCAGTCGCACCACTGAGCAGTTCCACGACAGCCGGCGCGCGGGCGGCGGTCACTACGAGTTCCCGAATGCCATCTCCGTCCGAGTCGTGCTGCACACCTTGGACGCTCTTGACTCCAGCGAGCTCGAACACGATCGCTCCGGTCGTTGGATCGATGATCACGGCTGGATTGCGTTGGGACACACCGAGGCCATCGATCGCGAGCAAGGGCGTGGTGGCTTTCGGATTCAGGCGCAAGGCTCGCAGGCTCAAGCCGAAGAGATCGACGCCTACGGGCCCCGGAATCGTCCTCACGAGACGACCGCTGGGAATGCTGATGATGAACGCTGCGCCCGCGGACACTCCCGCGAACCCGGCCCTCGGAGATCCAACTGCGACTTCCTCCTCACCGTCACCGTCGAGATCGCCAAGGTTGGCGACGGCGACTCCGAAGAGAACCTCCTCCGGAGCAAGCCAGACGTCATGTTCATTGACGAAGCGGGTCGGCCCAGTCGCGCTTTGTGCCTGGAGAGAGTCTTGCAAGTTGCCTGCGACGAGCAGGAGCAGCCAGATCAGAGGAGTCCTTCGTTCCCGCGCATCCATGGTGTGACCGGGGCTTTGGCTTCAGGGTTCGTGGACCTCGCAGGTGGTTAACCCGGGACCATGCCGCGCAACAAGGAATCATGCATTGCATGAAGCGTGGAGTCAGGCGAACGGGCGTCGAGCTGACCACTCGGAATAGGGCGCTGAACCATGACGTCTCCGGTCCGGAAGTGACGGCGCGCTTGCTGAAACGCAGCGGTCGCCATAGCTTCAGACTTGGCCGCAGGACGCGGGCCAAGAGGACATGAATCACAAAGCAGTTCTATTCCTCACCGGTCTCGCGCTGTCGTCTGCGCTCGCGACGACTGCCGGCGCAACCGCCCAAGCTCAATGGCCGGTGAAACTCGGCGAGACCTCGTCGATCTTCGTGCCACCCACATTCGGCGACATCGACGGCGATGGCATCGCCGAGGTGATCACTGTCGTGGCCAACCCGCTGTCCGCAGGCGTCACGCGGCAAGGCATCTACGCCTATCGACAGGACGGGAGCGAAGTGCTCGATGGCGATGGCGATCCATTGACCGATGGCGTCTTCAAGCGCCTGACCATGCCGCCGGGACACACGCGCCAGCCGGTGACGCTGGGAGAGCTGAACTCCAACCCCGGATTCGAGATCTTCTACTACGGCAAGAATACGATCGAAGCCGTGCAAGGCGACGGCAGCGACGTGCCGGGTTGGCCGCTGCAATTCGCGAACACCTTCGATTCACTCTATGCGCCGATCGTGATCGCGGATGTGGACCGCGACGGCTTCGACGATGTGATCTTCACGTCGGGCTACGACACCCAGAGCCAGATCTCGAAGCTTCACGTCGTCGACCGGCATGGCGTTGCGCTTCCCGGCTGGCCGGTGCAGATCCCGCGCGCGGCTTTTGGCGTGACGGTGCACGTGGCGGTCGTGGGGGACTTCGCCGGCGCAAGCGGGCTGGAGATCGTGGTCGGGTCGAATCCGACCACGCTGCCGAGCGGCATCTGCTGCGTCGATTCTGGCGGGGCGTTGCTGTGGAGCTACCCGGTGGCTGCACACGATCTGGTGGCGGGAGACATGACGCGCGATGGCCGGCTGGATCTGGTGGCGGTCGAGGTGCCGCGGGTCGAGCTCGGGAGGTGGGTGACGGGTGTGGTCGTGTTGAACGGCGACGGCAGGGTGATCGCCGAGCAGAAGCTCGACCTTGGCCTTAGGCGCGATGAGCACTCTTTCCAGACCATCAACAACGTTCCCAATGTCGAGGTCGAGCGGCAGACGAACGCCTACATCGGAGCGCATCCCTTCAACGAGAATCCCCCGGACGTCCTTTTCCTGGGCCACGTGAATCAGGATCGCTTCCTGGATGCCGTTTTCTCCGTGCGCTTCATGGACATGGAGACCTACGGGCTGGGCGGCATCGAGTTCCAGTATCCGACGGTGTTCGCCAACGAAGGCCACACCTATGCGCTCGATCCGACGCATCAGCAAATCGTGCTCGACGTCGCGCACTCCTATGTCACGGGCGCGCAGATCTCGTGGATGGACAAGTTCGTCAGCGCCGATCGGCTCGTGGATCTCGACGGCGACAAATTCCAAGAGGTCGTCACGTCGGAAATCGACTACCTGATTCCTGGAGTGAGCGAAGTCACGCTGCGTTTCTGGGATCACCACGGTCAAGAGCTGCTCTCGGACGTGACGCGCTCCACCACGCCGGAAACTGGTTTCGTTCTCGAGCCTGTGCTGCGCAGAGCGACATTCGGCGAGCTCGCCCACGGCGGAAGGTTGGACTTCGCGTTGAACATGCGGCGAGGCGAGTTGCATCGCAAGCGAGCCAGCTTTGGGGCGACTGGTCCCGCAAGATCCTCGGGAGAATGGCCGGTCTACCGGCAGAACAACCAGCGCACCGGCGTACAGAGCGCCCGCTATTGACTGCGGATCTCCGCCCTCAGCCTTCTGCACCGCGACCCATTTCCACGCAAGTAACGCGATGAGCGCTCTCTCGTCTTTCTTGCGGCGATCAGCGATCAACTTGCGCCGCCCAGCGCAGTGAGTGCAGCGCAAGACTCCGCAGTCCGCCGAGCGAGGATCAGCCGTCGATCGGCAGGATCTCGATCCGCGTCGGCAGCTCGCCCTTGTTGTTCCCGCCGACCGCGATGAGGGTGTTGCCGACACCCGGCAGCAGGCGATGCGAGATGCGCGATTCGTTCAGGCGTCCCGCGACGATCCACGCATCGCCGCGATCGCTCAGGCGGAACAAGTATCCCGACGCGCCGCTGTAGAAGAGGGCCTTTCCAGCGACGCAAGCGGACGGTGCGAAGCCTTCGACCTTGTCGGCGCCCGGGAGCTCTGGCCCGACGGTCCATGCATTCGTCTGCGGGTCGTATACGTCGACGCGGCGCTGGACTTCATCGTCGGAGTCGAGTCCGCCGAGCGCGTAGAGCTTGCCATTGGCCGTCGCCAGCGCGATCGCGCGCCTCTCGAACGGTTGCGCGATCGTGCGCCAGCCCTTCTCGGGCTGATCGAGGTCGAAGGCGAGCGCGGTGTCGCAATACTCCGATTCTTCACCGGCGCCCTTCAAGATCCAGCCGCCGACGACGAACAGCGTTCGTCCCGCAACGATCGAATCGTGCGTTGAGCGAGGCCCGGGCATCGGCGCAAGATCGGTCCAGGTGCGCGACTGGGGATCGAAGCGCGCGAATTCCGCGATCGACCGCGTGTCCTGCTTTGCATCCGTTGCATTCAGAGCCGACATCCCGCCCGTGCGGTAGAGGAAGCGACCGTCGGACACGAGCGCGACGCCTTGGAGATCGCGGGTCATCGGCAGCTCCTCCCAAGTCGAGCCGTCCTTCAGATTCAGACGACGGAAGTGCTTCGAGGTCGTCTCCGCGTTGTAGTTGTGCATGCGTCCCAAGTGACCGCCGTAGACGTAGAGCCAGTCGCCCTGCACCGCGCCGCCGAAGCTCGTGACCGCGGGCTCGAGCGACATCGCGGACTCCTTCGCAACCGGGGCGACTCCGCCCGCGCGAAACGTCAGCGTCGCGTAGTAGCGCGTCTCGGAAAACGTCGTGTCGCCCAGCACGCCCGGTGTCGCGTCGTTCCAATTCGCCCAGATGCCGGTCGTTCCTTCGGCGAGCCCGGGAACCTCGACGAGACCCTGCTCGTTCGCATGCATCTCGACCGGTTCACCCTCCTCCGGGTAGGCCATGATTCGCGCGTTCGCGACGGGCTTCGAATCGAACGTCACTTCGACGACGCGTTTGCCATCCCTGTCGACGAGGCGAGCACGCAGACCACCGAGAGCTTTCTCCGACGATGCATCGAGTCCGGTCTGCGCACGCGCCGTGTAGACGAGGTGATGGCTGCTGCCGCCCTTCGTTCGTATGCCCATGTCGCGGCTCGCGTCGACCATGGGCGGCAAGCGGCCCGACCACGTGGCTTCGAGCGCATCGGTTCCGGCCTTCAGCGGCAAGGCGTGCTTGCCGACGAAGGCTTCTGCGCCGTCGACGAACTTCAACATCGATTCGCCGCCGGGCTCGGGCTCTTCGTTCAAGAACACGAGAACTCTCGCGCTGGAGGTGCCGTGCGCCGATCGGGTCTCGACCGTGATCCAAAGGAAGTGCGCGGAGGCCACGCCGCTCACGACGAAGAACAGAACCGTGCCGAGTGCGGCTCGGAGTGCCTGACGCATGCTCATGAATGCTGATCCTTGATTCCTGCTGGGCCTGACCGTCGAGAGTAGGCATGGGCCTGCCCGGTGACTCTGCCTTGCGACAGGATAGCGGTGTTCGCGGGTTCTGTGGAGCCGACTTTGAACCGCAGGAGTTTTTCGGCGTTCCGAGGTTTGCGTTCACTCCGTCGCTCAGCTCGCTAGCGTAGCGGTCATCTCGCGGGTCATGGAAACCATGGCCGCGCTCGTCGATCGCGGTCTCGCGCTCCCTGCGCCGAATGCACGATCGACTCAGGGCGCTTGCGGCGGGGTAGCGTCGCGCAATGCCTCGATCTCGCGCAGCACGCTCGCGACCCAGTGTTCCCAGACGCGCTCGCCCTTCTCGCGCGTCGCGAGCCTGGCGTCGCCGAAGACACCGGTCGGCGAATAGGTTGCGCTCGTGTTGCCCGGATCGCGCGTGAGACCCGTGCCGCGCTTCTCCTGTCCGTCGCAGACCGCGTTGGGCATGTCGACCGTTTCCGGCGCACAGACGAGCATCAGAGAAGTCTCGATCTCGTCGGCGTGCGAGCCGACGGTCTGCTGCGCGACCTCCTTCACGATCGGCGCGAGCACCTCGGAGACGTTGGTCCAACGCATCAGGATGCCGAGCTTGGCGAGCTCTTCCTCGGCCGCTTTCAGCGGGATGCGGGTCGAGACGCCCGTGTTGAGCACGTAGAAGCGCCGGGGACCGTAGCGGGCGAGGCTGGTGCAGACGTCGATGACGATGTCGCGCGCGGTCTCGAGTCTCAAATAGGTGGTGCCCGGGTACTCGACGAGCGTCGGGTAATAGGAGTAGTTGATCGTCGGCGCGACGACGACGTCGGCGGCAGCGAGCACGCGCTCCTGCAAATAATTCGCGAGGAGCAAGTCGTTCTCGAGCAGGAGATGCGGCCCGTGTTCCTTCGACGCGGCACCGAGCGGGATCACGACGACCGTCTCGGGGCGAAGCGCTTTCTCCGCTTCGATCCAGGTCAGCTGCTGGAGCAGGACACCCCGGTGTGCGGAGGCCGCGGGTGAAGGCCTGCTGGTCGTCGTGCACGACGAAGCTCCGAGCAGGAGGAGTGCGCAGAGGATGCTCGAGTAGTTCATGAAGCTGAGCGCCGCGAACTCAGCTCCCGTCCGGATCAGTCGGCAGCTGCACGTGGCATGCACATCGTAGGAATGTGCGCCGCGCGGCAGCAAGCCATGTGAAATGCCGCGGCCCGCAACCGAGAGCGCGGCCGTTTCAGCCCTATCGCCCTACCGCTTCGCGCTCGACTTGTTGAGCTGATCGACCGCCGCCTGCACCTTGGCGTCGCAGGCCACCGCGCGCTCGACCAGTTGATCGTAAGCGGCTTCGATTTCCGGTTCCTGGATCGAGATGCTGCCGTCCTCGAGAACTTGGATCCCCGCGCGATTCTTCTCGATGAAATCGATCAGCGCGCCATAGGACTTCGCGGTCTCCAGATGGGCCTCGTACGCGCGGCCACTGAGCTGCCAGGATCCCTTGAACCCGAGCATGAACTGCTCGGCGCCTTGCTTGTCGATACCGGTGTATTGGAGCTCGGCCTCCACCACCCCGGGCAGCTTGGCGTGGCTTGCGGAAGCCCCCTTGGCGGCAATCTCGTATTGTTGGGCCGCTTTCCGCTGCCAGGCAAAGTCGTCGGAGGCGAGCATCCGCTCCACGTCCATGAAGCGCTCCGAGGAAACGGTCTCCAACGCCTCGATCAGTCGCAGCTCGGGCTTGCGCATCACGGTGGTGACGGACTGGATCACTCGCGCGAACGACTGGGTCTTCGTGTTGTCGGACGCTTGCAGCCGCGCGACGGCCTCGTCCGTCCGCTTCATATGGCGTTGCGCAGCCTCGGGGCCGACGTCGGTGTCAGAAGTATCCGCGGCAAGGCCATCGCGGATCACTTTCAGCTCCTTGCCGATCTCCTGCGAGGCCCGCGCATTGTCGAGCCCGCGGACGACTCCGAACCCGAAAGCGCACACCATGAACGCCCCCAGCACGGAAGCGGAGATCCGGGCGAAGCGGCCACCGTCCTTGTACGCGAACCAGCAACCCGCGGCGAGCAGGCAAACCGGGACGGACAAGGCGCCCAGTTTTCGCGCGAGGGGCTCCATCTCGGCGATCGTGCGTGAAATGGAGAAGCAGCTCAGAAGGAAGAGCCCGAGTAGAACGGTAGCTCGAATGCGCGGACGCGGACGCGGCGTGGAACGGGATGAATCCATGGTGCTTGGGGGCAAGGGTTCCGCGGGTCATCGGAGAGCCCCGGCACCGGAACTGAAAGAAATCAG
This sequence comes from Planctomycetota bacterium, assembly GCA_035490315.1. GTDB lineage: Bacteria > Planctomycetota > UBA1135 > UBA1135 > JADJQU01. The sequence goes on from DATHET010000114.1 coordinate 20,208, forward strand.
GATTCCGTGGGCGGTCGCATCGCGTGCCGCGCGCCGAGGCGCTGGCTGCCTTCGCCGGATGCCGCCGTGGATCGCGAGACCGCTGAAATGCCAGCGGCCGGGGATTGCCCCGGCCGCTGGCCATGCGCTCGAGAGAGCGCGATCAACTCCACGCCCAGGCCCTGCCTGGCGCGATCACGAGCAGATTGTGAACTCCAATCCGTTCGACAACGTCGCGTTGCTCGGGGGCAGGAATCCATTGTCGCGACCCCAGTACTGCGAGTCGACGATCGTGCCCGGGACGAGCAGGAACGGCGCCGGATTGCCGCCGAGTCCGCCGACCGCAAAGGCATTCATGTCGATCGAGTAGACGCCCGAGCAATCGTTCGGCGGAGGATTGCCGTGGGAGTTCAGTGCGATCGAGCGTTTGATCGGCGAATTGATGCAGCGCAGCCCGCCGCTGAACGGCGCGGCGGCGCGACCGTTGTTGGAGTAGATCAACAGACCCGGCTTGTTGTTGATGACGTTGGTGGCCGAGATCGTGAAGCCACTGCCCGCGGACGCGCTCGACGTGCCGCTCGAGCCGATCGACGGCAGGCAGCCGAGCGAATTCGGCTTCGCGGTGCAATACGTGACGCTGCCGGTGCAAGCGCTCTCGCGGCGCGCCAGAGCGTGCAGCCCACCCGCGGCGATCTCGACATAGGAAAAACCGGCGGGGAGCGCGGGGACGTTGCACTGACCACTGTCATTGCGTCCCCAGGCCACGACCGTCCCGTCGCTGAGCCGCGCGGCGGAGTAGTCCATGCCCGCGGAGATCTCGACGTAGGTGAGGCCGACCGGCGGCGCGGGCACAGTGCACTGGCCGAAATCGTTCCTGCCCACCGCCACGACCGAACCGTCGCTGCGCAGCGCGACGCTGTGATCCGCGCCCGCCGCCACGCCGGTGTACGTGAGGCCGACGGGGAGCGCCGGCAGACTGCACTTCCCGAAGTTCGTGTCGCCCCAGGCCGCGATCGCCCCGTCGCTGCGAAGCGCGAGATTGTGGAGCCCACCCGCCGCGACATCGAGATACGTGACGCCGCCGGGGAGCACGGGCACGTTGAGTTGGCCGTAACCATTCCATCCGAAGGCCACGACCGTCCCGTTGCTGCGCAACGCTGCGCTGTGGTACCAACTCGCCGAGACTTCCGTGTAGGTGAGCCCACCCGGGAGCGCGGGTAGATTGCACTGCCCCTCGATGTTGCGCCCCCAGCCCAGGGCCGATCCGTCGCTGCGCAGCGCGAGGGTGTGGTAATAGCCCGCGGAGATTTCGGTATAGGAAAGGCCGACGGGGAGCACGGGCACGTTGCACTGGCCTTCGCCGTTGCCCCCGAACGCCACGGCCGATCCGTCGCTGCGCACCGCGGCACTGTGGACGTAGCCCCCAGTCACGTGCACGTAGGAGAGACCGGGAGGCAGCGCGGGCGGAGTGCCCTGGCCGTTGCCGTTGGCTCCCCAGCCCACGACCCCAGACTGCGCGCTCGCTCCGGTGCCGAGACTGGCAAGGACGAGCGTGGTCGTGAGCAGGGACAGGAATGAGCGCTGGAGCTTGCGGATCGCGACAGGTTTCCCTCTGCGCAGCGGAATCGAGCGGGATGCGGATCGTTGCGGGGACATGGTGGATTCCGAGTGAGCGGAAGGAAGGGCGTGGTAGCCGACCAGTGGCCGGCATCCCTTACCAGATCGGGAGGCCTGCCAATGCGTTACTCGAAAACTCGCAACCGGTGAGGCGTGACCGCTGAGCCGCGCAGCACTCACGGTCGCCGCCGCGAGATCGGCTGCAGTTTCTGGCGGATTCCCGTGCGGCCGGGCCTTGCCGTTCCAAGCTCGAATAGGATCGCGAACCGGGCCCCGGCGCGGTCCTTTCGGGTTGCGGGGCTCTGTCTCCCATCCGGGCCACGGACGTCCAATGTACTGCTCTCGAGCGAAGAGGACTCGCGCCATGAACCTGTCGAAACTCCTGACCTTCGCCGCCCGGGCCGCCTTCCTGCTGTGCTCGAGCTCGATGGCTCTGGCCGACGTCATCTACGTCTCGGCCAACGGCAATGGACAGTACACCGCGATCCAACCGGCGATCGATGCGGCGCAGGACAGCGACGTGCTCCTGGTTCGCAGCGGAACGTATTCGGCATTCACGCTGAGCAATCGCGCGCTGTGGATCGTCGCGGACGTCGGAGCAGTCGTCAAAGTCAACGGAACGGTGATCGTGCAGAACGTCGCGGCGAGCAAGTCCTGCCTCCTGTCCGGGATGCAAGTCACGGCGGTCAGCGCCGGCCTCGTCGGCCAGCCCGCCATCAGGATCCAGAACAATGCCGGCAACGTGCGTCTGCAAGGCTGCACGCTGAAAGGGGGCGACGGCAGCTTTTCGGTCCAAGGCTTTCCCGGAGGCGTCGGCGCGGATGTCCTGAACAGTGTCAAGGTCGCCTTTACCAGCAGCTCTTCGACAGGCGGCAACGGCGGCGGAATCTCGCTCTGCTGCAGCCCGGGCGGTAGGGGTGGCGACGGCCTCACCGCGCAAGGCTCGATCGTTGCGCTCTACGACTGCACGTTGAAAGGCGGCGTCGGCGGATTGGCGGATTACATCTTTCCCACCGACCGCGCGGGGGACGGCGGCGACGGTTGTCACGTGTACGACTTCGGCATCCTCGCTTCGGGCAGTCAGTTCCAAGGCGGGATGGGGGGAGGTGGTTCCACGATCCCCGGGAACGGTGGCGCCGGACTGCGTGTGGAAAGTGGGCAAGCACAATTGATTGGCGACACTTTCGCGGGCGGGCTGGGCGGCTGGGGATATTACGGAAACCACGGAGGGACCGGGCCGCCTCAGACCGGCCCTGGCGTGCTCAATCTGTTCACGGGCGCCGCGCGCAAGTTGACGACGCGCACGATCGTGGCCGAGAACGGCGCGCTTCAGCTCGATCTCGCCGGAGAGCCGGGTGACAAGTTCTGGCTGTTCCAATCGGCGTCTCCGGGCTTCGTCTACTCGCCCGCGCGAGCTGGAGTCCTGCTGGTCGCGCTGCCTGCCTTGTCCTCCCTTCTTCCGCACG
>DATHET010000115.1:0-18453 GCA_035490315.1 Planctomycetota bacterium
TCAACGTGGCGCCGGCGACCCAGCTCGAATTCGAGTTCACGCGCAGCTACGACAACTCGGTCGGCGGGAGCGAGCGCATCGAGGTCTACGACTGGAGCGTGGCGAGCTACCCGTACGGGACGTGGACGACGATCGCGACCAACGCGATCACTGGATCGGGGACGTCGCTGGTCAGCGCGGTCATCAGCGCCTCGCCGCAGCACTACATCGATCCCGAGGGAACGATCTACGTGCAGATCATCACCACCGGCGTCGCTTCGAATGGCTTGCTGCGCGCCGACGCCCTGCGCGTGCGCGTGAAGTAGCGTCGGGTACGGAGTCAGGTGAATTCGTCCGGAGTCGTGAGGGCATCCGCGCGCAGCTCCCGCGGCGCGCGGATGCCATCACGACTCCGGACGAATTCACCTGACTCCGTACATCAGAAGTCCGTCGCCGCGATGCGCGAAGCGTTGGCCATCAGCGTGAACGTCAGATTCTTCGCCGGCAGGAACGCAAACGTCGAACCGTCGGCGATCCACAGATTCTTGAACGCGCGGCTCTGACCGCCGGGAGTCGTGGTCCACGCGCCGCCTTCGCTGGCCATCGGCAAGGTTCCCGCGTAGTGCACGCTCGCGCCCATCGGCCGCACGTGGGTCATGCCCGGCGGAACGAAGCAGCCCAGGAGGCGCAGCGCACTCTTCAAACGCTTCAACGCGACCTGGATGCGCCCCACCTCGCCCGCTTCGGCCGCGTAGTGCAGCACGAGCCGCGACTTCCCGCCCTCGCGCTCGAGCTCGACGCGGTTCGCGACGCGCCGCGTATCGTGGAAATTCAGGTTCACGAGCCCGAGCGCGGCATGCGAGCTGCGCGTCAGATCGAGGGCCGTGCGCAGATCGAAGGGCACCTGCTGCGCAATCGGATGGATCAACGCGGATTTCAAGGTCGTGATCAAGCCATGGACGTACTCGCGCGGATCGTCCGAGGTCATTCCGAGCGCGAGCTGGTGGTACTGGTAGCTGTCGAGCACGGCGCGCTCGCGCAGCATCGACCAGTTGACGAAGGGCACGAGCACCTGGCGGTTGTCCATCAACCCGCCGAGCTGGTTCTTCGAGTCGCTGGCGCGGCCCATGGACTCGAGCAGGATGCGCGCGCTGGCCAGGGTTCCCGCGGCGAGCACCAGGCGCTCGATCGGAATGCGCTCGCGCACGCCGGTGGTGTGCTCGACCGCCAGCGCGCCGGCCTGGCCGCCGTCGTCGAGCTCGAAGTGGCGCACGAAAACGCCCGGCACGTAGCGGAAGTCCGGATTGCGCTCGAGCTCCTGCAGCGTGTACAGCGGCGAGTAGATCGAGTCGTTGGGACAACCCCACAGGCAGCGCCCCTTGAAATCGCAGGCCTTGCGCTCGCCGCGATCCTTCGTGAGCACCGCGGCGCGCGTGCGGCCGACGAAGACGCCCAGGGTCTGGTTGAGCTGCGCGCGCGCGCTCGTGTAGCGATCGCTCAAGCGCTGCGAATGGAGATCGAGCTCGAGCGGCTCGTCGAGGTGGGCGTGGGACGGCACGAAGCGCTCGAGGTCGTCGAGAGCTCCCGCGATGCCGATACGCTTCGCCACCAGGTCGTAGTGCGGCGCGAGATCGGCGTGGGAGATCGGCCAGTCGCGCAGCTCAGCGTCGGAGAAGGGGAAAACCGCGCCGGTCCAGGCCTCCGCCAGGCCGCCGCGCGCGTAGGACATCAAGGGATCCAGGCCGGCCGCGCGCGTCGACAGGAGCGGATGGGGCGCGAAGACATAGTCGCGGTGCGGCGGGAAGCCGTAGTACTCGCCCTTCGCGCCGGGAAAGAGCACGCCCTGGAAATCGTGGCCGAGGAAATACTCGCTCGAGCGCGGGTGGTGCTCCTTGAGGCCTTCGAAGGAGAGCTCTGGCCGCAGGTGCCTGGGCCGCGCGCGGCCGAAGTCGAGCAGCGTGACTCTCCAGCCGCGCTCCAGCGCCGTCTGCGCGAAGTGCACCGCGCTCGCTCCGCTGCCGACCACCGTGACCGACTTCACGCGCCACCTCCGCGCTCAGGCCCCAGGGCGCAGAAGGCGCGCACGGGAACCAGGATCAGGAGGCCGAGCAAGGCCAGCAGCGCGAAGCGCGCGATCCATGCGGCGACGACCAGAGTGAGCCTGAGCTTCGAGCGAGGCTCCACCTGGTCGACTCGTGCGTGACTCTTCGCGTCGGTCTCGAGCAGCGCCAGAGCCAGCACCAGCTTGCGCCGCAGGAGTCCCGCCGGCCTGAAGATCCTCGAATGCACGTCGCACATCTGCGCGAGGAACGTCCCGCGTCTAGCGATGCGGACCAGCGCGCGATCGAAGCGGCATTCGCTGCCCTCGGGCTCGACGATGCCGCGCGCGTGGGCGTCGAGGAAGCGCTCGACCAGCGCCGGCGACGGCTCGAGCCCGGCGAGGTAGCGACACCAGGTGCCGCATTCGCGCGCCAGCTCCTGGGCCTGGAGGGAGAGCTCAGCCATGCTTGCCCTCGCGTGCGAGCTCGGCGATCAGCGCGTCGATGCGCGTCATGCGCGCCATCCTCGCATCGAGAAAACTGGACCGGCGCGCGGTCGAATCGTAGCGGAAGGCATACAGCTGGCCGGCGAGCACGGGCAGGCGCGGACCGAACAGCTTCTCGAAGCTCCAAGCGGCAGTCATCGCGGGTCCGAGCGGCAGGTGCAGCAGTCCTTTCGGCTCGCGGCCGACGGCGACCCGCAGGCGAGTCAGCAACTCGGCGAAAGTCAGCACGTCCGGTCCGCCGAGATCGATGGTCTCGCGCAGGGTCGCGGGATCGCGCAGGGCCTGAGCGATCAGGTCCGCGGCATCGCGAGCGCCGATTGGTTGCAGGCGCACCTCGCCCGAGCCGAACAGCGGCGTTCGACGCTTGCGCGCGAGCCCGACCAGCATCGGACCGATGCCGCCGGCCGGTCCGAGGACGATCGTCGGCCGCAGGATGGTCCAGTCGAGGGTGCTCGCGCGCACCGAGGCCTCGGCCTCGCGCTTGGCGGCCGCGTAGGGATAGCGATCGAGCTCCGGATAGCCCGCTGCGATCGTGCTGACGAAGACCATGCGCTTCACTCGGGCATCGCGCGCGGCGCGCACCAGCGAGCGCGTGGCCTCGAGGTTGATCCGCGCATGGTCCTGCGCGCTCGCGCGACCGGTGCAGGCTCCCAGGTGCAGCAGCGCGTCGCAGCCTTCGAGGGCCGAGGCCCAGAAATCGACGTGGCCGAGATCGCCTTCGATCCATTCGACAGAGCCGCTCGCCGCGCGCTTCACGCGCGTCAAGGCGCGCACGCTTTCCAATGCATCCACGGCGAGCCCCTCGAGCAGGGCCCGACCGATCAGCCCGCTCGCACCCGTGACGAAGATCCGCTTCGAGGACACGCGCTGCCTCAATCCTTCAGCTGGCGCGGGTCGAAAGCGAACAGGCTCGAAAGATCGGACGTGCGGTCGGCGCGCTTGGAATCGCGCAGGACCTCGAGCAGTTTCTCGCGCTGCGGAGAATCCTTGCGCACGTAGAGGAAGACCCACCAGTCGTCGCCCCAGGCGTCGCCGAGCTTGTAGCAGGCGCCGAGGACGCAGTGCTCGCGCACCCAGTGCATCTCGGCGAAGACCATCTGCGCGAAGCGCTCGTGATTCCAGTGCTCGAACAAGCCGGAACCTCGCCCGCGCAGCGTCGCCTGGACGATCGCCGACTGGAAGTTCGGGTCGGTATCGGCCGTCGTGTTCAAGGCGGCGGCCGGCGGCAGGATCGATTGCACCACGTCGGGATTGCGCTCGCCGATGTACTGCCAGACCTGCTCGATCGAGAGCGCTTCGCGGCCGGAGAGCTTCGTGTCGTTCAAGCCGATCCAATCCACGCTGGTGAAACTCGAATACCAGGGAATCTGGCCGGCCGCGGAGAGCAGGATGGTCGCGCCCTGCCCCAGGCCGGTCGCGCCGAGATCGCGCCCCGCGCGCGAAAGAGCGTTCTCCGGCACGCGCCGATCGATCCAGGCGATTGCGCTGGAACGCGCGTGTTGCGCGAAGTCCCACAGGTCCGGCCGGATCGGCGAGGCGAGGGCCGGCACGACGAACACGGCGCTGCCCAGGATCGCGCGGAACATCTGGCGCGAGCGCAGCGACAGGGCGAGCTTCGCCCCCACCCCCGCTCCGATCCAAGGCACGATCAGCGGATACTCGTAGCGCGAGCCGCCCGCCATCTCGTGGATCGCGTGGGTGTACAGGCCGAGCACCAGCAGCGACGGAGCGAGCAAAGCCAGGGCCGGGATCCACACCCGGGCCTCGAAGGCCATGCCCGCCGCCGACAGCCCGAGCACGAGCATGGCGGGCGCCAGGCGCAGCAGGGCGAAGCGCAGCGTCTCCTCGATCCCGGGGAACAGCGAGCCGTCGCTGCCGAAGATCGCGTTGGCCGACTTCACGTAATAAGGATTGCCGAGCAGCGAGCCAAAGGTCGCGTAGCGCCAGGCGAAGAGTCCGACCACGACCAGCACGGTCACGGCCGCGATTCCGCTGCACTCGCGCAGCGCCGCGACCAGACCTCCGCGCGGAATGCGTCCGACGATCAGCGCAACCGTGTACAGCAGCGCCAGGATCCAGCCCTCGGGCCGGGTCAGCACGAGAGCCGTGAGCACGATCGCGCCGAGGACGGCGGCCCGGATCCCGGGAGGCTTGACGCGCGCGCAGACCCACACCGCCCAGGCGAAGGCCAAGGCATGGATGAAGGTGAAGAGCAGGGTCTCCATGCCGGAGGTCAGGTGCACGCCGGTCTCGGGGAAGATCATCAGCCCCCAGGCAGCCGCGGCTCCGACCAGCAGCCCCCGGCTCGCAGACGTGCGGATCACCCGCGCCCCGACCAGGCCGAACAGCACGCCCAGGGCGAGCACGCAAGCCAGGGACAGGCCGCGCGTCGCGACCAGCGGGTCGAGCCCCAGGGCGATGGCACCGGCCGAGTACAGGAGATGCAGCTCGGTCGAGCAGCCGCTGGTCGGCTCCGGATCGCTGGCGTTGAAGCGCAGGCCGTGGCCCTGAGCCAGATTCCGGCCGTAGGTGTACGTGATGTAGGCGTCGTCGGCGACGGCATGGCGCTCCGCCCCGATCCGGCAGGACCCGTACCAGCCCGCGAAGACGAACAGCAGCAAGGCCAGCAGCAGCTCCACCCTCGCCGCCCCGCGCTGGCGCAGCGTGCTGACGCGCGGGGGGATTCGCATTCGAGTACGGTACGGATTCCTGCCCGCGAGGAAAGCGCTCGCTGGAAAGCTGGTGACTGCCGCCACTGCCTGCGGGTAGGTTCTTCGCCGGGAAATGCGGGTCGCACCGGTGTGCGCCCCGGCTCCCCTTGGTCGTGTTGGAGGCAATGCGAGTGAATCGAATCATCCGTCCGTTCGCCCTTTCCGCGAGTCTGTTCCTGGCCGTCTCGGCCTGCGCCACCTTCCATCCAGGCAACGGCCCGATGCGCGACTTCGAGTTCCTGGAGGGCACCTGGGTCCAGATCACCTCCAAGGAGATCACCGAGGAAGTCTGGAACTCGAACAAGGGCTGGAGCATGACCGGCGTCGGCCGCACGCTGCGCGACGGACGCGAGGTGTTCGGCGAGCAGCTCGCAATCGAGCCGCGCGGAGAGAGCTTCGTCTACGTGGCCCTGCTGCCCGGGGCCGCGCCCGTGGAGTTCAAGCTCGTCGACCGCGGAGCGACCTGGGCGCGCTTCGAGAACCCCGAGCACGATTTCCCGCAGCGCATCGAGTACCGCCGTGACGGCAATTCCATGCGCGCGACCGTCTCCGGCGTCGAGAAGGGCGTCGAGCAGCGCGAGGTCATCGAGTACCAGCGTGTGAAGGGCTGAGCCTGCCCGCGGGCGGCTCGACCCACTGAAATTCCTCTCCCCCGCCGCGCAGGCGAATCACGTCGATCTCCGGCGGGCAGAACAGCCGCACTCGCGGCGCGTGGTGTCCCTCCATGCCGATCCCGGGCGTGACCGACAGCCAGTGATCGCCGAAGGCGAACCATCCGCGCGCGAACTTGCGCGGCAGGGAGGACAGGGTGATCGGCGCGCCGAATCCAGGGATCGCGATCTGGCCGCCGTGGGTGTGGCCGGCGAGGTGCAGATCGACTTCGCGTCCGATCAGACTGCGCGACTGGTCGGGGACGTGGCTGAGCACCAGAGTCAAGGTTCCCGCCTCGCGGCGCGTCGCGAACTCGGGCTCGTCGAAGCCCATGCCGATCACGCGCAGGCGTTGGGCGGGCCCGAGCTCGAGGGTGAATTCCTCGTCGTCGAGATAGCGCAACGGAAGTCCTTGGAAAACCCGCTCGCGCAGACCGCGCGTCTCGGAATGGCCTTTCACGCACACGATGCCGTGCTTCGCGCGCAGGGCGGAGAGGAATTCTCGCGCCGCCGCGATCGCGGGCTCGGGATCGAAGAAGGGCCCGGCGATATAGTCGCCGCACACCGCGATCAGGTCGGGATCCAGCGCGTTGATGAGCGCCACGGCCTCGTCCTGGCGCGCGCAAGGACCGACGGTCTGTAAGTCGGAGATCTGCACCAGGGTGAAGGGTTGCGCGTCCGCGGGCCAGGATCGGAAGGTCTGCTCGCGCTCGACCAGTCGAAGGTCATTGGGAGCGACAAAGGCCGCGTAGCAGGCTGTCGCGGGAGCGAGCAGCGCGAGTCCGATCCAGAGCAGGTCCTTGCGCGGCGCGCCGCGCTGCTGCCAGAGCATCAGGGCAGGCAGGACCAGGGCTCCCGCGTAGAAGAGCACGGCGACGGCGGAGAAAAGCGTGTCGAAGGCCAGGGCGCCGAGCAGTGCGCAGACTGCGAGGCCGGCCGCGACCGCGAGCGTGCGCCAGCGCGGATGGAGGGCGAGGGCGCGGACCCGACCCGCCGCGCTCCAGAGAAAACACCCGGCGATCAGCGTCGCGACGGCGTAGCCGAGCTGGAACTGCGTGTAGGGCAACAACCGAAAGAGCGTAGCGGGCTCGCATGTAGGACACCAAGGCTTACGTGCTAGCCTGCACTTCGATGCGAGCGCCGCGACCTGGATTCATGCTGCTTCTGGCGACGATTCTCTGCGGCCAGACCCTCGCGCAGGCGCAGTTTCCGCTCTCCAGCGAGGGAGCGCTCGACGAGACCGAGCTGGGCTACGCCACATTGGAGATCCGCTGCGAGCGATCCAGCTACTACGTCCAGGAGCCGATCGCGATCGTCGTGCACTTCGGCTTCGAGAAGCAGATCTTCGAGGAGAAGCTCGTCCCGCTGTTCCGTCCGCCGATGGACATCTCCGTGCAGGTCCAGGCTCCCTGGCTCGCGAATCTCTCCGGCGCGACGCCGCTCGAGCCGACCGAGACCGAGCCGGCCCAGGCGGATGGCTCCAAGACCTTCGTGCTCAACGACGCCCTGGCCCGCGCGCGTCCCGTGCCGGACCTGCGCGTCGATGGCCGGGAGTTCCGGAGCTACGAATTCGAGCGCACGTTTCTCGCCACGGCCCCGGGAAGCCTGGAATTGCCCGAGTCGCAGCTGCGATTCGCCTACGGGACGCGCTGGAACGAAGGCTATGTCACCGACCACGTGCTCGTCGATCGAGTCGAGGCCTTCGTGCGCGGCGCGGGCCGCAGCTTGACGATCCTGCCGCTGCCGGAAACCGGGCGTCCCGAGGGATTCAGCGGCGCGGTCGGCCGCTTGAGCCTGCGCGGCGAGACCAGCGCGCGCGATGTCGAGCTGGGCTCGAGCCTCAAGCTCGTGCTGCAGATCAGCGGCGAGGGCAATCTCGAATTCTTCGACGCGCCGCGGCTCGAGCGCATCGAGGGCTGGCGCGTCAACGGCTCGACGGACCAGAAGTCGCGCGCGCTGCGCACGATCGAATACGACATCTCGCCCGAGAGCGCGCAGGTGACGCGCTTGCCGCAAGTCGCCTTCTCGTTCTTCGACACGACACCGCCGGCGAGCTACCGCACTTTGCGCACGGATGCGATTCCGATCGCGGTGCGAGCAGCGGCCTCGCAAGCGAACGGCAAGCAGCAGACCGGCGAGCCGACGCGAGAAAACGCGCCAGCGTGGCCGATCGGCGTCGCGATCGGCTTCGCAGCCCTCGCGGCGGCAATCGGCGGTGCCCTCTGGCTTCGCGGCCGTCGCAGCACAAGTCCCGGCTGAACGCGCTCAGCGCCCGTTCGCCGTCGCCTTGTACTTGACGTCGCGCTCCCGGCCCTTGTTGTCGCGCACGTGCAGCGTGACTTCGTCGCCCGGCTCGAACGCGAGGCGGAACAGCGACATGAAATCCCGGCCTGAAACATTGGGAGACTTGCCGTTGACCGCGACGATCACGTCGCTGATGGTCAAGCCCGCGTTGCGCGCGAGCCAGGCGGCCTGGTCCTTGCCGAAGTAGGGCCGGATCGCCATGCGATCGGGATGGATGCCGAGCTTTTTCTTCTCTTCGTCCTTGATCGCGTTGGGCCAGGCGAATCCGGGGTGCGCGCCGATGTTTCCGCCCGCGATCGACTGACGCCAGCCCAGCTCGACCCGCTTCCAGCCCGGCTTGAGGTCCAGGATGCCCTGCATCAGCTTGCCCTTGCGCAGCCAGCGCAGCTCGAGCGGCCCGCCGTCGACGGCGACGCGCTGCATCACCGTGCGCAGATCCGCCTCGCTGAACAGCTTCCGGTTGATCGCGGAGGCGATGCGGTCGCCCACCTCGATGCCCGCCGCCGCCGCGGGCGAGCCCTCGCTGACCTTCGCGACCAGGAGACCGTCGTCGCGCAGCACCTGGATCCCGATGTTCTCGGGGTAAGGCCAGATCTGCAGGTCGCGCTGCTTGTCGAAGGTCTTCGCGTCGATCGCCGGCTGGCGCAGGATCTCCGCGACCTGGTGGCAGTGGATGCACTCGATCGGATTCTCCTTCACGAAGCGGCGCCCCCAGGAGGCGAAGCCCGGCAGATCGAGGGCCGTCACCGGCTTGTCACCGCGCAGCGGCTTGACGTCGACTTCCCAGTCGGCGTGGCGTGGATCGAAGTGGTGGTCGAGCACGCGCTTCAGGGTCGCGGCCAGGCCGTTGACCGAGATGCGCGAGCTGTCACCCTTCTCGTCCTTGCCGCCGAACACGCCGTAGATGCTGCCCTGCGGCGAGAGGAACCAGCCCCACCACGACAGGTCGAGATCCTGCATCGACTGCATCGGGAACTGGCGCAGGTCGAGGGATTGGACATTGGTCAGGCGCACCGTGACGAATTGCTGCAACAGCGGCGTCAGGATCGGTCCGCCTTCGAGGACGGCCGCGTCGAAGTCGGCGCACTGCTTGCACGGCAGGCAGCGCAGGACCACGAACAGCGGTCGTCCCTCGCGGGCGGCGATCGCCTGGGCCTGCTCGAGATTGGTGAACCAGGTCAGCACCGGCCGCGGGGCGGGCCAGCGGCCCTGCGAAGGACCGAGGATCTGGTTCCAGTTGCGCTCGCGCACCGGCTTGGGCCCATCCTCGGCGGGATTCTGGGCCCAGCACAGGGCCGCGGCGATCGCGAAGGGAGCGAGGAGGATGGGCCAGGGGCTTTGCATGGAACGAAATCCGGACGGAGCTGGAGGAGGCTGTGCACTTTAGACTCCGCCACCCTGATCCGATCTGCAACAGCGATTTGTGGCGCCGCGGACTCCCCCACCCTGACCCCTCGAAGCTTGCCCTCCTCTCCCAGCGCTGGCGCCAGCCCCGACCTGCCGACGATCTCGGTGGTCGTGCCCGCCTTCAACCAGGCCGCGTACTTGACGCGCTGCCTGGATGCCCTGGCCGGCTCGAGCGTCGAGCACGAGCTGATCGTCGTCGACGACTCGAGCAGCGAGGCGGCGGCCATTTCGGTCATGCAGCGCGCCGGAGCCGGTTATCTGCGCCTGGAGAAGAACAGCGGGCCGGCCGTGGCGCGCAACGCGGGGGCGCGCAAGGCTCGCGGAGAGATCGTCGTGTTCATCGATTCGGACGTGGTCGTCCGAGCGGACACGCTGGAAAAGCTCGCGCGCGTCTTCACCGACGAGCCCGCGGTCGACGCCTGCTTCGGGTCCTACGACGAGCGGCCCGACGCGACGAGCGTCGTCAGCACCTACCGCAATCTGCTGCACCACTACGTGCACCAGACCGGGCCGCGCGACGCGACGACCTTCTGGGCCGGCTGCGGAGCGATCCGCCGCGAGGTCTTCGTCGACATCGGCGGATACGACGAGCGCTTCGCGCGGCCTTCGATCGAGGACATCGAGCTGGGCATGCGCCTCTGCGCCGCGGGTCACACGATCCGGCTTGCGCCGCAGATCCAGGTCAAGCACCTCAAGCGCTGGCGCCTGGCCGAAATGGTGCGCGTCGACGTGGTCTGTCGCGCGATTCCCTGGACGCATTTGTTGTGCGAGCGGCCGGGCACCGGCGCGGACTTGAATCTCGCTCGCGCGCAGAAGCTGTGCGTCGCCCTGGTGTTCCTGGCGCTTGCGAGCCTGCCCGTGGCGATCGTCGCTGGAGCCCTGGGACATGGCTGGTGGTGGTTGCTCGCGCCACTCGTCCTGCTCCTGCCCGTGCTGTGGATCAATCGTGGTTTCTACGCCTTGCTGGCGCGGCTGCGCGGCGTGTCCTTCCTGCTGGCCGGCGTGGCGCTGCACCTGCTCTACTACCTCTATGCAGGCCTCGCCTTCTTGTGGGCTCGCGCGACGCACGAGAAGGGCCGCGACGTGGTTTGACGGCCTGCTCGGCGCCGCGCTCCTCTTCGCGGGCTGCTCGCAGGAAAGCAAACCTCCGCTTCCCGCGCCCAAGCTGACTGCGCCGGAAGCACCGGCAGTGCGCACGGCGAAGCCCTCGGTGCGCGACGATCTCCTGGCCGATCTCGCGCGGCCGCGCCACGCCTCGGATGGCGGCGGGCGCGCCTGGATCGAGCCCATCGAAGGCCGGCCGATCGCCGTGGTCGCGGGCGAAAGCAGTGCCTGGCGCGTGGTCTACGAAGCCGGCGAGCTCGGGATCGCCGCGGGCGGCTCGCTGTTCCTGCAGATCTCGCCCTTCTGGGGTTGGTCCACGCCGCAAGTCGAAGCACCCGAGGCCGCGGGCTTCACGCGCGTGAGCACTGACGCCAAAGGAGTCGGGCTCGACGCGCAGACGCTCGACGTCCAGCTGCTCGCCGTGAAGATCTCCGGACGAGGCCTCGCGCGGGGCGAGCGCGTGATCTTCGACTACGGCGCCGGCCCAAGCGGCGCCAAGGCCGACGACTTCGCCGAGAGCTGCTCGCGATTCTGGATCGCCGTGGACGGCGACGGCGACGGCGTGCGCCAGGCGCTCGCGGATTCACCCTGCGTCGACGTGCAGGCCGGTCCGCCGGCAATCCTTTCGGCGGTCGCGCCGACCAGCCTGCGGCCTGGCGAAACGGGAAAGCTGCACATCGCCCTGCTCGACGCCGCCGGCGACGCGGGCGTGCATGCACACGCGGTCCTGCGTTTCGAAGCAGCGCCTGCCTGGCTCAAGTTCGACACGAAGCTCGAGCTGCGGGCCGATCTGGGCTCGAGCTGCGTGCTGCCCTTCACGCCGACCGAGGAAGGCATGTTTCGCTGGCGCGCCGTGGCCGCGCTCGACGATGGCCGCGAGCTCTCCTGTTCGATCGGTCCGCTGCTCGTCTCGGCCACCGCGCCGCGCGTGCTCTGGGCCGATCTCCATGGTCACAGCGGAGAATCCGACGGCACGGGCAGCGTGGAAGCCTACTGGCGTTACGCGCGCGACATCGCCGGCCTCGACGCGGCTTCCTTGACCGACCACGACCATTGGGGCATGCGCTTCCTCGATCGAACGGGATCGGATTGGAAGGCCTTCGCGGCAACGGCGCGCTCCTTCGACCAGCCGGGATCCTTCGTCGCCCTGCCCGGTTACGAGTACACCGATTGGATCCACGGCCATCGCTGCGTGGTCTGGTTCGGCGACGAGGCGGAGCTCTACTCCTCGATGGATCCGCGCTACGACACGCCGCAGGAACTGTGGGCCGCCTTGCGCGGCAAGCGCGCCTTGACCATCCCCCACCACGTCGGCGGCGGGCCGATCGCGCTGGACTGGAGCATCCGATCCGATCCCGAGCTCGAGCCCGTGGTCGAGATCGTTTCCGTGCACGGCTCGAGCGAAGCGCAGGACAGCGACAAGCGCATCTACGCGCCGGTTCCCGGCAACTTCGCGCGCGACGGCCTCGCGAACGGCAGCCTGCTCGGCTTCATTGGCAGCGGAGATTCTCACGACGGCCATCCGGGACTCGCGCAGCTCGGCGGCCACTATCCCTGCTCTGGGCTAGCGGCCATCGTCTGCGAGGAGCGCACTCCGGCCGCGTTGTACGAAGCCCTGCGCTCGCGCCGCGTCTACGCCACCAGCGGCGCCAGGATTCTCTTGCGCTTCTCTTTCGCGGGCCAGCCCATGGGCGCGGTCGCGAGCATGGCGGACGTGGCGAAATCGAGCCAGCTCTTCGCGCGCGCGATCGGGACTTCACCGATCCGGCGCATCGACGTGATCCTGGGCGGCGAAGTCGCAATCAGCGTGGAAGGCGACGGAACGGCCGAGCTGGTCGTGTCGGGCGCATTGACGGATGTTCGCGCCGGCGACTGGGTCTATGTGCGCGTGGTCCAGGCAGACGGCGAGCTGGCCTGGTCGAGCCCGATTTTCGTGCGCTGAAATCCGTTCTGGCGATCGCGCGCGACATGGCGCACGGAAATTCTTTCGCGCTGCGGCCTCTGCGCCGCGGCAAGGGCCTCTGGCCGCGCGCGCACGTGCCGATTGTGCAAAGTGCGGTTTTTCATTCGGATCGGCCGTGCGCTTCGTCGATTCGTGGGACGGGGTAGGGTTCGAACAAGAGTTGCGCATCAGCGTGACGCGGGAATCGGGGTGCGAGGGAAATCCATGATAGTCGGGAAAAATCGGCGGGGGCCGAAAAGATCGAGTCGCGGTCTCACGCTCGTCGAGCTTGCGATGGCGATGACTTTGCTCGCGATTGCGCTCGTCGGCTATGCAAAGACCGTGGCGAATGCCTCGGTCGCGACGAGCACTTCGCGCGAGGTCGTGCTCGCCAGCGAAGCCGGCCGGCGCATGATCGAAACGCTGCGCTCCGAGGATTTCGCCACGATTTTCGCCCGCTACAACTCATCGGTGGCGGACGATCCCGGTGGAGTCGTGTCTCCCGGCGCGAACTTCGCGATCACCGGGCTGGATGCAATTCCGATCGACGTGGACGGACGGCCGGGCGAGATCATTTTCCCCGTGACCCTTGTCGGTGGAGCGCCGCAGCTGCTCGAGAACGTCGTGGACACGAAGCTCGGCATGCCCTCGGACCTCAACGGCGACGGCATCATCGACGGCATCGACCGCGCGACGACCGCGCCGCTCTATCAGAATCTTCCGGTGATCATCCGCGTGCGTTGGCGCGGTATCGGCGGGCCCGGAGTGGTCGAGTTCCAGACTGTGCTGGGAGACATCTGATGCGCGCCTGCAGAACAGCACACAAGGCTCGCGCCGGTTTCACCCTGCTCGAAATCGTGTTCGCGGTGGCGATCCTGGGCCTGGTGCTCGGATCCCTGACCGGCGTGCTCGACTCGACCCGCAAGGGCTACGGCCAGGGCTCGGCGGGCGCTCGCACGCAAGCCGACGCTCGCCGTGCGATCGACAGGATCGCGGGCGAGCTCGAGAACGCGGGGCTGCTCACGCTCTTCCCGATTCCGATCGCGGTCGCGGCTTCCGATGAGCTGTTCCAGACCGTGGCCGGAGTCAATCCCGCCACCTCGGCGATCATTTTCAATCCCAGCACACGCCTGAGGTTCGCTTACGAGCCGGGCGAGGCGAACAACGGCCTCGACGACGACGGCGACGGCCTGATCGACGAAGGCCAGGTCATCTTGACGCGCAACGTCGGTCAGGTGGACGAGATCTCGACCACGCTGGTGCGCGGCGTCTCGGAGTACCTGGAAGGCGAGACAGGAAACGTGGGCGACGAAAACGCCAATGGATTCAACGACGAGCAGGGCTTCTGCATGACGCTGCAAGGCAGCCTGATGCTCCTGCGCATCACCCTGGAGAGGCCGGTGGCGGAAGGTCGCCCGGTCCTCGCAAGTGTCGAAACGGCTGTGAGACTCAAGAACTGAACATGAAGATCATCCAAGAACTCCGGATCACGCAGAATTCTCGTCGCGGGGGCGCGATGGTGCTCGCCACCTTCGCCATCACCATCGTCTCCGTGCTCGCCATGAGCATGGTGACCATCCAGGTCAGCGGCGCGATGGAACAGCACCGCACCCATGAAGAGGCGCGAGCGGTCCTCGCGGCCGAGGCTGGGCTGAGCAGGTCCTACATGGTGCTGCAGAACGGCGGCAACGGTGACCTGGGCAGCGCGAATCAGCCGCTCGACATCTCCAGCGGAGAGGTCTCGGTCGACACGCAGAAGTTCGGCCCGACGAACAAGCTCATGCGCGTGACCTCGACGGCGCGCGTGGGGACCGCGGATGCCTCGGCCGAGTTGATCCTGCAAGACAACTCCACCTCCTTCTTCGTCTGGGGCGCCTTCGGCGACACCAGCTTGTACATGAACAGTCAGAGCAAGATCGACAGCTATGACTCGGAGGTCGGGACTTACCAGTCTCAGGTCGTCAACGGGTCCGGCAGCAATTCCTGGGCGAATGACGAAGGCAATGTCGGCTCGAACGGACACATCGAGCTGAAGCAGAACTCGATCGTCAAGGGGAACGCGATCCCTGGACAGAGCTCCACGATCGACGTCATCGGCAGGGCCGAGGTGAGCGGCTCGACCGCCAACGCCACCGCGAACGTCGCTCTGCCGCCGATCGTCCTGCCGTCGATCCCTTCGGCCGGAAACAGGACTTTCAGCTCGAACACGACGCTCGCCGCTGGCAATTACCACTTCGGCACGACGGTGATCAACGGCACCAAGACGCTGACGGTGATCGGGCCCGCCACGCTGGTGTTCAACAACTTCGAGATGAAGTCGAACTCGAACTTCCGGATCGACTCGAGCGCCGGTGAAGTCCAGATCTACGTGATCGACAACTTCATCATGAACAGCAACACGCTGCTTGCTTCGCTCGATTACGACCCGCGCGACGTGCACATCAACCTGCTCTCGGACAACATCATCGACCCGGGCGTGGTGGTGAAGCTGGACGACCTGATGCTCGATTCGAACGGCCGGCTCTTCGGCACGATCTACGCGCCGGACGCCAAGGTCGACATCGAAAGCAACTTCGAGGTCTACGGGGCCGTGGTCGCGGAGCAGGTCATCCTGTCCAGCAACTCGCGGGTGCACTACGACGAAGCCCTGGCGCGCATTCTCGCCCCGGGCGCCCAACGCTACACGCTGCTGACCTGGCGCGCGATGCACTGATGCTCCACCTGAGTCTCTTCACCGCCTGGACTCTCGCCATCGCGGGGGGCCTGCCTTGCGCAGCCGACGAGCCTGCTCCCGCGAGGGCAGGCGCGCCGGCCGCACCCTTCCACCCGCTCGAGCAGGGAGTTGGGGCGGAGGTCAATCGCGCCTTGCGTCTGGCCCGCGACCGCGGCTTTCCGGCCGCGAAGGTCGTCGAGGCACTCGCCTGCCTCGGGCCCGTGGCGATCGATTCCGCGATCCTGGTGCTCGACCAGCGCAAGCTGCCGCCGATCGACGGCGGCAAGGAACAGATGCTCAGCGAGATCCAGGAAGCGCGCGTGCTCGATGCGCTGCGCCGATGGAACGCGGGTCTGGTCTGGCATGCGGTCGATGCTCACCTCTTGACCGCGGACGGAAAGCCGCCCGCGCTCACCGCGCGGATCGCTGCGATCCTCGCCGCGGGCACCTGCGCTCGCCCCGAGGAGCTCATGCGCGTGATGGCCTGCGCCGGGAACAACGAAGCGCCCGAGCTGGCCGAGCCGATCGAGCGCGCGATGCTCATTGCCGTGGAAGACGTCTTCCGGCGTCACCCCGAGGGTCTCGACGGGCTGTCGGCCTCCTGGGGCAAGTTTCCGATGTCCTGCCTGCCCGCGATCATCCGCGGCGCGGGGGCTGTGGGCGACGAGCGCATCCTGCCTTTCCTCGAGCAGATGATCGATCAGGCCGGCGATCTCGAAAAGCTGGCTCTAGCGCAGCTGGCGCTGCAACGGGCGCCGGACCACGCGCCCGCGGGGCTGATCGAGCAATTGCGCACCCGCCTCCTCGATCAGGACCATCCGGCCTTGTGTCAAGCGGCCAGCACCGGTCTGGGAGCACTGGGCGACTTCGGCTGCGTCGAGGAGCTCGCCGTCCTGCTCAGCACCGAATCCGCCGGAGTCCGGGCCAACGCCTACCACGCCTTGTGCAGCATCAGCGGCCTGCGGCTGCCGGCCCAGACCTCGAGCTGGCACGCCTGGCGCGTCCATGAATCCAGCTGGTTCGAGTCTCGCGCCGCCGCGCTCGAGGACGCGATCTCCGACGGGGACCAGCGTCATGCCTCCAGCGCCTTGAGCGAGCTCGCCCTCCACCGCTGGGAGCGGCATGTGCTCAGCGACATCGCTGCCACTGCCTTGCACAGATCCGAGCCCGAGCTCGTCGAGCAGGCCTGCGCTGTCTTGACTCAGCTGGGTTCGCCCCGCGCGCGGGCTCCGCTGCAGGCGGCGAGCGAGGGCGAAGACCCGCGCTGCGCCGAAGCGGCCCGCGTTGCCCTCGCGGCCATCAGCAAGCGCTGACCCGCGGCCAGGCGGCTCGAAGCCACGGAGGCAGGCAGGCCTCGGCTGCCTAAGCTTCGCACTTGATCGGCGCGTCCCGCCCGCGTCCACGGTTGATGTCGGGGCGCAGGAGGTTTCGAGCGGATGCTCGAACCTTGCGAATCCGGACGCTCCCATCCACTCCCAACGCATGGAGCCATCTCAATGAATTGTTGTGGAGGCCCTGAATCCCCGCGAGCCCCACAGGAATTCGACTCCGGAGTAACATTCCCCCCTGACTCCTGTTTGGAGTAACTGCTCTCTCTCCGAGTCTTTTTCCTCGTCAACCCCTGACGTCCCAATCACACCATGTTCACCACCCCTCAACTGTCAGCCTTCGCGGCAGTCTTCATTCTCGCGACGTTCCAAGCAGTTCCTGCTCCTGAGTCGACCGCCCCCAGCATGGTCTTCGGGGGCGGTGGCGACTGCCAGATCACCGGTCCGAGCTCCCTGTGCGAGGCGCAGCAAGGGAATTTCGCCTCGATGTTCCCGGGAACCAATTATGCCTGGAGCTTCCCGAACAATACGGCTGGCGCATTCTTCTGCGGTCCGACCAATCTGCAGAACGTGTGCGTCAATACGACGCAAGCCGGCTCCTTCACTCTGCGCCTCAATTACACATTGACGAGTGGGCGCAAGCAGTGCGACACGATCGTGACCGTGAATCCGGCATTGACGATTGCCGATCTCAGCGACCAGGCCGTGTGCGCGGGTGACGATGTGGTGTTCCAGACCAGCGTGCTCACGGGGAACGGGCCGTACACGTACTTCTGGACTCGCGACACCGGCCAGAGCGAGATCATCATCCCCGGAGCGATCACGGACACCCTGGTGCTCGACGACGTCGGACCCGCGGATGCCGGCCTGTATTGCGTGACGGCGATGGGTCAGTGCGGAGCGATGGAGTCCTGCGCCACCTTGACGGTCAACGAATGCGGCGGCGAGGAGTTCTGCACCCTGACCCAGGGCGCGTACGGCAATGCCAATGGTTCGTTCAACGGAGTGAGTCACCTGGATCTCGTCAACCAGTTGCTGGCGACGAATCTGGTCGTCGGCAAGCCCGGCCGCTCGCTCACGATCCAGGCCGGCAACGGCGCCTGCATGATGGCGAGGCTGCCTGCGAATTCCGGTGCGGCCGCCTTGCCGGCCATCGGAGACGCGACGCTCGACAGCAACACGTGCCAGACTTCGCCGACCGCCTTGCCGCTGAAGAACGGCCGGTTCAAGAACATCCTGCTCGGTCAGACGATCACCCTGGCGCTGAACACCCGCCTCGACGTCGACCTTTCCGGGCTCGGCGTCTGCGGGACGATGGTCACCCAGTTGATGGACGACGGGAAGGACGGGATCCACGGCACCGCTGACGATCAACCCGATCCGGGCTTGGACGGCATCTTCGGAACCTCGGACGACCAGACCACGGTCAACATCTCCGCCCATGTGATCGATTCTCTGGCTGCGCTCGGCCTGCCGATCACCGTCGGCGGAATCCTCGAGCTCGCCAACCGCGGCCTGGCCGGCCAGTCCACCAGCTCGGCGACCCTGAGCGAGGTGAGCGACGCCGCCGAAGCCATCAACCGCGGCTTCGACGAGTGCAGGCTGCTCATTGATTGCCACTGATCCAGCGGCCGCCTGAAAATCGGGATAGGGGGCGGCGGTTTCCCGCCGCACCCCTCCCACACCACCGGACATGCGGGTCCGCATCCGGCGGTTCGTTGAGTTGAGGTCAGTTGCCGAGCCTGGGGATGCCGAGTTCGTCGAAGAAGC
>DATHET010000116.1:0-35662 GCA_035490315.1 Planctomycetota bacterium
GCGCAGCCTTGCACCTCGGGATCCTGCAGGCCGCGTGTGCTCAAGGGAGCTGGTCTTCAAGAGTCCCTGGGGATTCGCGTGGGGAGCGTCCCACAACTTCCGAGACTGGCTGCATGAGATGCTCGTCCTCTCCAAGATCGACCGCAAGGACGCGGACGGCCGCGTGCTCAACGTGCACGCGCTCCGACACACCTTCGCCACGCGGCTTGCACGCGCGGGCGTGCCCCTGCAGCAAGCTGCTTACCTGACGGGGCACAAGACTCTCTCAGTCCTGATGCAGGTCTACACGCACCTCCAGGCAGACGATGTGCGCGACGCCGTGTCGAAGCTCTCGCTCGGGCCCGCCAATGTTGGCAATAAACTGGCAATCTTCGGCGAGCACAGCGAAGACCCTTCCGCGCCGGACGACACAAGTCCCGGCGAACACGAGGGTTCAGATGGTGGGCCGCACTGGACTCGAACCAGTAACCTCCACGCTGTGAACATGGCACTCTGCCAATTGAGTTAGCGGCCCCGAGGGGGCGGAGACTCTAACAGCCGCCTGGGGAAGTCGCTACCAGGGCTCCGGTGGCCTGGAAAGCGGATGGAGGGCCTTGGACGGGCCCTTGGAATTCTTTGGGGAGCGAGTGTTCGGTGCCTGGGATGACCCGGCTAGTTGCGCCGGTTCGATGTTCCTCGTGGATCGGTGAGGTGCATCGGCCCCCCCTCGACTGCGCGCCGGTAAAACCCGGCGCGCAGTTTTTTCGTCACTGCGGCCGCGCGTCGGGTCTCAGAGTGGATCTTTGCCGAGCGGGGTCTTCAGGATCTCGCGCAGCTTGGCTTCGGCGCGGCGGAGCAGCATGCGCAGCGCGTCCTCGGTCCGGCCGCCCATGCGCTGGCCGGCTTCGCGCAGGGGCAGGCCTTGGAAGAAGACCAGGGTGATTGCTTCGCGGTATTCCGGCGAGAGCTCGCCGAGGGCTTTGCGCAGGATGTCGAAGCGCTCGTCGCGCTGGACCTGGCGCGTCACCGAGAGATCGGTGGCCTCGGGCTCCATGCCGCGCGAATCGGAATTGCGAGGATCGACCGGCGCGTCGAGCGCCATCTCCATCGAGGTGTTGCGCTTGCCCGCGGCGTAGAACTCCGCCTTGTCGCGGATCTTGTTCTGCAGGATGTGGACCAGCCAGCGCACGAGCGAACCCTCGCCGCGGTATTCGTAGTTCTTGAAGTCGCGGGTGGCCTCGCGGAACGTCGTCTGGGCGAGGTCGTCGGGGTCTTCCTTGCGGCGCAGCTTCGGTCCGATGCGGCGGCGCGCGATCTCGACCATCTGGCTGTGGTAGCGCGCGAACAGATCGTTCAGCGCGTCGACGTCGCCGGCCTGGGCGCGGCGCACCAGCTCGGCGGTGTCCTTGGTTTCGAATCCCGGCGGCAGGAGGAAGGCGGCGTCCTCGAGCGTGGGGTCTTCGGGCGGTTTGGGATCCGGGTCAGCCATGGCGGAGCGGCTCCAAGGTAGCCCGATGCGCCGGATGAAACTACGGGGACCGCTCGGCGCAGCGCTCCATGAACTCCGCTTCACTCAGGACCTGGACGCCCAGCTCGGCCGCTTTCTTCGCTTTGCTGCCCGCGTCCGCGCCCACGACCAGGTAATCCGTCTTCGAGCTGATCGACGAGGAGACCTTGGCGCCGGCGCCTTCCGCCAGCTTTTTGGCCTCGGCGCGCGCGATCGAAAGCAGGGTTCCGGTGAAGACCAGGGTCTTGCCGGCCAGCGGGCCGCTCGCGTTCCGGCTGGGCGTGGCGGCGATCACCTCGACGCCGCCGGCCTGGAGCCGGGCGAGCATGGCGCTGCTCTCGGGGGCCGCGAACCAGGCGGAAATGGCCGCGGCCATCTCGGGCCCGATGCCGTCGATGGACTGCAGCTCGGCGTCCGTGGCCTTGGCCAGGTCGTCGATCGACGCGAAGTGACCGGCGAGGAGCTTGGCGGTCGCGGGCCCGACCTCGGGGATGGAGAGCCCGACCAGGAATCGATCGAAGGGGATGCGCCGCTTCTCCTCGATCTGGTTGAACAGGTTGGCCACCGTTTTTTCGCCCCAACGCTCGAGCTCGACCAGGGGCTCGCGCTCGAGGTGAAAGAGGTCGGCCGGTCCCTTGATGTGGCCGTGCTCGAGCAACTGCTCGACCATTTTCTCTCCCAGGCGATCGATCTCGAAGGCGCTCCGGCCGGCGAGCTGCAGGGTGCGGCCGACGACCTGCGGCCGGCAACCGTGGATGTTCGGGCAGCGCCAGTACTTGCCCTCGCCGATCAGCTCGGTGCCGCAGGCCGGACACTCACTCGGCATGTGGAAAGCTTCGCCGTGATGCCAGGTGACGCCCGGGCGCACCGCGCCTTCGTGCAGGCCTCCGACGCGCAGCTCGTCGGGCAGCAGGGCCTCCCAGTCCTTGGGAGGCTTGGCTCCGGGCGCCTTGGCGACCGAATTGACCTGGGGAATCACGTCGCCGGCGCGGTGCAGGTTCACCAGCGCACCGATCGACAGCCCGAGCTTCTCGACATGGTCGGCGTTGTGCAGGGTCGTGTGGCGCACGATCACGCCGCCGATCTCGACCGGGTCGACGTGAGCGCGCGGGGTGATGCGGCCGTTGGCACCGACCTGGACTTCGATCGCGCGCAAAAGGCTGGTCGCTCCGATGGCGGCGAACTTGTAGGCGAACTGCCAGCGCGTGGAGCGCGCCGTAGCGCCCAATCGATCGCGCAGGTCGAGCCGATCGAGCTTGGCGACGATTCCGTCGACCTCGAAGGGCAGTTGATCGCGGCGAGCGACCATTTCCGCGTGGTAGGCGAGGACTCCATCGAGTCCGCGAGCCTTGGTCTCGAAGTCCGCGCCGTGGAAGCCCCACTTGCGCAGCGCCGCCATCTGTGAGGTGTGCGTCGCTGCCTTGTCGGCCTCCGTCTGCAGCACGGCCCAGGGGTGGAATTGCAGCGGGTAGCGAGCGACTTCCGCCGGATCGTTGCGCCGCACCGCGCCCGCGGTGGCGTTGCGCGGATTGGCGAGCACGGGCTTGCCCTCGCGCTCACGCGAAGCGTTGAATTTCACGAAGGCCGCGCGCTCGATCAAGACTTCTCCGCGCACTTCCAGACGCGGCGGAATGGCAGAGCCACGACTCGAAAGGCGCAGAGGCAGGTTCCTGATCGTGCGCAGGTTCGCGGTCACGTCCTCCCCGACCGATCCGTCGCCGCGAGTCATGCCGCGCACGAACAAGCCGTCCTGGTAGAGCAGCGAAGCGGAAACTCCGTCGAATTTCGGCTCGACGACCCAGTCAAGGTCGTCCGCGACCGCGAGCTTGAGGAAGCGCACGATGCGCTCGACGAACTCGCGCACTTCGTCCTCGTCGAACAGGCTGTCGATCGAGAGCATCGGCACCTCGTGGCGCACCTGAGCGAAGCCCTGGCCCTCGGGGAGCGGCGCACCGACGCGCTGGGTCGGACTGTCGGCGACGACCAGCTCGGGATGCTCGCGCTCGAGGGCCACGAGCTCCTGGAACAAGGCGTCGTACTCGGCGTCGGTGACGACGGGCGCGGCATCGATGTAATACAGGCGATCGTGGCGCAGAATCTCGCGCCGCAACTCCTCCGCGCGACTCGCGGCTTGCTTGCGAGCGGCCATGGACCTCAGGGCAGGTCGCGGGGACCGAAGGGATGAGGAAGCAGCTCGGAGAGCCAGGTCTGGAATCGCGGTCCGTTCTTGCCCTGCACGACCACGAACAGCTCCGGGGCGAATTCGCTCAGGAATTGTCGGCACGCGCCGCAGGGCATCGTCGGAGCATCCAGGTTCGAAGCTATGGCGATCGAAGCGAAGCGCGTAGCCCCCGAAGAAATCGCCTTGACCATCGCCACACGCTCGGCGCAGATCGTGAGGCCGTAGCTCGCATTCTCGATGTTGCAGCCCGCGAAGACCTGGCCGTCCAGGGCGACCAGCGCAGCCCCCACCTTGACCTTCGAATACGGGCTGTGAGCAAGCTCGGCAGCGGCGAACGCCACGCGCAGCAGGTCCTGGATCGATTCGTTGCCGGGCTGCGGCGCGCGCGCTGTCGGATCGGCCATCGCGCCATTTCGTCACGCGCGGGCAGGGCCGTCAACTTCCAGCGGGTCATCGAATTCCGATTCGCGGCCGTTCTCGCGCCCCGCATGGCGTTTCGCCGGCTCGGCGAGACTGCGTTCGCGAACCGCAGCGTCGAAGTTCTCGAGCCGCGCATAGCCCGCATAGGGCACCCGCAGGCGAACCATGCGCTGTCCGCTGAGGGAATCCTCGCGTTCCTCGGATTCGAAGGTCACGCGCGCCGCGAGACCGATCAAGTCATTCGGCTCGAGATCGACTTCGCCGCGCACGTCGATGCCGAAGAGCTCGAGCGTGCGCTTGACGCGCGAAATCCCACGCTCGCTCCAGGTCAGCGCGTCCCAGCCCCCCGTCCGTCCGGCATATTCGCCGCGCAGGACCTCGAGGCGATAGCTCCAGCGCACGCTGCCGTCGCGAGCCAACCCCTCGCGCACCTCCGCGATGCGACAGTCGTACACGCCTTCGGGAATCGAGACAAAGGACTGCGTGTCCTGAACCTGACTGAAATCGTAGTGCATGGAAAGCCCTTGGTGAGTGATGAGAAGCGCTGCGCTCTCTGGTACGACTCGTCGAAGCGCGTCAGGCGGCCCGAAATCTCGAGAATCTTTTCGCCGTGGCGCATCCGCGCAAGCACGAGTACGGTGCCGGCATGCACGCGAGTCGCACGCCGCAGGTCCTGCTCGCCGCGCTCGCCGCAATCGCGGCGCCGTCCTGCGCATTCATCTTCTCGCAGGAGGAATATCGCCCTGTCGATCAGGGAGAGCGTGCCGATGGAATCACTACGAAGCTCCCCGCGGTGGAACTCGGCTTGATCGCCGTGAGCTTCGGTGCCCAGGGCGGATCCTTCCGCGTGCCTTGGAAGGATGCCCAACTCGAAGTCGTCGGAGGCGGCATCGCCTGGGATCAGCACTGGTTCGGTCCGGTCCTTCCGATCTTTCCCTTCTTCATGGGCGCCGGATCGACGACGTCGGAAGTCGATGTGTTCGTCGCGGCTCGGGGCGGGAGCGTGACGCTCGTTCCCGCCGAGTTCCTGGCCAGAGCGACCCGGCTCGAGCACGGGGGCGACCCGGGTGAAGCCGCCCGGATCCCCAAGCTCTGCCACCGCGTAGGCGGCAAGGAGAAACACGGAAAGGAAAAGCTCCTGCCGCTCGAGGAGCCCGTGACCTTGAAACGCGGGCAGGGCATTCAGCTCACCTTCCCGCTCCCTGTGCGTGTCACGCGCGAATTCGAGCTGACGCTACCTCAGACGCCCGGCAGCGACTCCCGCGCGAAGCTTCCCTTCCGCTACGAGGACAACCTCGCCTTCGTCTGGTTCTTGCTGCCGACTCCCCTGCCCACCCTGAGCTTCTGACCCCGGCTCAGTGGCAGAACTGCACTTCGAGCGCGTCCGTCAAGCCGATGCCGGTCCCGTCCGGATGCTGCGGATCGCGGAACCAGAACTGGAAGTCACGCGTCGTCCCGACCATCGCCGGCGTGATCGGGACGGCGATGCTTACCGCTCCATTGGCATCGAATTGCACGGGCGGATAGCGATGCAGCGGCGGTTGAAGCAAGAGTGTTCCGCCGCCGAATGGAATGTTCGCGCGGCTCGAGCTCTCGAGCGCGATCCCGATCTTGCCGGGGATGCCGTTGGTCACCGTCAATTCGAAATCGGCTCCGAACAGCGAAGGCACGCCCGTCGAGCGCAATTGCGGCTGCTGACCTTGTGAATTGGTCTTCGCGCTCCCGTACGGCACCGGAATGGCACAAGCGAAATTCCACGCCAAGGCTGCGCGCGTGTTCGCCAGGCCGTCCTGCGTGCGGCGCAATTCGAGCAGGTATTCGCCAGGCGCGAGATCGTTCAAATACAGATGCTCGACATTGTCGAAGGCGCTGTCGCTCTGCACATTCCCGCCTGAAAAGAAACTCCCCGCCGGAGTCCCGACCAATTCGACCGGCGCGCCCTGCGCATCGACAGTCCACAGCTCGAGCACGAGATCCGCGACCGACCAGGTCGCGTAATTCGGCGCGACCGAGCGATCCCAGGCGGCGATGACCGAGACGAAGGGCTTGTTCGCTTCGATCTGGAAACGCAGCCAGCGACTCTGGCCTGATCCGATGTCGAGCTCGACCCAGCCGGCCGAATTCACGCTCGTCGCGAGCTGCGCAGTGCTCGCGGCAGCCTGTTCGCCCGCGGAAAGGATCCAGTGGCTCGTGTCCACGTCGAGCTGGTCGGCCCCGAAGATCGGGTCGAGCGGCGTCGAGGTCGTTCCGCGCATGTTCCCGCTGGTGACCGCCGCATTGGACCAGCCCGGGCGATGCTGCGCTCCAGCCATCAGCACGGCCTTGATCACTTCAGGCAAGGCCGCGTGGGGATTCCCCGCCGTGTGCGGATCGGTCCACGCCGTCTCGACCAACAAGGCCGCCGCTCCGGAAACCAACGGCGTCGAAAAACTGGTCGCGGGCGCGGGAGCGACCAGCTCGGGTTTCATCCGGCCAGGCCCGTCGACTCCGAGAGCGGTGTGGCCCGCGTGGTGCAGACCGTCGCTGCGCCCGACCGAGATCGCATTGAATGCGTGGCTCAGCAAGGCGACGTCGAGCGGGCCCGCGCCATTGTTGACGCCGGCGCAGACAATCAGCCCCTGGCTCTCGATCACCGCATCGAGCTTGCGCAGATAGCCGTTGTTCGCTCCACCCGCGTTGCCGATCCAGGAATGGCTGAAGATCTTGGCCGCGACCATCTGTGGCCGCGTCGATCCGCTGCCATTCAAGAATCCCGTGCCCAGCCAGTGGTTCGCTTCGTAAGCATCGATCAAAGAAATCCCGGGCGCGATGCTCGTCAAGGTCCCGAACCAATGCTGCCCAACCAGCGTCGCGTGCCCGCTCGGACCATTGGAGAGACCGCTCTTCTGCGTGATCGTCTTGCCCACGAACTCGGGATTGTTCGCATCGGGAGCGTAGGCACCGCCCGCGGGCGCCTCGACCTGCGCGACGAGCATGCCCGCGCCGGTCGGATAATTGCCCGGCCCGAGTCGCGCAGCGAGGCGATTGAATCCCGTCAATTCCTGGACCGACTGCGCGCTCGCCAGGTTTGCGATAAGCGTGGTGAACGACAGCGCGACGAGTGCACGCGGAGCCAGCGAAGAGTGCATCGGGAATATGCGATGGCTGGGGAACGAGCGAGGTCCGCCTCAGAGTGATTCTGCGGCGGACCTCGGCGATTCTGCTCGTTCTGCGTCGAGCCCGATAGAGGGCAGAGTGCAAGGTGTGTGAAAACCCCCACCCGGCTACCCCGGTTTCGATTCAACCCATGTTCGCGGCAGCGAAATCCCAGTTCACGAGCTTGTCCAGGAAGACGCTGATGTAGTCGGGACGCTTGTTCTGGTAATCCAGGTAATACGCGTGCTCCCACACGTCCATGGTCAGCAGGCACTTCTTGCCGCGCGCCATCGGCGTGTCGGCGTTCGAGGTCTTCTCGACCGTGAGCTTGCCGCCGTCGAGGACGAGCCAGGCCCAACCCGATCCGAACTGGGTCTTGCCGGCGGTCGAGAAGGCATCCTTGAACTTGTCGTAGCCGCCGAAGGAGGTCCCGATCAGGTCGAGCAGCTTGCCCTTGGGCTGGCCGCCGCCCTTCGGCGCCATCGAGCTCCAATAGAAAGTGTGATTCCAGACCTGGGCAGCGTTGTTGAACACTCCCGACTTCGCGGCGTCCCCGGCCGTCTTCTTGATCAGCTCCTCGAGCGAGAGCGCGGCGAGGTCGGGCATGTCCTTCAACAGACCGTTGAGGTTGTCGACGTAGGCCTTGTGGTGCTTCCCGTAATGGAAGCTCAGCGTGTTGGCTGAAATGTGCGGCGCGAGGGCGTCATTGGAATACGGCAGGGGCGGCAGTTCGTGGGCCATGGTGAGTGAATTGGGATCGTAGGGAGGTGCCGCAGGCTCGCTCGCGGGCGAGGTCACGGCGGAGAAGGACGAATTGCCGAGCGCCGCGATTGCGGTGCCCGCGAGAGCACCTGTCAGGATCGCGCGGCGGTCCAGAGGATTTGGGCCAGGGTCGGACATATTTTTCCTCGCTGGATGAAGTTCAGAGGCGGGCCGAGAGCGTGGAGGGCAGGTCGTATGCAACGAGGCGCGCCGTGGCGGCGGCCGTTCGTGATCCGGTGACGGCCGCGAAAACGCGTTGCATGTTCAAGCCGAGCACCTTGCGTATGTCGAGGGGTGTGAATCCGCGACGCAAGAGCAGCTCGGCGATCCAACCGTAGCAAGCTGCGCTTTCCAGGCCATACGGGGTTCTCTGTATGCCGTCGAAATCCGACCCGATTCCGACGTGATCGATCCCGGCCACCTCGACCGCGTGGCAGATGTGATCGATGACCACCTCGGCCGGGAGCGGCTTGGCCTCGCGCTGCAGGAAATCGGATTGCAGCATGAATTCCCGCGTCTCATGCGCGTCCGAGATTGCCTTGTATTCGGCCTTCTCGCGCAGCCTGCGATCCTCCGCCCCGGCTTCGATCGAAAGGAAAGGCGTGCAGAAGACGATGCCGACGACGCCGCCGTGGCGAGCGAGTGCGCGCAGCTGCTCGTCCGTGAGGTTGCGCTGGTGATCGCACACCGCCTTGCAGCCGGAGTGGCTGGCGATCACCGGCACGCTGCTGACTTCGAGAGCGTCGTAGAAAGCGCGCTCGCCGGCGTGCGAGAGATCGACCACCATCCCGAGCTCGTTCATGTGCCTGACGACCGAGCGTCCGAATTCGGACAGGCCCTCGGGCACGTGAGCGCCCGCGCCGGGCTGGCAGGAGCGGATCCACGAGAGGTGGTTGTTCCACACCAGCGTCAGCACGCGCACGCCGCGCTCGAAGAACCAGTCGAGCTCGGCGAGGTTCGCTTCAATCGAGTGCCCGCCCTCGATGCCGGGGATTCCGGCGAGAGCGCCTCGGGCATGGGCTTCCTCCATCGACCTGGCGTTGCCGGCGAATTGCACGCGCGTCGGATGGCGCGCGATCAACCGATGGAATTCCCCGAGCAGGCCGCGGGTTCGGTCGCGGGCGCCGTTGGGTCCCTTCTCGATGTACTTCGGGTCGACCCACGAGACGAAGACCAGAGTCCCGAGTCCGCCTTGCTGGCCGCGCTCGACGTCGAGGTGTCCCTCGCCGGCCACGCCGAGGTCGTGATCGAGATCGAGAGCGCGCTGCAGCGAGTCCGCGTGAGCGTCGAACACCGGGCGATCGGCCATCAGTTGGATGGCTGCCGCGCTCAACGAGTGGCTCGAGGACTGCATGGCGCCGGTGATGCTAGCAGTCGTCCTGTCCGACTTGTCGTCGCGGTTCGCAAGCGCTGCTCGTCGTCACCACCAGTCTGCTCGGTTCGCCGCCCTCCTCATTCGTCGGCGGTCCGAGTCGACGCGATGCTCGCTGCCGACCCTGGTCTTGTTGTCGCTGCGCAGCGAGGCTCGACTCCGACACCCCCCGGTTGTTCCGCGCAGGCGCAGAGCAACCCGGGGGTCGAGGTGGAGCCTGGCTCCCTACGGACGCTGCGCCGATCGCTCGAATTCGAGCGCTCCGATCCACTCTCCTGGCCAACTGAGGCCTAGCGGAGCAGACCGCCCCGATGGGCCTCTCAGCCACGACTCTTGGGACTGTCAACCTGACAGGGGATTTTGGACTGGCTCCGGACCCGTGCCAGATTGGCAGAGACCAGCGCCCAAATGCCTCACAATCGGCCCGGAACTGCCTCCGGAGAGGCGGCACAAGGTTTGCACCCCGGGATCGACCCTGGACGCCTGTCAAGTCCACCCATTATCCATGCTTGCCCCGCGCCGAATCCTCCTTGCCGACGACGACTTCGAAGTCCGTTGCGGCATCGTCGACCTCCTGGCGCCCATGGGCCTCGAGATCCTGCAGGCCGAGTCGGGACTGGAAGTGCTGGACTGGCTCGCCCGCCGCGCCCGCGACCCCTTCGACCTGCTGCTGCTCGACATGCACATGCCGGGCTGCAGCGGCCTCGAGGTTCTGACCGCACTGCGCGCTCGCGTCGGAGCCGCATCCAGCTCGGGCCGCGACGCCATCCATCCCATGGTGCCGACCATCTTCTGCTCCGGCCGCGCCGAGCCCGAGCTCGAGCGGCGCGCGATCGAGATGGGCGCCTTCTGTTTCCTGAAGAAGCCTGTTCGTCCCGATCATCTGCGCGGCGAAGTGCTGCGCGCACTCTCCTCGGGCCGCGCGGCCTGAAAGCCTCTAGGCAAAAAACCCCTGGGCACCGATCCCTTCCGACCGCGGCTTCTGCGAGCCGCGGCACGATTTTAACCCGATCCTTTGAACCCCTGATCCCAACGAGACTGACCATGTCCACGAAAACCAAGACCGCCTCCAAGAGCTCGATCCGTCCCCTCGGCGACCGCGTCCTCGTTTCACGCGTCGAGGCCGAATCCAAGACCGCCGGCGGCATCCTGCTGCCCGACAGCGCCAAGGAAAAGCCGCGCGAAGGCAAGGTCATCGCGATCGGTGACGGACGCACGCTCGACAACGGCGAGCGCTCCACGTTCTCCGTGAAGGTCGGCGACCGCGTGCTCTTCACCTCTTACGGCGGCACCGAAGTCAAGTTCGGCGGCCAGGAGTACCTGATCATGGACGAGAAGGACATTCTCGGCATCGTCGAAGGCTGATCGGTCCCCACACCACGAACACCAGGAATCATCCATGTCAGCCAAACAGATCAGCTACGACGCGGAAGCGCGCGAACACATCCGCAATGGTGTGCGCCGCCTCGCTCGCGCCGTCAAAGTCACGCTGGGCCCGCGCGGGCGCAACGTGATCATCCAGAAGTCCTTCGGATCGCCGACCGTCACCAAGGACGGCGTCACGGTTTCCAAGGAGATCGAGCTCGAGCACCCCTACGAAAACATGGGGGCGCAGCTCGTCAAGGAAGTCGCGTCGCGCACCTCGGACAACGCGGGTGACGGCACCACGACGGCGACCGTGCTCGCCGAGGCCATCTTCGAGGAAGGCCTGAAGAACGTCACGGCGGGCGCCAACCCGGTCGCGCTCAAGCGCGGTCTGGACAAGGCCGTCAACGCGGTCGTCGAGGAGCTCAAGAAGCGCGCGACGCCGGTCAAGGGCCAGAAGGAAGTGGCGCAAGTCGCTTCCGTCGCCGCGAACAACGACCTCGAGATCGGCCAGATGATCGCCAAGGCGATGGATCAAGTCGGCAAGGACGGCGTGATCACGGTCGAGGAAGGCAAGTCGCTCAAGACCGAGGTCGACTGGGTCGAGGGCATGCAGTTCGACAAGGGCTTCCTCTCGCCGCACTTCATCACCAATCCGAAGACGATGGATGCGGTGTACGAGAAGCCCTACATCCTGATCTGCGAGAAAAAGATCGCGACGATCAAGGACATGATCCCGCTGCTCGAGCAAGTGGCCCAATCGGGTCGCGCGCTCTTGATCATCGCCGAGGACGTCGAGGGTGAAGCCCTCGCGACCCTGGTCGTCAACCGCCTGCGCGGCGCCTTCCAGGTCGTCGCCGTCAAGGCGCCGGGCTTCGGCGATCGCCGCAAGTCGATGCTCGAGGACATCGCCGTGCTGACCAACGCCACGCCGATCTTCGAAGCGACGGGCAAGACGCTCGAGAACGTAACGCTCAAGGACCTCGGCACCGCCCGCAAGGTGGTGGTCGCCAAGGAAACCACGACGATCGTCGAGGGCGCCGGCTCCAAGGACGCGATCTCGGGCCGCATCGCCCAGATCCGCTCGGAGATCGAGGTCACGAAGTCGGACTACGACAAGGAAAAGCTCCAGGAACGCCTGGCCAAGCTCTCGGGCGGTGTGGCGCAGATCAACGTCGGTGCCGCGACCGAAGCCGAGATGAAGGAAAAGAAAGCTCGCGTCGAGGACGCGCTGCACGCCACGCGCGCAGCCGTCGAGGAAGGCATCGTGCCCGGTGGCGGGGTTGCCCTGCTCGGCGCGATCGCAGTCGTCGAAGCGCTCAAGCTCAGCGGTGACGAGAAGGTCGGCGCGATGATCATCCGCCGCGCCCTCGAGTCCCCGCTGCGCCAGATCGCCGCCAACGCCGGCCAGGACGGCGCGGTGATCGTCCAGAACGTGCGCGCCAAGAACCAGAAGAACTGGGGCTACAACGCGGCGACGGACGTCTACGAAGACCTGATCGAAGCCGGTGTCATCGACCCGGTCAAGGTCACGCGCTGCGCGCTGCAGAACGCCGCTTCGGTGGCGAGCCTTCTGCTGACGACCGACGCGCTGGTCAGCGATCTGCCGGAGAGGGACGAGAAGAAGTCCAACTCGGGCGGGCACGACTAGTCCGAAGTAGCGAATGGAATTCGCGGGCTCCGCTGTCCTCGAGACAGCGGAGCCCGCTTGCATTACAGCGTAGAATCGCGACAGCTACGCGCGCGCCGCGAACCTCACTGCGCCGGGTGAGCGGCGTGCCAGACTTCGAATTTCGCGGCCTCCTCGACCGGCGTGGCCGCGCGCTGCGCGATCTCCAGGTGATAGCGCTTGAACGCCGCCGCGAATCCGCGCGGGTCCGTTTCGAACCAGTCGGCCGCGTTCTGCGAACCCTGGAGCAAGCGTTCGAAGCGCAGCTTGACGACGATCAGCGCCGAGATGCGCAGTCCATCGAGGTCGATCGACTGCAGCGCTGCTCGCGTCGCCGCCGCGTTGCGCGGATCTTGCGCGGCACGCTGCACGAACTGCGCCGGATCGGCGCTGGTCAGCGCGTCCGCGAGCACGCGCTCGAGTTCGATCGCTGCGCCGTCGCTCATCGTCCCCCCGCGATTCGCCGCGCGCGGCGGAGTTCTTCGCGCACCAGCGCGACGTCGCCCGGCTCGACCGTGCCTTCCATGCGCTCGAGCGTCACGCCGCGCAGGTTTGCGCACCGCGGCAGGACGCGCTCGAGCATGTGCCACACTTCCTCGGGCACCGCGTCGTCGTGGCTGTCCAACCTCCGCGTCGCACCGGAAGCGAGCCAGGCCGGATCAGAATCCGCGCCTCCGGAAACGTGGATCTCGATCACGCGCTCAAGTGGGAGACGCTTCACGTACTCCCAGGGATCGAAACCGGCGTTGAGCGCGGTCGTGTAGACATTGTGCAGGTCGAGAAGCAAATGCGTGCGCGGCGCGTCGAGGATCTGCGCCAGGAACGCGGGCTCGTCGAGCGGGTTGCCGAGATGGAAATAGAAGACCGAGTTCTCGATCCCGACGTCGGCAACGCAGGTCTGCATCTGTGCAAGGCTCGCGCGCACGGCCGCCGCCGACGCTGCAGTCATCGCGACGGGCAATGGCAGGATCAGCTCGTGGTCATCGAGCACGGTCACGCCATGGTGATCCGTGTACCAGCCGAACTCGAAAGTCCGCGCATCCTCGCGCATGCGGGTCAGCCAACGCTCGCGACGCTTCGGATCAGGTTGCGCGCTGCCGAGCGAAAAGCCGACGCCATGCGCGACGAAGGGCCTTCCGGTGTGCTCGCGCAACGCAAGAAAACGGCGGTGAAACCCATTCGACTCGAAGCCCCCTTCCCCGCCTCTCCAGAGCGTCTCCGGCGCGACCTCGTAGTAATCGGGCTCGTCCTCGATCACGCCCGCGAGCAGCTCGAGTGTCTTCAGATGCGGCTGGAGAGTGAATCCGATCGCGATCACAGGCTCTCAGCGATCGCTGTCGGTGTAGAACCAGAGGAAGCGATTGCTGAATTTGTCGACCCTCGCGATACCGCATGGATATCCGACACCATCCGTCTCGATGTCGGCGGCAGGATTTTTTCGCGGTCGCGGATTTTCCTCTTTGCTGGCACCACAACCGAGGGAGAGCCCCCACCCGGCCCCCGAGAAGCCGCGGGCGAGCACGCGTGTGCGGGTGCTCTCGACTACAAGGGTCTGGAATCGCGCGCATGGTGTCGGCTTCTCGGCCGCAGCTTGCAAGAACAATGCGGCCGCGCAGCCAAGCAGCTCGGCGTCAGGATTCGCTGCCGATCGAAGGCATTCTTCGACGCGGGCGCACACACCGGCACCGAGCGCTCCCCGTGCCTGGTCTGCTCGTCGTTGCAAGCTCTCCGGAACGGCTGCAATCGATCCGTGGACAGCCGACGTCCAGCCTGCGAAACGCACTCTCTGCTCGTGCAGCCACTCATCTCTCTCCCCAAAAAAATGTCTATGCTCGGCAACGGGCTCGCTGACGATGACCGAGACCTCGGGTCCCGACGGGCCGTGCTCGATCACCACGAGGAGGGTCGAGGGTTCGAGCCGCGAAGTGGGAATCGTGGCGCGAATTTCCTCGGCCGATGCGCAGGCCAGCTCGCACAGCGCGAGGTCGCGCCAGAGCCCATCATCGCCGCTGGTCAGGAAGTCAGCGAATTCATCGCGCGGATCCCACGTGGCGCGCTCGCTCTCAGGCGGAGCTAGGAACACGATCACCGGTTTGCCCAGCGAGCGCGCCCGTGCGACGCAGCCTGCGAAATCGAGTTCCACGGCTTTGTCGAGATCGAGCTCGACCTCCGGCGCAGGATTCGCATTCGAGCCGGGCGGATTGGAGCATCCCGCGAGCCACGGATACGCGGACAGTGAGACGAGCGAAGCTCCGCTCCAGCGAAGGAAGTGTCTGCGTTCGATATTGGCCCCGCGAAAGACTCAGCGACTCGTGTCGGTGTAGTACCACAGGAATCTACTCCCGAACTCGCTGATTCTTCCCATTCCGCAGGCGAAGCCAGCTCTCGCGCTGGCGATGTTTTTCCCGTGCCGTTGACGGATCGGTGCTCCGCAGGAAACGTGGCGACCCCAGCCTGCCCCCGAGATGCCCAGCTTGATCACACGCGAGCGAGTCTCCTGCTCGAGCCTGAGCTTGCGTTCCATGCCCAGCTCGGATTGCTCCAGCGCGTCGAGGAGGAACAGGGCCGGTGCTCCGGCGAGCAGCGCGTCGGTCGGCGTTTCGCTCGAATGGAGCAAGGTCTCGACCCGCGCGACTGCCTCCTCGCCTAGCGCGCGGCGAGCAGCGTCGGCACGGCGCTGGAGCACTCCTCGATCTCCCGCGATGACTCCGTGCAGCGTCGAGCGCCACTGTTCGAGATCGTCGTCCAACGCGCGTGGCCGAGACTCCTCCTTCGCCGCAGGATCGAAGGAGCCCGGTTCGTCCACTTCGATGGCTGCGACCCGAGCAGGTCCGGAGTCCTGCTCGACGAAGACGAAATAGGGCTTTCCTTCGATTACCGATCCCGGCAGTGCCTCCCGGATCTCCTCCATCGAGGCGCAGGCGAGCTCGCAGAGAGCCAGCTCTCCCCAGAAGGCATCACGGGACTCCCACAGGAATCGCCCGAACATAGTCCCGCGATCTGGTTCGCTTCGATCCGACTCGTGATCCGCGACGAAGATGAGCGTGGGTTTTCCGAGTGCGCGCGCGCGCTCGAGCGTGCCTGCGAAGTCGAGCTCGACGGCCCGGTCCGGATCCTCTTCGAGCGCCCGCGGAGGTGGCCTAGACGGAAGCACGACGGAATCAGGAAGCGGCGCGGGCTCGGTCGATTGGACTCGAGGCTCGCTCTCGCAGCCTGCGAGCCACGGATACGCGGAGAGCGACGCGAGCGCTCCGCTCCATCTGAGGAAGTGTCTGCGTTCCATGGATTCGGCTCCCCCTCACTACTCCCTAGTGGAAGCGCGAGCAGGAGTTTCCGCTCCGCGGATCAATTCAGCGCAGCTACATCTACCCGCCGAATTCCGCCGCGTAATCCTCGATCGCCGCCTGGATCACCTTGCCCGCCTGCGCGCAGTCGTAGATCGACGTCGCGCTCGCATTCAGCGCTTCGCCCGGTTTCAGCTTGTACGTCGAAAAGTAATGCCGCAACCGCGCGATCAGATTCTCCGGCAGCTGCGCGAGGTCCTCGCACTTGCCCCAGAAGAGATCGTTCTGCAACACCGCGACGATCTTGTCGTCCGCTTCGCCGTGATCGATCGTCTGCAGTCCGCCGACGACTCGCGCATTGAGGATGATGTCCGCGCGCGTGATCGGCCGCTCGCTGACCACGCAGATGTCGAGCGGGTCGCCGTCGCCCTTGCTCGCGCCGGGGCTGAGCTTCGCCACGCGGTCTCCGCACAGCGTTCGCGGGATGAAGCCGTACAGCGTCGGCGGTTGCGCGGCGCCGCTCTGCGGGCGATCGACGCGGATGTAGCCCGTTTTCTTGTCGACCTCGTATTTCACGGCGTCGAAGGGCGTGATCTCGATGTAAGCGGTGACGAGATTCGGCGGGGAGGGTCCGACTTCCAATCCGTGCCAGGGGTGGGGACGCCAACGGTAGAACGCGTGCGGGAAGGGCATGATGTGCACGTTATCGACCGGAGCCGCGAGTTTCGCGAATCTGCCCCGCGGTTGACCGGAATCTCGCGCCCCGTACGCTCTCCATCGTGCACGGTCCCCAGGACGTCTTGAGCGTGCTCTCGGGAGCGCCCGGCCGGCGCCTGTTCGAAGGCGGCTGCGGCACGGGTGCGCTGACGCGCGGGATGGTGAGCGCGGGCTTCGAAGTCACTGCATCGACTTTCGGCGAAGCGATCGACCTCGGCCCCGGCGCGAGCTGCGTCGCGGGCGTCGATCTCAATCTCGCCTTGCCACTCGCGGACGCGTCCTTCGATTGCGCGGTGCTCCAGGAAGTGATCGAGCACCTCGAGAATCCCGCGCACGTGGTCCGCGAATTCAGCCGCATCCTGCGCACCGGCGGCATGTGGGTGCTGACCACGCCCAACTCCTCGGGAGTCCGCTCGCGCCTGCACTTTCTGTGGAGCGGGTTCGTCAAGGGCCGCAGGCGACCGGCGAACTACGGCTCGCCGCCGGGCGACTACAACAACCTCTTCATCCCCCCCCTGCCGGTGCTCCACTACCTGTTGTGGCAATACGGCTTCCGCGTCCAACGCATCGGGCGTGCGAACCGCAAGGCGAGCGCCTGGGTCCTGTTCGTCCTGCTCTATCCCTTCCTCTGGTGCGGGACGATGCGCTACGCGCGGCCGATGGCGAAATACGACTCGCCACTCCAGCGCGAGGCCTGCCGCGACCTGCGCCGCATCCTGCTCTCACCCTCGGTCCTGATGGACGAGAACCTCGTGCTCGTGCTCGAGAAGTCGGGTCCTGTCGCGAGCTACGAGCCCGGACGGCGGCCGGGCTGATCCGGACTCCGTGAATCCGATTCCGGCGACCACGATCGGGTCGGCGGCGTCACTTCGCGGATTCCCGGAGTTGAGCCGATCGGCGCGAGTTGCATGACAGTGTCGCTCACTTTGCGCCGGCACCTTGACCGCGGCCGACATGGCCTCTAGCGTCACGGTCAGTCCCCCGGTTCAACCTCCCAGCTGATCGCTCGGTCCCCCACCCCGCGACGGCCAACGAGCCGACGTTCCCACCCCGTAATGCACCCGGAAGCTCCGCCGATCGAGAGTTCTGCCCACCGGGCAGCTTCGCAAACCTCCCCGAATGCGGATTCGGGTCGAGAATCCCGCGCCGACCGCACGGGATTGCGCGCCAACACCTTCATCACCTCGTGGAGCGGCGGCAAGGACTCCTGCCTGGCCCTCGACCGGGCGAAGGAATCCGGCCTCGAGCCCGCGGGCCTGTTCACGATGTTCATGGAAGGCGGCGAGCGCTCGCGCTCCCACGGCCTGACCCACGCCGTGCTCCGCGCCCAGGCCGAGTCCCTGGACCTGCGGCTCTTCACGAACAATGCGACCTGGCCCGACTACGAGGGCGTTTTCATCGACGCCTGGCGTGAGTTCCGCCTGCGCGGCATCCCGACCGGGGTGTTCGGCGACATCGACATCGACGAGAACCGCGCCTGGGTCCAGCGCGTCTGCTCCGCGGCCGACATGCGCCCGCTCCACCCCCTGTGGCAGGCCCCGCGCCGCACCCTGCTCGAGGAATTCATCGACAAGGGCTACCGGGCGACGGTGATCGCGGTGCGCGACGGCGTGCTCGACAGGAGCTTCCTCGGCCGCAGCGTCGACCGCCGCCTGATCGACGAATTCGAGCGCCTCGGGATCGACGCCTGCGGCGAGCACGGCGAGTACCACACCGTCGTCACCGACGGTCCGCTGTTCCATTACCCGCTGCACCTGGTGCAGGGCGAATCCACCTGCCGCTCCGGCGTGTGGTTCCTCGATGTGACCCCCGTGAGAGACACTCCGCGGGTCGTCGAGCGCTCGCGCTGAGCGGGTTGTCGGGGATCGAGCGATCCAAGCAGGGTCCCGGCGTCGTAGTACGCCACTGGAAGCGGATGAGCTCGTACGTCGCGAGCGCTTGCTATCGTTCGCGCGTCTTCCCCGACCCACCACGGACTTCGAGTTCCACTATGTCCATGCTCGCGCGCAATCTTCGCTCGCTCTGCGTTCCGCTGCTCATCGCCTCGCTGCTCGCCGGCTGCCAGAACATGCAATCCAAGAATCCGCTGGGATTGGAATCGCTGGAGAAAGCCAAGCAGGCCTTCCTCGATTCTTGGACGAAGCACGCGGGCGAGACGTACACGACGGAGAAGCTCTCGCGCGTGGCCGACACCACGGATTCGTTCGTGTCGTTCGACGCGATGTCGAAGGACAAGACGGTGGTAAAGGGCTATGCGCAATACGCGGGGATCTGGGGACCGGGAATGGCGGGGTTCAAGACGGCGCAGCTTTCCGAGACCGAGAACGTGCACGTGTGGATCCGCGAAGGCATGGCGGTGACGGCGTCGATCGTGCGGGTCCATGGGGAGACGATGGACGGGACGATGATCGACATGCCGGGGCATCTGACACTCGGCTGGCTGCGCGAGGGTGATGATTGGCGCGTGGTGCACGAGCACATGTCGCTCGGCGTCAAGCAGTGACGCGCGGGGCGTTGGAGCGCCCGATCCGCGGCTCGATCGAGCGGCCTATTGCCGGATGGTGAACGAGCCGGGGTCCAGGAATTCTTCGCGGGGCAGCCACATGACCGTGTTCCAGGGGGCTTCGATTCTCGCGGCAAGTCCGCCCAGGACGGCCAAGTGACCGGTGATGCGATAGAAGCAGTCCAACGTAAGTTGATCGGTCGCCACGTGCATCTCGACTTCGTTCGAAAAGATGCAGTGGATTTCCGACAACGGGGGCCGCGTCTCGTCGGGCTTCCAGATCAGCACTCCGTTGCCTTCGAAGGAGTACTTGGATTTCGCGGTGCAAACTCCACCCGAGGGCATCCTGAGAGCGTCGCGCAGCGCCTGGGCCAGCGTCCCGTCCTCGCCCTCTCCGTCCAGGTCGATCGAGATCCGCGCTGCCTGGCGATCTGGCCTGACCTGGCTGATGCCCTCGCTCGTCACCAGCATGTCGCCGACCAGCGAGGCTAGCTGAGCCAGAGTCGGCAATCCCCCGGGCGTGATCGAGGGCAACTCCGCGGGCTGGTCCTGGTCCCTGGGCCGCGGGAGATCACCCCCGGGAAACAGGACGTTTGTGAAAGCCTGCGCGGGAACTGTCCAACGAGCGCCAGCTCGGGGAGTCGCGTCGGGAAGGAACACGGACAGGCCAAGGTCCCAACGCGCGCCGCTGATCTGCAACGCATCTTCTTCGGGATTCCCTGACGCGCTTGGGGCACCTGGCGAAATTCCGACGAGGACGATCGAACCCGCGGGCCCCTGCCTGGCTTTCAGATTCTCCAGCGGGCTCGCTCGAACAGGCAACGGTGAGTCATTGTGTAGGGTCTCCGCGTCCACGCCAGCGGAGTCCGCGGTCCCTGCAGTGCCCAGGTGCCGCTCAAAACAGATTCCGCAAGCGGTGTAGGTTCGCACGACGTCGACAGCGCCGGTTCGCTTGTCGAGTGCACTTTCCTCGGACACGAACACGTAGCGCTCGAGCTCGAAGTCGCCGAGCGGACTCCTTGAATCCTCCGCGGTGCCATTGACGATGACCCTGCATTCCTCGACGGTCCCTGCGACGAGGATCTGCGCGCCGTAGCGAACGACTTGCCCGGTTTCAGCCGCGGGCGTGCCATCGACTGGGACTGGCCGAGGTGCCTGCGTCGGGGAGGGCGATGCGGCCTCTTCCGGACCGCCTTCGAGCGCGAGCGGCCTCTCCGGCGCCGGCACAATCGGCACCACTTCCCTGGACGGGCTCTCGAGCTCTGGGTCCGAGCGGGTCAGCTCGAGAACCGCGGGCACGTTGTCCTCTCGCGACCTGATCACGAGGATCAGGAGCAACACGAGCAGCAGGGCAAGCGCCAACAGGATCGAAATTCGCTTCTTCACGGGTGGGCCGAATCAGCGAGGTGGATGCGCCAGAGCGCTCTCGTTCGCTTCTCCAGGGGCGATTCCCCCTACCACCACCCCGCGCGACCTATTCAGCCGCTCGGGCGAACCTCACTTCGTGAACGGCTTCAGCGAGAGCTGGTCGCGCTTGCTCTCGACCTTTTTCCACTCTTCCGCGTCCGCCGGCCCCGGCTTCTTCGCCGTGATCACCGGCCAGTTGGTCGCGAGCTGCGCATTGAGCTTCAGGTACTCCGACCACTTCGCCGGCAGGTCGTCCTGGCTGAAGATCGCCTCGACGGGGCATTCGGGCACGCAGGCGCCGCAGTCGATGCACTCGTCGGGGTTGATCGTGAGGAAGTTCTCACCTTCGTAGAAGCAGTTGACGGGGCACACGTCCACGCAATCCGTGAACTTGCACTTGATGCAGGGCTCGGCAACGACGTAAGTCATGTCAGGCGGGGGGTCTTTGGGCCGGAAAGGGCCGAGAAGGATACCGCAGAGCGGTCAAAGTGTCTGTACGAAGATGTTGCGGAACCAGGCGGCGTAGGGATCGGTCACGAGCGGCGCGCCGTAGCGCTGGAAGCCGATGAAGCCCGACTTCGGCCGATCCGAGAAGGGCGGGTGCTCGCCGACCGGCACGGCGTTGACATCGACGTCATACAGGACCAGACCGTTGAGCGCGACCGCGAGGCGGCTGCCCAGGTAGAGGACCTCGCAGGTGTTCCACTCGCCGATCGGGCGGTAGCGCTTCCAGCCCGCGGGCACCGAGCCGTAGAGGCCGCCGGTGAACTGGTACGGCAGCAGGGTCGAGCGGGTCTCCGCCTCCCAGTTGAAGTCGTCGAGGATC
Source organism: Planctomycetota bacterium (assembly GCA_035490315.1). Taxonomy (GTDB): domain Bacteria; phylum Planctomycetota; class UBA1135; order UBA1135; genus JADJQU01. Next base: position 21,129 of record DATHET010000116.1, read on the forward strand.
TGGACCTCGGCTCCGGCAAAGGACGGATTTTCGGAGTTGCGGCCAGAGCGCAGGTAGAGGCCGGAGTTCGCCATGCGCGCGATCTTGAAGTCGAGGCGCAGCTTGAAGTCGCGGAAGTCCTCCTTGGTGTGGATGTCGCCGGAATCCTTGGCGGGGACGGCGAGCACGCCCTTCTCGATGACATAGCCGTCCGCGGGTCCGGTCATCTCCCAATCCGAGAGGTCCGACTTCGAGAGCAGCGAGCGCCAGCCCTGCTTCGCGCCCTCGGATGAGATCTCGAGCAAGCCGTCGCGACCCGAGGCGAAGGCGGGATCGTCGAAGATCGGGCGCTCGCGCACGCGGATGTTCTTGAACTGCACTTTGTTGGACTTCGGATCGTCGCGATCGCCGTGCACTTGCAGCCCGATCAGGCCGCGCGGCGTGAAGCCGGGCGTGCCGCGCGGCACCTGGTAATCCATGACCTGCTCGCCGTTGAGCTTGACGACGATGCGCATGTCGAATCCGGTGCAGCGCACGTCGACGTGATTCCAGTCGTCCTTCTTGAACTTGAGCTTCGCGAGCTCGTTGTGCGCGAGGAATCCGTCGGAGTAGATCGCGCAGATCTCGCCGTCGGAGCGGTGGTCGAGCGTCACCTGGGCTCCGCGGCCCTCGGGCGCCATGCGCAGGAAGAGTCCGCTGTCGAAGGGAAAGTCCATGCGCACGTCGGTCGAGAAATCGAAGGCGGAGTAGGGCTCGGCGGTGTAGATGAGGCCACCCTCGCCAGCTGCGCCGACGCGGCCGGTCAGCGCGCCATCCTCGATGGTCCAGCTCGCGTTGCCGTCGTAGTGGCCGCCCTTCGTCACCCAGCCATCGAGCGTCCGGCCATCGAAGAGCGTGCGCCAGGCGGGCTCTTGCGGGGCTTGCTCGGTCCTCGGGGCGGGAGCGTGGGAGGTGCAGGCCGCGAGCAGGAGCACGGCGATCAGGAGGGGACTTCGCATGGGGGCTCTTTGGGCGTGGGGAGTTCGGCGCACAGTTGTAGCGAACGCGCCGCCGTGAAGCGGTAGGCTCTGCTCTCGGACTTCTCCGTCAGCGCCCCGCCGAGCTTCGAGAGTGAACCCATGAGCCAGACGCGCCGCGATTTTCTGCTGCGCACCGCCCAGATCGGTGCCGTGGGCTCGATCCTGTCTCGAGGCTTCGCCCAGGAGCCCGCGAAGCCTGCGCCGGGAGCGGTCAGGCCCGCGCCGGCTGGCGCGCCTCTGCTCTTCGACATCTCGCTCGCCGAATGGTCGCTGCACACGGCGCTGCAGTCGGGCGCGATCAAGAACCTGGATTTTCCGGTGCTCGCGGCGAAGGACTACGACATCCGCTGCGTCGAGTACGTCAACTCGTTCTTCAAGGACTCCGCGCGCGACGAGAAATACTTGAAGGAGCTCAATCTTCGCTGCCACGACAACGGCGTGACCAATCACTTGATCATGTGCGACGGCGAGGGCTCGCTCGGCGCTTCGAAGAAGGAGGAACGCGCTCAGGCCGTCGAGAATCACAAGCGCTGGGTCGACGCCGCGAAGACTCTCGGCTGCAAGACGATCCGAGTCAATGCGGCGGGCGATGGCACGCGTGAAGAGCATCAGTCGCAAGCCGCCGATGGCTTGGTGCAGCTCGCGACCTACGCCGATCCGCTGGGGATCAACGTGATCGTCGAGAATCACGGCGGAGTCACTTCCGACGGCGCGTGGCTCGCTGGCGTGATGAAGAAGGCTGCGCACCCGCGGGTCGGAACCTTGCCGGATTTCGGCAATTTCAATCTCGGTGACGGGAAGCAATACGATCGCTATCAGGGCACGGCTGAATTGATGCCTTACGCGAAAGCGGTCAGCGCGAAGAGCTACGACTTCGACGAGCAGGGCAACGAGACCACGATCGATTACGAGAAGATGCTCAAGATCGTGCTCGCCGCGAATTACCACTCGTGGCTCGGCATCGAGTACGAGGGCTCGCGGCTATCGGAGAAGGACGGGATCCTCGCCACGAAGGCCCTGCTGGTCCGCTTGCGCTCGAAATTGGCCTGATTCGCGGCATGGGAAGGATCACGAGTTTTGCCGCGGTCTGCTTCGGTATCGCGGGAACCGTTTGCGGCCAGGAAAAGCCCGAAGATCCCTACGCGCCTCACGTCGCGGCCGCGTCGAAGGAAGGCGCGCAGGCGATGGCGGGCTTCAAGCTGCCCGAGGGCTGGAAGCTCGAGCTCGTCGCCGCCGAGCCGCTGCTCGCCAATCCCGTCTGCTTCGCTTTCGACTACGACGGCAAGACGGTCTACGTCGGCGAGACGTTCCGGCACCACAAGGGCGTCACGGACATCCGCGACCACATGGATTGGAACGACGACGACCTCGCGGCGCGCACCGTCGAGGATCGTGTCGCGTATTTCAGAAAGCAGCTCGGCCTGAAATTCTCCGACTTCGAACGGGCTTGCGAGCGCGTGCGGCGCCTGACGGACACCGATGGCGACGGCGTGCTCGACGTGGCGAGCGTCTTCAGCGATCGCTACCACGACGCGGCCGCAGGCATCGGCGCGAGCCTGCTCTCGTACCGCGGCGACGTCTACTACACCTGCATCCCGAGCCTGTGGAAGCTGCGCGACAACGACGGCGATGGCCGCGCGGAAGTCGAGAAGGAGCTTTCCACGGGATACGGCGTGCACGTCGCGCTGCTCGGCCACGATCTGCACGGATTGCGCATCGGTCCCGATGGAAAGCTGTATTTTTCGATCGGCGACCGCGGCTTGAACGTCCCGCTTCCGGGTGGGAAGCGCCTCGAGTATCCCGAGGCCGGCGGCGTGCTGCGCTGCAACCTCGACGGCAGCGATCTCGAGCTCTTCGCGACCGGCCTGCGCAATCCGCAGGATCTTGTCTTCGACGCCTTCGGGAATCTTTTCACCGGCGACAACAACTCCGACGGCGGCGACAAGGCGCGACTGGTGCACGTCGTCGAGGGCTCGGACTCGGGCTGGCGCCAGGCGTATCAGTGGATCAACGAGCCCGACGTGCGCGGCCCGTGGAACGACGAAGAGCAGTGGCACCCCTATCCCGACAACCAGGTCGCGGCGATCCTGCCGCCGATCGCGAATCTCTGCGACGGTCCCTCGGGAATCACGATCGATCCGGGCACGGGTTTGCCCGAGCGATATTCCGGCTGGCTGTTCGTCGCGGACTTTCGCGGCGGAGCCAAGGGTTCCGGAGTCCGCGGATTTCAGCTCGTGCCCAAGGGAGCGGGCTTCACGCTCGGCGACAACGAAGAGACCTGGTGGGACGTGCTCGCGACGGACGTCGACATCGGTCCGGACGGCGCGATGTACGTGCTCGATTGGACTCAGGGCTGGAATCAGACGGGAAAGGGGCGCATCTATCGCGCTTTCGATCCCACGGCGCGCGATTCAGCTCCCGCCAAGGAAACCAAGCGCCTGCTCGCCGAAGGATTCGATCAGCGCGGCGAAGCGGAGCTGGCGACCCTGCTCGCCCATGCCGATCAACGCGTGCGGCAGGAAGCGCAGTTCGCGCTCGTCCGCAAGGGCGAACCCTCGCAGGCGAAATTCGAGCAGGTTGCGAAGACTTCACCTTCGCGCCTCGCGCGCATCCACGCGATCTGGGGCCTGGGCATGATGTTCCGCGCACGCGGCCACGGGGAGATCGATCCTTTCGCACCGCTGCTTGCCGATCGCGACGACGAAATCCGGGCTCAGGCGGCGCGCGTGCTCGGAGATCTGCGCGCGGACAAGGCCGGCGGCGCGCTGGTGAAGCTCTTGAAGGATTCCTCCCCGCGCGTGCGGATGTTCGCTGCGATCGCCTTGTCGCGCATCGGAATGAATCCCGCGGGGCCGGCGCTGGTCGAATTCGCCGCGGCCACGGATGCGGATGATCCGGTGCTGCGCCATTGCGCTTCGCTCGCGATGAGCACGTGCATGACCGCGAAGGACCTGTCGGCCCTTTCCTCGCACAAGTCCGCACAGGTGCGGCGAACCGCGGTCGTCGCGCTTCGACGCGCGAAGAGCGAGCTCGTGGCGACCTTCCTGCACGATGACGATCCCACGGTCGTCCTGGAAGCAGCGCGCGCAATCTACGACGTCCCGATTCCCGCGGCCATGGAAGCCCTCGCCAGGATCTCGGACAAGCCCGGCGACGAGTACGCGCTGCAACGGCGCGCGATCAACGCCAATTTCCGACTGGGCACCCGCGAGCATGCGGCGCGAGTGGCGGAATTCGTCAGTCGCACTGAGGTCAGCGTGAAGCTGCGCCGCGAAGCCTTGCTGCGCCTGGCGCAATGGGCGACGCCGTCGAATCGCGACAGCGTGGTCGGGGCGTGGCGGCCACTGCCTGCGCGCGATGCAAAATTCATCGAGTGGCTGCTCCTGCCGATTTCGCTCGACGCTGAATTGCGCGCGGAACCCGAGCTGGGCAAGGAATGGATCGGCGCCTGCGTGGCGAACCACGCCCTCGGGGCGTTCGAGGTGCTCGGTCCGTGGATCGAGGACGAGACCATGCCCAGCACGATTCGCGCGGCTGCGATCCGCGGATTCGCGCAATTGATGGAGACGCCAGAAATGGCGGCGAAGTTGAAGGAATCGCCGGAGCTGATGGCTGAAATCCGCCCCGCGATGAGCTCGATGGTCGCTGCCTTGATCGCCTGCACGGATCACGAAGTGCGCGCGGCGGCGATCGCCGAGCTGCCTAAGATCGCGCCCGAGGAAGCGCTAGAGCTGGCGCTCGCATTCCTGCGCGACGGCGAATTCCGTGAGCGCCGCGCGGCGTTGCAAGCGCTGGGCAAGATCGACGCGCCGGAGGCCGTCGACGCGCTCGCCGTGCAGCTCGATCGTCAGATCGCGGGACTCTTCCCGCCCGAGCTCGCGCTCGATCTTGCCCTCGCGGCGGAAGCTCACAAGAGCGGGAAGCTCGATCGCAAATTGACCGCACTGCGAGCCCCGCGCGCCGTCGAGCCGGCGCTCGCGACCTACGTCGACTCGCTCTACGGCGGCGACGAGAAGCGCGGCCGCAAGCTGTTCCGCGAGAAGGACGAGCTCGCCTGCCTGCGCTGCCACAAGATCGATGACGACGAGGGCGGCGACGTCGGCCCGAAGCTCGTCGGCCTGGGAGCTCGTTCGACGCGCGCCGACGTGCTCGAGGCCCTGTGCGAGCCCAACCGCGCGATCGCGCCGGGCTTCCGCAACACGCTGGTCTTCCTGAAGGACGAAACCCGCTTCGAGGGCCGCGCACTGTCCGAGGACGCGAAGACTCTTGTGTTGATCGACGCCCAAGCGAAGACCCACGAGATCGACGTCGCGGAAATCGAAGAACGCCGCGAAGGCCAGTCCGCCATGCCGACCGACCTGACGAAACACATTTCGCGCGAAGAGATGCGCGACCTGATCGAGTTCCTTTCGAGGCTCTGACCATGAATTACTTCGACCGACGTTCCCTGCTGGCCGCGAGCGCGGCGCTCCTCACGGCAAGCACCAGTGCGAAGGCGCAGCAGACCCCCGCGAGGCGATCGATCGCCGGCGATCTGCCACTGAAGAACACCAGGACGCACTTCGCCGCGAACCTCGAGATGTGGTGGGGCTCGCTCCCCTTTCCCGACCGCATCCGCGCCGCCAACGACGTCGGCTTCACCGCCTTCGAGTTCTGGCCCTGGCGCGGCAAGGACCTCGACGCGATCACGGCCGCGATGAAGGAGACGGGAATGATCTGCACGCAGTTCACCGGCTGGGGATTCTCGCCGGGCATGAACGACGCGAAGAACCACGACAAGCTCGAGCAGGAGATCAAGGACAGCTGCGCGACGGCCAAGAAGCTCGGCGCGAAAATGATGTGCGTGGTCGCGGGCAACGACATCCCAGGCGTCAGCCAGGAAGCGATGCACGACACGGTGATCGTCGGCCTCAAGCGCGTGGCCAAGATCGCCGAGGACAACGACGTCACGCTGGTCCTCGAGCCGATGAACATCCGCGTCGACCACAAGGGCCATTGCCTCTACGGCTCTCCACCGGCGATCAAGATCGTGCGCGCCGTCGGCTCGACGCACGTGAAGATTCTCTGGGACCTGTACCACATGCACATCAGCGAAGGTGACCTCTGCGGCCACCTGCGCGAAGGCATCCAGGAGCTCGGCTACGTCCAGCTCGCCGATCACCCCGGCCGCAACGAGCCTGGGACGGGCGAGATCCATTACAACCGCGTGCTCAACGAGCTCGCGAACTTGAACTACACCGGTTACGTCGGCGTCGAATGCAATCCGAGCGTGCCCGAAGCGGACGCGGCGCGTGCCCTGGCACTGGCCGACATCTGGTAGGCGAGGCTCCATGCATCTCGATCGACGACAACTCATCGCGGCGTCCGGCGCGGTCGCGGCGCTCGGCGCCCTGCCTTCGATCGGTGCGCAGACCCCTGGCCACAAGTTCAAGAAGGCCGCGATGCTCGGCATGGTCAAGCACTCGGGCACGCTCGCGGAGAAGTTCGCGCTGTTGCGTGAGTGCGGATTCGACGGCGTCGAGCTCGACAGCCCGTCAGACTTGAAGACCGACGAGCTGCTCGCGGCGAAGAAAGCGACCGGCATCGAGGTCGAAGGCACCGTCGATTCCGTGCATTGGTCGAAGCCCCTCTCCGATCCCGACGAAAAGGTCCGCGCCGAGGGTCGCGCCGGCCTCGAGCGCGCGATCGCCGACTGCGCGGCCTGGGGCGGCACGAGCGTGCTGCTGGTTCCCGCCGTGGTGAACGAGAACGTCAGCTACGACGCCGCCTGGGAGCGCTCGACCGCCGAGATCAGGCAAATGCTCCCCGTGGCCGAGGCCGCGAAGGTCAAGATCGCCGTCGAGAACGTCTGGAACAGCTTCCTGCTCTCGCCGATGGAAGCCGCGCGCTACGTCGATCAATTCGACTCGCCGTGGATCGGCTGGCACTTCGACGTCGGGAATGTCATCAACTACGGCTGGCCCGAGCAATGGATCCGCATCCTGGGCAAGCGCATCCTGAAGCTGCACATCAAGGAATACAGCCGCAAGCAGCGCAACGACCTCGGCCTGTGGAAAGGCTTCGACGTCGAGCTCGGCGAGGGCGACAACCGCTGGCCGGAAGTCGTCAAGGCCCTGCGAGAAATCGGCTACGAAGGCTGGGCCTGCGCGGAAGTGAACGGCGGCGGCAAGGAGCGGCTGCTCGACATCGCGAAGCGCATGGACCGCATCCTGGCCTGACAGCCCGTTGAACAGTCCCTGCCGCGGCGCTGCGTGCGGCGGTGATGCTGCGTCGCGCCGGGAAAGCTGTGCTCAGCGGCCGTAGCAGGCCGACCCGACGTTCTGGAACTGGCGGGCGCGTCTGGAGCCGGGCTCGCGGTGTATGCTGCCCATTCGTCTTCCAACGTCACGGAAAGCACACGATGGTCCGCAAGATCCTGATCCTCCTCCTCGCCCTCTTCGCCTTCACCACCTCGCTCCACGCGCAGTCCCCCGAGGAGGTCAAGTTCCGGGAGAAGCAGGCCGACGCGTTGAACAAGTACGCGGCCTCGGCATCGAAGGCCGGCTATCCGCAGGTCGCCAGGCGCATCTGGCTGATGCTGCTCAGCGAGTATGCGCCCAACGACGCCGAGGCGCGCGCGGCCCTGGGCTACCTGCACGTCGGGAATTCCTGGACCCTCGATCCGGCCTTCACCTATCCAAAGAGCGACAACCCCGACGCGAAGGCGGCCAAGCGGCTGCAGGAAGAGTGGACCGCGGTCGCCGACAAGGTCGCCAAGGCGCACTTGAAGATGGCGCAGGATTACGACCAGGCGGGTCGCGCGGACATGGCGCGCTGGCACTTCGAGAAGGTCATCTACTTCACGCCCAACGACGCGGCGGCGAAGGCGGCGCTGCTCTACAAGCCGGTCGCGGGACTCTCTGGGACAGATCTGGAGCAGACGCTGTACGACCGCTCGAAGATGCTCGAGAAAGTCGTCGGCGAGGAAGTGAAGAAGGATTATCCCGTCGAGGAGCGCCCGGCGACGGACACCAATGCGCTGCTCGAGAAGGCGAAGGTGCGCTACTCGACCGTGAAGTCCGAGTTCTTCACGATCCGCGGCGACTTCGAGGTCGATCTGCTCAAGGCGGCGGCGGTCAATGCCGAGCGCGCGCTGCGGGTCATGCAGGCCGCCTACGCGGGCGAGACCGGCTTCAACCTCGATCCGAAGCGCTGGCCCACCGACTGGGCGTGCTTCAAGGACAAGGATACCTACCTGCAGATCCTCAAGGCCAACGCCGACCTGATGACACCGGCCGAGCTGAAGTTCCGCCTCGAGCAGACCTCGAGCTGCGGCCTCAACGGGGCCGGCGTCTCGCTCGGCCTGTCGGCGGCCGGAAACGAGCAGGGCATCCTCGACGGAGCCGTCCGCTCGGTGGCGCAGTTCAGCGCGAACTTCAATTCCCCAGCTTTGCGCGAAGGCATCGGCCACGCCTTCGTCGCCATGTTCTTCAACAACAACCGGCAATTCATCGTCGACCGCCAGGAGCAGATGCGCTCGCACACCGGCGAGGAGGACTACGACAAGTACTCGCCGAACATGGACACCTGGAGGGACCTGGCGCTCGAGTCGGCCTGGAAGATCAGCGAGGGCACTCCCGCGGCGCGGCTGCCGATGATCACAGCGGACAAGTTCCCCGACGACGCGCGGATCAAGGCCTGGTCGTTCTGCGACTACCTGGTGCGCCGCGATCCTGACCTGTTGAGGAGCCTGGACACGTTCAAGGGTGAGGCGAGCCCCATCGACGTCGAGAAGAAATTCACCGAGGCCAACAAGGGGTTGTCGATCGCGCAGCTCGAGAAGGAATGGAAGGATTTCTGGACCGAGGCCAGCCCGGTCTTGAAGGCGATCAAGGACAACGCCGAGCCTTTGACCGCGGTCAGCCCGGACACGAAGAAGTGGCTCGAGGCGTTCAACAAGGCGCGCGTCGCGCAGGGCGCCACGGCGGTGACCTGGAGCGCCAACTATTCCACGCGCTGCCACGAGCACATCGAGTACTTGAAGGGCAACGAGACCGAGCGCGGGGCGGCGGCCGAGCAGCGCGAGGATGCGGCCCTGGCCGGCGGCTCGCACCTCGGCGACATGTTCGCGCAGATGGCCCTGGTGTCGACGGACACCAGCAAGCCCAAGGAGCTCTTCGCCACGTGGATGAACTATCCCGGGTACCGCGACGCGATGCTCAATGACCGGCTGCTGACCATCGGGCTGTACGCCGAGGGTCCGTTCCTGGTGATCGACGCGATCCGCGGCGTCGGCCGGCCGGCGGAGGGCAAGGGCGGGTACAAGGCCTGGCCGAACCTGGTCAAGGAGAGCGTGCCGAACGAGATGGCGGTCGCCGATCTCGGCCCCGAGGTGGCGGAGTTCCTCGCCAAGAATGGCCATGGGGACAAGAAGGTGATCGGCTACCCGCTGACCCTGCACCACTTCGGGCCCGGCGGAGTCCCCGGCGTGCAGAACACCTACCGCTGCCAGGTCACGATCAACAACACCCCGGTCGAGGGCCTGATCCACATCGCCGACGGCGGCTCCAACCGCCGCAGCTCCGCCCCCGGCCTGATCGTCTTCTACCCCCTCGAGCCGCTCAAGAAAGGCCGCGAAGTCGAAGCCGTCTGGACCTTCGAAAACGCCGGAGGCATCGTCCGCATGGCCACCAAGTTCAACACCTGACCGGTACCCGGTATTCCACCGCCATCCTGAACATTATCATTACACGAGCGAGGACCTCACAGCGCCCGGGGCCGCGACCAACGTCGCCGCGGCGTTGCACCGGAACCAGGGGGAAGAGCACGGACGCGGGCCATGCGCGACGCGGCGAAGGTCAGATCAAGGGGCGCGCGACTCCGAACCCTCGCTGCGCAAGTCACGCGCGCCGGTGAATGTCGGAATCGAGCCGGGTTCCGCCGCGCCGCCGTCGCGGGGTGAGCGCCGGTAAGGACAGTGTTCAGGATGGTGGTGGTTTACCGGGAACCAGGGCGGGTCACGGGGACTTGGGTGGTTTGGATCTTGTTGTCGCGGAGGAGCCAGCACTCGGCGGTGGCGCCTTCGGAGGTGGAGAGGGGCTCGAGGAAGTCGCGGAGGGCGGCGAGGTTTTCGAAGCGCACGAGCTGGGCGTGCTCGCTGTCGATCGAGCGCACCAGGGCGCTGGCGCCGAGCAGCAAGTCGCCAGGCTTGACGTCGAGGACCTTTCCGGCGGGCGGCTGGACCTGGACGACGCGCAGGGCGCCGTTCATCAGGCGGTTCGGCGCGCCGTCGCTGATGCCCGTGTAGGCGCGGTGCAGGGCGATCGAGGCATCGCGCACGCGCTGGGACTCCGCGGCGTAGTCGACCTCGGCCACCTCGATGCCGGTCTGGCGGAAGATGCGCCAGGTCGCGTGGCTGATGGGATGGAGCACAACTGCGACGCGCTCGCCCTTGCGATCGAGCGCGAGATGCATCTCCGGCGCCGACTTGAGCGCGAGCAGCAGATTGCCGTAGTCCATCGCGCTCGCGACCGCCCGCTCGTCGACCGAGCGCAGCAGGTCGCTCACGGCCACGCCCGCCGCCGCCGCCGGGCCGTGCTCGTCGACCGAGTGCACCATGACGCCGCCGTCGGGCGCGTCCTCGACGGTCAGGCCCAGGAAGGGCCCCATCGTCGCCAGGAGTTTCTGCCCGAAGACCTGCCGCACCCGCTCGACAGGAATCGCGAGGCCCGCGCCGGCTCTTCCCGCGCTGTTGATCCCGACCAGACGCCCTTCGATGTCGAGCAACGCACCGCCGCTGTTGCCCGGGTTGATCGCCGCGTCCGTCTGCAGCATGCCGGTGTACCGGTGAAGGCGACCGGCGATGGGCACGTCCTGGTCCTTGGCCGCGAGGATGCCGACCGTGACCGTGTTGGCCTTGCCGTAGGGATTTCCGATGGCGACCACGGCATCCCCCGCCCGCATCGGCTTGGAAGCGCCGAGCGGGACGGGCTTGACCGATTCTCCAGCGGGCACCTCGAGCTGGATCAGCGCCAGGTCGTCGTCGCGCGAGGTCGCCAGCACGTGCGCCGGATAGCGTTTGCCCGAAGGCAGGGTGACCTCGATGGCGTGGTCGCTGCGCTGCGCGCCGTCCTCGCCGAGCGTCGGGTGCACCACGTGCCAGTTGGTGATCGCCAGCCCGCTGCCGTCGATCACGACCCCCGCGCCCGCGCCGAGGGGCATGAGCTCGCCGACCGTCGCGAAGGGGTCGAAGCCCTCCGCCTGGGGCGCCTGGGCACTCACGACCACGTTCAACAAGGAGTCGCGCGTCGCCGAAACGATCTTCGTGACCGTGTTGCGGCGCAGGGCCAGCTCCTTCTCGGTGGCTGCCGCGGCGGCGCGCAGACTCGGCGCCTTGCCGTTCTGCTCGAGCTCCGGAGCCAGCCAGGTGCGGATGCGATCGATCGGCAAGGCCACGCCCAGGTAGCTCTCGCCCCGCTCGCGCTCCTCGTTCTCGGCGTAATCCGCGATGGCGATCCCGATCAGATGCCCCGCGGCATCGACCACCGCGCCGCCCCGGTGCCCGTCGTGGACCCAGCCGCCGATGCGCAGGCGCTCGTCGACCTCGAGAGCCGCCAACACGCACGAGCTGACCGTCGGCGTGTGCCCATAGGGATTGCCGATCACCGCGATCGTCTCCCCCGCCATGGCCGCGTCGGAGCTGCCGAGCTCGATCGCCGGCAGGCGCACGCCCTCGGGCAGCTTGATCTGGAGCAGCACGAGCCGCTTGACCGGCAAGGTGCGCAAGACGCTGGCGCGGAAGCTCGCCCCGTCGAGCAGGCGCACGCCGACCTCGCTCGCGTGACCGACGACGTCGTAGCTGGCGAGCACCAGCCCGGCGGGGTCGATGATCACGCCCGAGCCCAGGCTCTTCCCCACTTTCTGCGCGTAGGGATCGTTGAGCTCGGAATTCTGCGGGCGCGCGTCGTCGGCCCCTCTCCACACGCTGACGACCGAGGGAGCGGCGCCGCGCACGATCGCCGCCGCGACGTCGTCGGCCGCCGGCTTCCCACCGGAGGCCTTCGGCGCCTCGAGCCGATCGGGAAACGCGCGCCGGATCGCCGCGGCACTGACCGCGACCGCGTAGTCGACGTGGTTCTGGCCGAACTTCTCGTCGGCCTTCACGTCGTAGGCCTTGCGCTGCACCGTGTTCATGATCCCCAGGACCACGCCTTGCCGGTCGACGAAAGGCCCGCCGTCGACCACGTCGAGCACGGCCGCGTCGGTGATCAGCACCTCGCTCTTCTCGAGCTTGCCCTGACGAAGAGCCACCGGTCCGCTCGGCATGGCGACCACGCCCGCCAGCGCGAAGTTCTCCTTGCCCTCGGGACGGCCGAGTGCAAAGACGTCCGACCCGGGTGCAGGCGGCGCGCCGGAAGCCAGATCGACGGCCGCGACGAGCTCGCCGGCGTCGAGCTCGAGCTGCAGCAAGGCGAGGTCCAGCCGCGCATCGCGCGCGATCACCTTGGCATGCAGGGAGCGCTCGCCCGCGAGCTGGACTTCCAGCCAGTACTCCGCCCCCGGCGCTCCCCCGCCGATCGGGATCTCCTGGATCAGGTGCTCGTTGGTGACCACCAGCCCGCGCGCGTCGACCACGAAGCCCGAGGACGAGCGCTCGACGCGCACCGCGCCCGCGCGCGCAGTCTGGAACTGCACCGAGACGTGGACCAGGCCGCGCGAGGCTTCCTCGACGGCCGGAGCGATCGAAGTCTGAGCCGGCGCGAAGGCAATCGGAGCGGCGTTTCGCGCCCTCGGCATCGAGCATGCGCAGGTGGCCGTGGCGACGAAGGAAACGCAGGTCGCGGCAAAAAATGCCGCGACGGTCAAAGACAGTCGCATGAAAAACCTCATCGGGCGCGAGACGTGCGACCTATTTGGACTCGTTGAATTCCGCGCGCTCGAGGGATTGCTCGGCGGCGCGGATCTGATGCTGGAGCAGGAAGTTGGTGCGGTCCTTGAAGAGCAGGAACTGTTGCGTCTGGTGCTCGACGAAGCCCGAGTAGGCCGCGCCGAAACCGTTCACGCCCTTGAGCACCTCGTCGAGCATCTTCTGCATGTCCTTGATGGCCTTGAGGTCGCGCTCGACCGGCTCGAGCGCCTTGGCCAGCGCCTTCTGGCTGCGCGATGGATTTGAGTCCGGCTCGAACTTCTCCAGCGCATCCTGCGCCGCGTGCAGCTTCTTCAAGCTCTCCTTCAAGTCCTTCGCGCTCGCCTCTCCCACGCCCTTCTTGGCGACCTTGATCGTCTCGACACGGCGCGATCCATTGCAGGCCTGGCACTTGAGCAAGCCCTTTTGCTTGCAGGCCCCGCACTTGGTGTCGACGCTGTCGATCTTCATGAAGCCCCACCCGTTGCACATCTCGCACGTGTACCACGAGCTGCCCGAGCAATAAGGGCAGGCGAGATCGACCAACGGATCGGGCATGGTGCCCTTGCCCCCGCAAGTCCGACAGGTCGTGTGCTTCTTGCCGTCGCACTCCAGGCAGAGCGGAAACTTCGTGTCCTTGCAGTGCTCGCAGACCTGACTCTTCACGCCCTTGCAGCTCACGCAGGGCACGTCGAAGGCCTTCCACTGGTGCAGCCCGGCGGCGTCGGCTTCCCACTCGCGCGTGAAGTCCGGCGGCGGAATCTTGGCGCGAGTCTGCTGCGCGAAAGCGCCGAGGGCGCACAGGAGGGCCATCGCCAGGACAAGGAATCGCGGCCAGGTTCTCGTGCTCATCGAAGGATCTCCATGGAGGGGTCGAGTATAGACCCTGCCCTGCGGCGATGGCACCGGCCGGCCTTCTAGGGCTTGCCGTCCCAGACTATCTCGCGGACTTCACCGACCTGGATCGTGATCGCTTCGGTCTTCGTCACCTCGAGCACAGGATTCGCCCATCGCACCTCGACTGCACCGGTGGGCACGCATTCTTCAGCGCTTCCGCCCTGCTCGAGGCTGTTGAAGTTGATCGGCGATCCGCCGGAAAAAATCGTGTAGCTCGCGTACTTGGCTTCGCCTTCGTAGCGCAGCCGAAGCTTCGCACCCCGCAGGAGCTCGATCTCGACGTCCTTCACCGTCTGGCCTGCAGCGAGACTGATCTCCCGACTGATACCGATCGAGCCGGTGCGGTCCCGCGCGGAAATGAGATACGTGCCTGGCACCAGGCCTCCGAACTTGAATTTGCCTTCTTCTGCTCCAGCCGTCCCGCAGACAGAGTCCTCGTCGATTCTGCTCAGCACGAGAAAGCAATCCGAGGACTCATGCGCCGAGCCGTTCACGAGTTTGCCCTCGATGGATGCGCCGACCTGCATTCGCAGCACGATGCCCTCGGTGCCGGCCTCCACCTGCATCGGCTCGGGAGGTGCGTGGACACTTTCCAATTCGAGCGCTTGGAGGATCCATGTACCGCGCGGAAGCGGCCCCAGCTTGAAGGCTCCCTGCTTGTCGGTCTCGTCTTGCATGCCCATGGAGCTACCCTTGTGCTCCCCCAGCACGGTGGCCCGGCGCACCGGTGCACCGCTTGGATCGATGACCTTCCC
>DATHET010000117.1:0-9795 GCA_035490315.1 Planctomycetota bacterium
CTCGATCGCCTGCCTTGAGGCTGCCGATCGAGGCCTACTCCCACAGCTTCGGCAACTGCGTGATCGGCGGTTACATCTACCGCGGCTGCGCGATGCCGGGCTTGCAAGGCACCTACTTCTACGCGGACCACGGCTCGTCGCGGATCTGGTCGTTCACCTATGACCGCAACACCCAGACGAAGGGGCCGACGATCGAAGTCACGACGCAGCTCGCTCCCGGCGGCGGACAATCGATCAACTCGATCACCTCGTTCGGCGAGGACGGCTTCGGTGAAATCCTGATCGTCGACGGCGGCGGCGAGCTGTACCGGATCATCGACACCGGGCAGACCGACTGCAATTCCAACGGCATCTCGGACACCTGCGATCTCTCCTCGGGCAATTCGCTCGACTCGAACAGCAATGGCATTCCCGACGAATGCGATGGCACGCCGCCGGTCGCCTACTGCTCGGGCAAGTTCGCTTCGAACGGCTGCGCGCCGAACATGGAGTTCACCGGCTATTCCAGCGCGACCAAGGGCTTCGGTTTCATCGTGCGCGGCGCCGGTGCGATGAACAACAAGCCCGGCCTACTCCTCTACAGCGTCAATGGACAGAACGCGACGCCGTTCCAAGGCGGCGTTCTCTGCGTGAACTCGCCGATCAAGCGCACGCCTGGAACGAATTCGGGCGGCAATCCGCTGCCCGCCGACGATTGCTCGGGCGTGTTCTCGATCGACTTCAATGCCTTCGCGGTCGGCTTCCTCGGCGGTCAGCCGTTGGCCGCGCTGCAGCTTCCGGGAACCGTGGTCGACACCCAATGGTGGGGCCGCGATCCGGGCTACGCGCCGCCGGCGAACTCGCAGCTCACGAACGGGCTGGAATTCCAGGTCCACCCGTAGTTCAGAGCGAAACATGAGTCGCGCGGGGCGCTCCTCGACGGGGGGCGCCCCGCGCCTCATTTCTGGATCCAGGTAATGACAGCATCGTCGCGTCCAACTCGTTGGCGCTGAGTTACGGTCCGGAACTGCAGGTCGTGCGTGCCAGGTGCTCGGGCTCGGCAGGCCCACATCCGGCGGATCTGCTCGAGAGTCTCCCACGCGGACGACCACGCTGCGAATGCAGCGTGAGGCGTCCGCGCCCTATGGAATCCGGCAGCATGATTTCGACACCGAAGTTCTCGATCAGGATCCTGGCAGTCATCGTTGTCGGGCTGGCCATGTGCATGCCGGCCTTCGCGCAACTCAAGACCGTGCGCCTGGCTTCTGGCTTGTCGACTCCCGTCGGAGTCTGCGCGCCGCCGGGCGACACGAGTCGTCTGTTCATCGTCGAGCAGACGGGCAAGATCCGCATCCTGCGCCAGGGCGTCCTGTTGAGCACCCCCTTCCTCAACCTCACGTCGAAAGTCAACTCCGGATTCGAGCTGGGTCTGCTCGGACTCGCCTTCCATCCGAACTACGCGGTCAACGGATACTTTTTCGTCTCCTACACGCGGCTCAGCGACGGCGCATCGATGCTCGAGCGCTACAAGGTCAGCGGAACCAATCCCGACGTCGCGGTCCTCTCGAGCGCCAAGGTGATCGCGGGACCGGTCGCTCAGGTGTCCGGTCAGCACAAGGCCGGCTGCATCCAGTTCGGCGCGGATGGGATGCTCTATTACGCGCTCGGCGATGGCGGCGGCCCGGGCGATTCGGGTCCGGGACATCCTGCCGAGGGCAACGGCCAGAGCGGCGCCACGCTGCTCGGAAAGATCTCGCGCTTCAACGTCGACATCTCCGCGCCCTACATCCCCGCGAGCAATCCCTTCACCAGCGTCGCCGGCATCCGCGATGAGATCTGGGCGATGGGATATCGCAATCCGTGGAGATTCTCGTTCGATCGATTGACCGGCGACATGTTCGTCGGAGACGTCGGCAACGGCACGCGCGAGGAAGTCGACTTCGAGCCGGCGGGCGCGGGCGGCCACAACTACGGCTGGAAATGCATGGAAGGAACGAATTGCACTGGTCTGCCGACCTGCGGATGCAATGACCCGGGCTGGACTCTGCCGATCGAAGAGTTCGACCACTCCTTCGCCTGCGCGGTCATCGGCGGCTTCATCTACCGCGGCTGCGCGATCGGCTCGCTGCAGGGGACGTACTTCTATGCCGATCACTGCAGCGGCCGGATCTACTCGTTCACCTACGACGGATCGACGGGAGCCAAGGGGCCGCTGATCGAGCGCACCAGCGAGCTCGCGCCGGGTGGCGGCATGTCGATCGACCAGATCACCTCCTTCGGCGAAGACTCGAAGGGCGAACTCTTGATCTGCGACCTCGACGGCGAGCTGTACAAGGTGGTCCCGCTCAACCAGCAGGACTGCAATGCGAACAGCGTGGCCGACGGTTGCGACATCGCCGCGGGCACTTCCCTCGACGTCAACTCGAATGGCCTTCCCGACGAATGCGAGGGCGCGGCGCCCTTGACGTATTGCACGAGCAAGCTGACCTCGAACGGCTGCACGCCCGCGATGAGCTTCAGCGGCTACTCCAGCGCGACGCGCGGATCCGGGTTCATGGTGAAAGCCTCACCTGCCCGTAATAATAAGCCCGGTTTGTTGCTGTACGGAGTCAGCGGACAGAGCACGACCGTCTTCCAGGGTGGAACGCTCTGCGTCCGCTCACCGGTCAAGCGCACCATCGGCGTGGGCTCTGGCGGAACCCCGGCGCCCGCCAACGATTGCTCGGGCGTCTTCTCGATCGACTTCAATGCGTTCGCGGTCGGCGCGCTCGGGGGCAACCCTCTCGCGGCCTTGAGAACCCCGGGAACCACGGTGAACAGTCAGTGGTGGGGCCGCGATCCGGGCTTCCCGGTACCCAACAACTCGCAGCTGGCCAACGGCCTGCAGTTCCAAGTCTGCCCATGAGCATCTGTCCCTGAATTGCTCTGGGGGCAATGTCAGGACGTTCATCTCGTCCGAATTTGGAGAACTCACAGATCGAGCGATGACGATAAGCTGGCCCGGCCTGACGAGTTAAGTTCGGGCAGGGCTGCGATCGTCAGGAATCGCTGCTACGGTTCTGCTGAGCATCGGTCATCTGTTCGACGGGAATCGTCTCCCGTCGAGCTCGAGTTCCCCCATCGAAAGAGACGCACCATGCATTCGACGCTGAAGACTTCGCTCCGTCTCCTCGGAGCGATCCTTCTCGGACTGAGTCTCACCCTTCCGGCTCGCGCGCAGATCAGGGCCGTGCGCCTTGCCTCCGGCTTGAACCTGCCGGTCTACGCCTGCTCGCCTCAAGGCGATTTCGCTCGCATCTTCATCGTCGAGCGCACCGGCAAGATCCGCGTCCTCGACCACGGCAACCTGCTCGCTACGCCCTTCCTCGATCTGAATGCGAAGGTCGGCGTCGGCATGGAGCTCGGCCTCCTGGGTCTCGCCTTCCATCCCAATTACGCCGCGAACGGAACCTTCTTCGTCTCCTACACGCGGCTCAGCGATGGTGCGTCCGTGCTGGAGCGCTACAAGGTCAGCGCCAATGACCCGAATGTCGCCGATCCGCTGAGCGCGACTTTGATCGCGGGTCCGATCGCGCAGCTCACCGGCCAGCACAAGGCAGGCTGCCTGCAGTTCGGCGCGGATCACAAGCTCTACTACGCACTCGGCGACGGCGGCGGCGCGGGCGATTCCGGCCCCGGCCACCCCGCGGTCGGCAATGCACAGAGCGGCGCCACGCTGCTCGGCAAGATCTCGCGCTTCGACGTCGATCTCCCGCCGCCCTACATCCCCGCGCACAACCCCTTCGTGCTCGACGCGGGTGTGCGCGACGAGGTCTGGGCCATGGGCTACCGCAATCCGTGGCGCTTCTCCTTCGATCGCCTGACCGGCGACATGTACGTCGGCGACGTCGGCAACGGCGCGGTCGAGGAGATCGATTTCGAGCCCGCGGGAATGGGCGGGCGCAACTACGGCTGGAAATGCATGGAGGGCTCGAATTGCACCGGGCTTCCGACCTGCGGCTGCAACGCACCCGCGTGGAAGCTGCCGATCGAGGAGTTCGGCCACTCCTTCGCCTGCGCCGTGATCGGAGGCTACGTGTACCGCGGCTGCGCGATCGGCGCGATGCAGGGCACGTACTTCTACGGCGATTACTGCACCGCGAGGGTCTGGTCGTTCAGCTACGACGGCGCGACCCAGACCAAGGGGCCGGTGATCGAGCGCACTTCGCAGCTGGCTCCCGGCGGCGGCATGTCGATCAACCAGATCTCCTCTTTCGGCGAGGACGCCTACGGCGAGCTCCTGATCTGCGACCTCGACGGCGAGCTGTACAAGATGGTCGCCACCAACCAGGTCGACTGCAACGCGAACGGCGTCGAGGACTCCTGCGACTTGAGCTTTGGCACCTCGCTCGACGTCAACGCGAACCAGATCCCCGACGAGTGCGACGGCGACGCGCCCCTCGTCTACTGCACGGCGAAATTGAATTCGCTGTCCTGCCTGCCTTCGATGTCCTTCACCGGCTATCCGAGCGCCACGCGCGGCTTCGGGTTCCAGGTGCGGGCCTCGAACGTGCTCAACAACAAAATCGGAATCCTGCTCTACGGCTTCAACGGCCGAGCCTTGATTCCGTTCCAGGGCGGGAAGCTCTGCCTGCGTCCGCCGGTCAAGCGCGCCGCGAGCTCCAATTCCGGCGGAAGCCCGGCGCCGGCCAACGATTGCAGCGGCGTCTTCTCGATCGACCTCAACAGTTTCGCCGTCGGCGCGCTCGGCGGCCGTCCGTCGCCGGTCTTGCGCTTGCCGGGAGTCATGGTCGTCGCCCAATGGTGGGGCCGCGATTCCGGAATCCCTCCGCCCCTGGGATCGCAGCTCTCCAACGGGCTGTCTTTCCAGATCTGCCCCTGACCTGGCCGCGGGTCCCGCGGTCCAGGCCGAGTTGGCTGGCTCGCGACTGGGGGCCGGCCGTTCGCGGCGGCCGAGAGCAGAGCGGGAGGTCGGCACGAAGTGCGCGCAGGGCCAGGGGGCGCGACGTCCGACGCCGCCGTTGAGCTGCGCCTCAGGCCCGCCGGCGAAGTGCAAGGGTTGCGTTGACTCGCGGTCGGGATTCCAGCCTGCCGATCGCAGCGGACAGCCAAGAATCGGCCCGCGGCTACCCCGAGATTTCGATCTTCGTGTCATCATGGACCTACCAGCGTAGTCCGTCCCTCGCGCCGCGTCGGTTCGTCCCACCCCCAGTCGTCATCCGCCTTCGTCGGATGCCGCCGGAAGAGGCGACCCTCGCATGTGGCGCGCGTGGGAGGGGTAGCGCGCTGACCCACCCCAACAAGGATTTACGTCTCATGCTGCTCCAGAAAGTTCTCGCCGCCTCATCCGTCGCGCTTCTCTCGGCTGTCGCCTCGGCTCAGATCGTCGCCACCGGCCCGTTCACCGGCCAACAGTCCGACAGTTTCGAGACTCAAACGCCCGGCATCTTCACGACCTGCATCGTGGGCCGCGTCTTCAACAACACGGCCGACCTGTGCGACTTCAGCGGTGCCGCTCAAGGCATGCACATCACCTCGGGCTGGGGATTCTTCTGCAGCATCTCCCCCAACTCCGGCAGCTTCCTCTGCGCCTCCGCGGGCGGCCCGGCAGAATATGTATTCGACGTGCCCGCGACGAAGTTCGGCGGGATGTTCGGCACGAACTCCGGCACCGCGGACGCGACGGTCGAGTTCTTCGACATCTCCAACAACCTGATCTCGTCGACCCTGGCCTCGGTTCCCGCGACCTGCACCTGGGGTTGGCAGGGCTGGCAGGTGAACGGCGGTCCGGCGATCAAGCGCGTCAAGATCACCGGAATCAACGGCTTCAACGGCGGCGGCTTCATCGACATGGACGACATGCAGGTCGACTACGGTCCCGTCTGCCCGGTCGCGGTCACCTACTGCACCGCGAAGATCAACAGCCTCGGCTGCACGCCGTCCATCGGCTCGACGGGCACCGCGAGCGCATCGGCCGGCTCCGGTTTCGTGCTCAAGGGCATCAACGTTCGCAACGTCAAGCCCGGTCTGCTGCTCTACACGAACAACGGCCGCGCGACGACTCCCTTCCAGGGCGGTCTGCTCTGCATCGCAGGTCCGATCCGCCGCTCGGTGGCGCTCAACTCGGGCGGAACACCCCTGCCGGCGAGCGACTGCAGCGGCGTCTACTCGATCGACATGAACTCCTTCGCGGTCGGCGCGCTCGGCGGAATCCCGGCGGCTTACCTGACCACGGTCGGAACGCTCGTCGACACGCAGTTCTGGGGACGCGACCCCGGCTTCCCGGCGCCGAACAACTCGACCTTGTCGGACGGTCTCGAATACACCGTCTGCCCGTGATGGGAGTGGACCGGGTCAAGTGACTTGACCGGATCTGCGGGAGGCGGCGCAAGCCGCCTCCCGTCGTTTGTGGAACCAGGCTCCGACTCGGCGACGCGCGCGCCGTCACCGCGAGTCCTGATGGATGCGAGGCTCGGCCCCAGTCGCCGACTGGCGAGCCCCGCTGCCCCTACAGGCGCGCGCACCGCTCTGCTTCGACCAGGTCGCGGTCTGGACCCGAGTGCGACGCGGGGCAAGCCATGGGCCATCGCTGCACACCGGCGACGCGCCTCGCGGACACTTCACACTTCGTCGATCGCGGATCGGTCGTCGAAACACTGTCGACTCGCGCGACGCAGACGATGAATAGTTGTTCGGACCTGCGAATAATCGACGGCGAATAGAAGTTCGAGTCTGCGAATAATCGAAGGGAACACCCGCTGCATTCGACTTCGCCACGATGGCTACCGACTTCCAGAGCACCTGATTCTCCCGTGCAATACGAGGCTTGTCGCATGCCTGGACGACGCGACCCTCTGGTCCAGGGGAGGTTTCACTGCCTCGCCGTGACTGGATGGACATTCCTGGAACAGACGGCTGCTCGCCTTGGATTCCCGCTCGAAACCTGCAGTTCGGCTGAAAGAATCGAATCTCGGCTACCCCCAAACTGGGACCTTCGGGTAATCATAGGAGAACCAACCGAGTCGCCCCCTCATGCAGCGTTCGTCCGTCAGCGAAGTCTGTGTCCACCCATCGGAAGCAGACAGCACTTGCCAGACCTCGCTTGTCCAGCGTGCGGGAGCGACGTCCACGCAGATCCACTACTAAAAGGATTTTTGTCCCATGCTGCTCCTCAGGAAGTTCCTCTTCGCTTCATCGATTGCAGTGCTCTCCGCTGCGGCCTCCGCGCAGATCGTGAGCACGGGCCCGTTCACCGGGCAACACTCCGACGGTTTCGAAACTCAGACCGCCGGTATCTTCTCGACCTGCATCCAAGGTCGCTTGTTCCAGAACACGGCCGACCTGTGTGATCCCTCGGGCAACGCAGCCCACATCACGGGCGGCTGGGGATTCATGTGCAGCATCGGGCCTCACGGCGGCACCAGGCTGTTCGGTTCCGCCGGAGGCGTGGCCGAATATCAATTCGACTCCCCGGCATCGAAGTTCGGTGGATTCTTCGGCACGAACTCCGGTTCGCCCGACGCGACCATCGAATTCTTCGACGTGGCGAACAACCTGATCACCACCGCGACGGCGACCATTCCGGCCAACTGCAGTTGGAACTGGAACGGCTGGCAAGTCGTCGGCGGCCCGGCGATCAAGCGCATCCGCGTGATCGGCCTGAATCCCTTCGGCGGCGGCTTCGTCGACATGGACGACATGGAAGTCGACTACGGTCCCTCCTGCCCGCTGGCAGTCACGTACTGCACGGCCAAGGTCAACAGCCTCGGCTGCACCCCGGTGATCAGCTCGGCAGGTACGCCGAGCGCGACCGCTGGCTCCGGTTTCGTGATCTCGGGCGCCCAGGTTCGCAACGTCAAGCCTGGTCTCCTGCTCTACACCAACGCCGGTCGCGCAACGACTCCGTTCCAAGGCGGTCTGCTCTGCGTCGCAGGTCCGATCCGTCGCTCCTCCGCGCTGAACTCGGGCGGTACTCCGCTCCCGGCCAGCGATTGCACGGGCGTGTACACGATCGACATGAACTCCTTCGCGGTCGGAGCGCTCGGCGGGATTCCCGCGGCCTACCTGACTGTTGTCGGCACGGTCGTCGACACCCAGTTCTGGGGACGTGACCCCGGCTTCCCGGCACCGAACAACTCGACCCTCTCCGACGGTCTCGAATACACCGTGTGCCCGTGATGGCAGTGGGCTTGTCAACTCCGCGTTGACGCCCAGATTGTCCTAGTTTCTCGAGGCCGGCTGCCCTGGTGGTGGCCGGCCTCGATCGTTTGTGTGGAGTGCGATAGCGACGGAGTCGCGCCATCGACGGCTGACGATGGCTCCGCGTGCACGGAACAGTCTCGACTCAGGAGCTCCACCTGCTCCGCCGCTGCCCGGTCTTCGGAGCGCGAGTCGCCCTGCATTGCAAGGCCCGAGTCACGGCTCACTCGACGCGAGTCTTCTCTCCGTGGGAGGACACCGGACAGTCCAGGCTGAGCTTCACAATGTTGGAACACGGCGGCGCGCGCGCTGAGTTCCGGTCCAAGTCGGATTTCGAAATGCGTGCAAAGAATCGGAACTGGTCCTCCCGCAATCGCGCGCCTGCGGGTACTCATAATAGAACCAACCGAGTCGATCTCTCGCGCAGCGCGTGCGGCGCCGTCCGAGTCCGCAACCAGGGACACGGGCAACCCCCGCTGTCCGTGCGTTGTGCGGCGCGCGGGATCGATGTTCACGCAGTTCCACTACTACAAGGATTCTCGTCTCATGGTGCTCCTCAGGAAGTTTGTCATCGCCTCATCGATCGCTGTTCTCTCCGCTGCGGCATCCGCACAGATCGTCGCTACCGGTCCGTTCACCGGGCAGCAGCAAGAGACCTTCGAAACCCAGACCCCTCCGGTTCCTTTCAATACCTGCATCCCGGGCCGCGTCTTCAACGCCACGGCCGACCTGTGTGATCCGAGCGGCAATGCGGCTCACATCACCAGCAGCTGGGGATTCATGTGCACGATTTTCCCCCACTCGGGCGGCAAGCTCTTCGGTTCCGCCGGCGGCGTGGCCGAGTACCAGTTCGACTCGCCGGCGACGAAGTTCGGCGGATTCTTCGGCACGAACTCCGGTTCGCCCGACGCGACGATGGAGTTCTTCGACTCCTCGAACAACTTGATCAGCACGGCGACGGCGACGATTCCTGCCAACTGCAGCTGGACCTGGAACGGCTGGCAAGTCGTCGGGGGCCCGGCGATCAAGCGCATCCGCGTGATCGGCCTGAATCCCTTCGGCGGCGGCTTCGTCAACATGGACGACATGGAAGTCGACTACGGTCCCGTCTGCCCGCTGGCGGTCACGTACTGCACGGCCAAGGTCAACAGCCTCGGCTGCACGCCGGTCATCAGCTCGACGGGTACACCGAGCGCGACCGCTGGCTCGGGCTTCCTGATCAAGGGCGCGCAGGTTCGCAACGTCAAGCCTGGTCTCCTGCTCTACACCAACGCCGGTCGCGCGACGACTCCGTTCCAAGGCGGTGTGCTCTGCGTCGCAGGTCCGATCCGTCGCTCCTCCGCGCTGAACTCGGGCGGTACGCCGCTCCCGGCCAGCGATTGCACGGGCGTGTACACGATCGACATGAACTCCTTCGCGGTCGGCGCGCTCGGCGGGATTCCCGCGGCTTACCTGACCGTCGTCGGCACGGTCGTGGACACCCAGTTCTGGGGACGTGACCCTGGCTTCCCGGCACCGAACAATTCGACCCTCTCCGACGGTCTCGAATACACCGTGTGCCCGTGATCTAGAACGAGAACGCAACGACGCGGGGCGCCTCGAAGGAGGCGCCCCGCT
>DATHET010000118.1:0-11674 GCA_035490315.1 Planctomycetota bacterium
CCGGCACGGCGAACATCGCGGAGCTCGCGACTCTCTACGCCATGACTCGCGGCGCGACAGCCGATCCTGACGCTTGATGATGCTGCCCCGCATCGCTGTGCACAGCGATGCGGGGCAGTCTCTGATTGGGTAGAAACACCCTGGCACTAGCGTCCTGACGCGCGCCGATGATGGGCGTGAACACAGTCCGGCATCAAAACGAGCGGCTTCTGGGTTCAAGGTTACGGGCGCGCGGCCTGGTGAGGAGTCTCACGTTTTCGAGGGGAGGGGAACTCGAAAGCGGCTCCGATCCAGTGCCGCGGCGCGAGCGAGGGGTCAGGGCTCGCCGCCTGTGTCTCTGGGGACCGGCAGCTTCTCGGGGGGAAGATGCCGGTCCGCCCTTTTCTTGGCGAGCTTGCATTCGCGGGCAATGACGCGGCGCTCGCGAAAGGATCGCGAAACAGAATCGCGGTCCGCGTATTCCGGGATCAGTCGATCTCGGCGCGCGGATTCGGAAGCTCGTGAATCGGAGTTGGAGCTCGAGGAAGCGCGGAGGGCGGGCCGTCTTCTCCCAGGACCTTGCGAATCGCTTCGATGAGAGCCTCCGTCGAAAACGGTTTTTCGAGCAAGGCGTGAGCGCCGAGGACGCGCGCGATGTGCAGGAACTCGGTGCCCTGGAAATACCCGCCTCCGGTCATGGCGATGATTTTCGCCCCGGGCAGGGCGCGACGAGCTTCGCCGATGGTCTCCAAACCATCTTTGCCTGGCATCAGGATGTCGGTGATCACCAGATCGAACTTCGATTGGTGCATCAAGGCGATCGCTTCCCGCCCATCGCCTGCGGTCGTGAGCCCCCACTCGGTGTGTGGCCGAAGCACTCGCTGCAAGACCTTGATCAACTGCGGATCGTCGTCGATCAAGAGAATCGTCTTCATGGAGGGATCAAAGGACTTCGACAGCTTGCTTGCGCGAACTGTTGAGAGACCCGGAAAACCCTCTCGGCCACGGCAGGGAGACAAGCCAGAGAGTCCTTTCCTCCTTGTCATGATCCCTCCCCAGCCAGGCGCGTACCCAGAAGAAGGTAGCGCGACCGTTCTGCCTTCACGCAGCGCAGCAGCGTCCCGCTAGAAGCAGGATCCGTCGCGTCGGCGACGGATCTCGTGCGTCGTTTTCTACATTTCTCCGCGCGTCCCAGGATGAACACATGGCTTGCGGAATGTCCGGGGCCACTGGTCTAGGGATTCAGCGACGAGCGACTGCTCGACGGGCCACGGACCGATTCGGTCGTCCAGCCAGCGAGTGGCGCGGCGGAGTGGAGGACCTGAAATGAAGCTGTCCATCGCAATCATCAGCCTGCTTTGCTGCTTTGGCCTCTCCTGCGAGGTCGGATCTGGCCAGGACGCGGGCGACCCCGAGTGGCCGATCGAGATCGGGCGCGGCGACTCGCGCATCCTTCTTTATCAATTGCAGCCGGAATCCTTGAGCGGCGACCAGCTCTCCGCGCGAGCCGCGGTGTCGATCGCGCGCACCAAGGACGCCGAGCCGATTTTCGGCGCGGTGTGGATCGAGGCGCGGGTCGCGACGGATCGCGATGCGCGCACGGTCACGCTGCTCGACGTGAAAGTCCCCGACATGCGCTTCCCCGCGGCGACGGAGAGCGAGCGCGGCGAGCTCGGCCAGGTCCTCCAGACCGCGCTGGTGACCCAGCATCCGACTTTTTCGCTCGACCAGTTGATCGCCACGCTCGACCCGGCGGTCGAGACCGAGTCCATGGCCTCCGACCTGCGCAACGACCCGCCGCGGATCGTGTTCGTGACCAGGCCGACGGCGCTGATCACGATCGATGGCGAGCCGCAGTTGCGCGAGATCGAGGGCTCCAAGCTGATGCGCGTGGTCAACACGCCCTTCATCCTGCTTTTCGATCCTGCGCAGAAGACGTATTTCCTCGATGCAGGCGGAAGCTGGCGTCGGGCGGCGGCGCTCGATGGGCCCTGGCAGAAGGATTCCAATCCGCCGGCCGAGGTGACTGCTGCACTCCCCAAGCCCACGTCGGAGGCGGGCGCTAGACCTGAGCCGATCGCGGATGACGTCGAAGTGCTGTTCGTGACCGCGCCGACGGAGCTGATCGTGTCCAAGGGCGAGCCGCGCTGGACTCCCTTCCCCGGCAACGACCTCCTGTACCTGGCCAACAGCGAGAACGACGTCTTCCTCGAAGGCGCGACGCACACCTGCTACGTGCTGCTCTCGGGCCGCTGGTACTCGAGCCCGTCGCTCGACAAGGGCAACTGGACCTTCGTTGGTTCCGACCAGCTCCCGCAAGCCTTCCAGCGCATTCCCGCCGATTCCGACCGCGCCCGCGTGCGCACCTTCGTCGCCGGAACCAGCGAAGCCCGCGAGGCAGTCCTCGACGCGAGCATTCCGCAGACCACCGCCGTCAAGCGCAGCGATGCCCACTGCAGCGTGAGCTACGACGGCAAGCCCAAGTTCGAGGCGATTCCGGGCACGGCCCTGCGCTACGCGGTCAACACCTCGTCGTCCGTGATCGAGTTCATGGGCCGCTACTACTGCTGCAGCGATGGCGTGTGGTACGTCGCCGAGCTGGCGACCGGACCCTGGGCAGTCGCGAGCGAAGTGCCCGAGGAGGTCTACACCATCCCGCCGAGCTGCCCGATCTATCCGGTGCGCTACGTCTACGTGTACGACTCGACGCCGGACTACGTCTGGGTCGGCTACCTGCCGGGCTACACGGGCTGCTACGTCGCGGGGCCCACCATCGTCTACGGCACCGGCTACTGGTACCCGGGTTGGATCGGCGTCAGCTACTACCCGCGGCCGTGGACCTGGGGTTTCTGCCCGCATTACGACCCGTGGTTCTGCAGCTGGGGCTTCGGTTTCGGTTTCGCGTGGGGCGTCAACCCCTGGTGGTTCAGCCACTCCTGCGGATGGGGCCACCCAGGCTGGTGGGGAGTCGGCGGATTCCACGGGCACGACTTCGACATCCACGGCTCGGTCGTCCGCCGCGCGTCGCTCGCCAGGAGCAACATCGCAACGGCGGGTCAGCCCCTGGGCCGCGAGAACCTCTACAACCGCGAGGAGAATCGCTCCCGCATCGCAGCCGTGCCCGGCCTCGAGACGCGCTCGAGGCGAGCCACCGCCGTGCCGAACAACGTGTTCACGGATCGCGACGGGAACGTGCAGCGTCGCACGCAGGACGGTTGGGAAGCGCGACAACAATCGCAGTGGAAGCGTGCGGCTCCTCAAGGGCAGGGCCCCGCGGCCGGACGGGTTCCGCCGGCGGTCGAGCGCGAGCGCCCGCAGACCACGCGACCGCAAGCGCCGACAGGACGGCCGGCTCCGGTGGCGCCGCCTCCGACACAGGGTCGCCCCGCTCCGGGCTCCAACGCTCCGTCGAGCGGACGGCCCGCGCCCGGTTCTTCGGTTCCGCCGAGCGGAAGACCCGCACCCGTGACGCCTCCCGCGACGAGACCGCAGCCTGTTTCACCGCCTGTTCAGGGACGTCCGGCGCCCGAGCGGCCTTCCGGTCTCAACGATGGAAGACCGGAGTCGGTCCAGCCGCCTCCCTTCCAGCGGCCGGCTCCGCTGCAACCGCAACCGAGTGCGCCCTTCATCCCGCGCCAAGGTCTTCGTCCGATGCCGTCGCCGGTCGACAGCTTCGACCGGATGGGCGCAGCGCGCGATCGCGGCAACACGCGATCGCAGAGCTGGCGACAAGCTCCGACGCGCGGTCGTCGCGGGGGTTGAGACGCGGCATGAGCGTTGCTTCGCCCGCAACGGGTCCCCATCACAACGGAGACATCTCCATGCCTGAAAAGAAAACGATCGAGCGTGCACGAACCGACCGGCGCCAAGGCAAATCACCTTCGACGCAAGCAGGCGAATTCGTGCGGGAAGAAATCCACCACATCCGCGAGGGCAAGCACGGCGCGGCTTCGACCAAGCAGGCGATCGCGATCGGTCTGTCCAAGGCGCGGCGCGCGGGTGTCCACCTGCCGGCCCCGAAGAAGGGCAGCGCTTCCGCGGCTACACGCAAGAGCGCGAAGCGCGCGGCGCGCAAGGGCCGCTCGAGCTCGCGCACCCGGCCTTCGCGCACACGTTCCAAGGCGATCCGCAAGGTCCTGCGCCGCGAGGCTCGCGCCGCGGGCTCGCACACCGCGCTTTCGCGTCAAGCGCACCGCATCGCTCGCAGCCGCACGGCGGCGGATCGCAGTCGTTCCGCCCGCAAGGCCGCACGAACCAGGGCGCGCACCCACAGCCGGAGCGGGCGGAAGGCGGCGGCGCGCCGCTGAGGCGCGACAAGGAAGCAGCATGGAGTCCCCGGAGCGATCTGTGGAAATCGACGCGGAGGGTTTGCGCCTCCACGGCGACCTCGTCTCGCCGCGAGCACCGCGCGGACTGATTCTCTTCGCGCACGGCAGCGGCAGCAGCCGCATGAGCCCGCGCAATCGTTCCGTCGCGGCAGCTCTGCGCGAGGGCGACTTGGCTACTCTGCTGCTCGATCTGTTGTCGCCGAGCGAGGAAGCCCGCGACAATGCGGGCGGCATGGTGCGCTTCGACGTCGGCCTGCTCGCTTCGCGCCTTGCAGCCGCCATCGACTGGCTGGCGCGGGATTCCACGACCGCCGACCTGCCGATCGGGTTGTTCGGCGCGAGCACTGGTGCCGCGGCGGCCTTGATCGCAGCGGCTCGGCGGCCGAACGACGTCAGTTGCGTGGTTTCGCGCGGCGGCCGGCCGGACCTCGCGGGCGACGCCCTCGAGCTGGTGCGCAGCCCGACGCTGCTGATCATCGGAGGAGAGGACGAGGTCGTCATCCAGCTCAACGAGCAGGCCTTCGGACGGCTGGTCTGCGTGAAAGAGCTCGCCATCGTTCCCGGTGCCACGCACCTGTTCGAGGAACCGGGCGCCCTCGAAAACGTGGCCAGTCTCGCTCTCGAATGGTTCGAGGGGCACCTCGCTCCCAGGGCGCGCGTCGCGGGTCGCTGACCTCGGCGACGGCACATGGCTTGCATCCTTCGGGCAGGAGGCTGCATGGCCAGAACGAGCCGCGACACCATTCACGAAGCGCAAGCGACTGCTCGCTTGCGAAAGGAGCTGCGAACCCTGGCGCAGCCTGTCTCCGGGCCGCGGGACATCGATCGATTGATGACCAGGATCGGCGACGCGCGCTACGTGCTGCTCGGCGAGGCTTCGCACGGGACCAGCGAGTACTACACCTGGCGCGCCGCGATCAGCCAGCGCTTGATCCGCGACAAGGGTTTTTCCTTCGTCGCGGTCGAAGGCGACTGGCCTGATTGCATGGGAATCGATCGCTTCATCAAGGGCAGGACGACCGCGGGCCTCAGCGCGCGCGACGTGCTGCACGCTTTCGAGCGCTGGCCGACGTGGATGTGGGCGAACGAAGAGGTCTCGGACTTCGTCGAGTGGCTCGAGCAGCACAATCAGGGCAGGCAGAGCGCAGAACAGGTCGGCTTCTACGGCCTCGACGTCTACAGCCTGTGGGATTCCCTGTACGCGATCATGAACTACCTGCGGCGCGTCGACCCGCTGACCCTGACCGCGGCACGGCGCGCTTTCCGCTGCTTCGAGCCCTATGGCGAGGACGTGCAGGAATACGCGCGAGCCGCGCGCTTCGTGCCGAATTCCTGCGAGGACGAAGTCGTGACTTTGCTGTCGCAGATGCGCTCGCGACTCGACGCCGGCTCCGCGGATCAGGACGAAGCGGCGTTCCAGGCGCGCCAGAACGCAGAGGTCTTGAAGAACGCCGAGTCCTATTACCGCGCGATGGTGCGCGGCGGGCCGGGGTCGTGGAACATCCGCGATCGGCACATGAGCGAGACGCTCGAGCGGCTGATGCAGAAGCACGGTCCCAAGGCCAAGGCGATCGTGTGGGAGCACAATACCCACGTCGGCGATGCGCGCTTCACCGACATGGCGAGCGACGGGATGGTCAATGTTGGTCAGCTAGTTCGCGAGGCCCACGCTGCCCAGGACGTGGTGCTCGTCGGATTCGGCTCGTATCAGGGCAGCGTCATCGCCGGTTCCGAATGGGGAGCCACGCCGGAAGTGATGCTGGTTCCTCCCGCCCGGCCGGGGAGCTGGGAGAGCCTGCTGCACGAGGGTGCGGCCAAGGGACCCCAACTGCTGACCTTCGAGCGCGCCTCGCCGGAAATGCTCGAGCCGCGCGGCCATCGCGCGATCGGTGTGGTTTACCAGCCTGAATTCGAGGCCTACGGCAACTACGTTCCGACTGTGCTGCCCAGGCGCTACGACTCCTTCGTGTTCCTGGACCGAACCCAGGCGCTGCGTCCTTTGCACGTGACGGCGCGAACCGAAGACGAGGTACCGGAGACCTACCCGTCGGGGATGTGAGGACATGATCTACCGCGATCGAGCAGATGCAGGACGCTTCCTGGCCACCAAGCTTGCGAAGTACGCCGGCAATCCGGACCTGGTGGTCCTCGGGCTTCCGCGCGGCGGCGTGCCCGTCGCCTACGAAGTCGCGAGCGCTCTCCGCGCGCCGCTGGACATCTTCGCGGTGCGCAAGCTCGGCATGCCCGGTCAGGAGGAGTTCGCGATCGGAGCCATCGCGACGGGCGGTGTGATCGTGCTCAACCACAAAGTCGTCAGCGCCGCGAATCTGTCGGCTGCTCAAGTCGACAGCATCGTCGCCAGGGAGCGCGTCGAGCTGCAGCGGCGCGAGCAGGCCTACCGCGGCGATCGACCGGCCGCGGAACTGCGCGGCCACACGGTGATCCTCGTCGACGACGGGCTGGCGACGGGTTCCTCGATGTGGGCCGCGGTCACGGCTCTGCGCAAGCTCGCTCCGGCCCGAGTGATCGTCGCCGTCCCCGTGGGCTCGGTCGCGACCTGCGCGATGTTCAACGAGCAGACCGACGAGACGGTCTGCGCGCGCGCGCCGGTCCCCTTCCACGCTGTCGGCAACTGGTATGCGGATTTCGGGCAGACCAGCGACGACGAAGTTCGCGAGCTGCTCGCCCGCGCCGCCAAGGAATACCAGCGTCCCGAAGTCGACGGCGTGAAGTCGGCGAGCAGCGCGAACGCAGCCAAGAGCTGATCGCCGCCTCCGGCGCTGTTCAGCGACTCCGCGCCGCGCCACAATCGCAGGATGACCACCCACGCTCGCCTGCGAATCTCACTGGCCTGTCTGTGCGGGCTTGCCCTCGTCGCGAGCCTGCTGGTCGGGTGCAATGCGGCGGCGCAGCGTGATTCCGACAAACCGCAGACGCCGCAAGTGTTCAAAACTCGCGGAGATCCCGCGGTGACCCTGCGCTTCCAGCTGTTCCTGCCGCGCGGATACGGGAGCGAGCCCGCGCGCCGCTGGCCGCTGATCCTCTTCCTGCACGGCGCGGGCGAGCGCGGAGATGACATCGAGCTGGTCAAGGTCCACGGCCCGCCCAGGGTCGCGGAGCAGGCGGCGGACTTCCCTTTCATGGTGGTCTCGCCGCAATGCCCGCTCGGCGAGACCTGGAACAACGATCTGCTCCAGGAGCTGCTCGACCACGTGCTCGCGACCTGGGAAATCGACGAGCAGCGAGTGTACCTGACCGGTCTGTCGATGGGCGGCTATGGCGCCTGGAGCCTCGCGCAGGAATGCCCCGAGCGCTTCGCCGCCGTGGTTCCGATCTGCGGCGGAGGCACGCCGATCCAGGCATGGCTGTACGGCGACTCGCCGAAGGGAAAGGCACTGCGCAGCCTGCCGTTCTGGGCGTTCCACGGCGCGAGCGATACG
The DNA here is from genome assembly GCA_035490315.1 of Planctomycetota bacterium. GTDB lineage: Bacteria > Planctomycetota > UBA1135 > UBA1135 > JADJQU01. The sequence continues at coordinate 7,748 of DATHET010000118.1, forward strand.
GTCGTCGATCCGGGTGAATCCCTGCGCATGGTCGAAACCCTGCGCGACATCGGTTGCGACGTGAAATACACCGTCTACCCCGGCGTCGGACACGACTCGTGGGTCAAGGCCTACGACGATCCGGAGCTGTACGCGTGGCTCCTGTCGCACAAACGCACGTGAGTCGCGCGGGCCCTCCGATCAATGCGCCGGCGATTTCGCGCCCGACGAAAGCCGGCGGAAGCTCGCGGGATCGGCTCGCAGCGACATCAAGTCGCCGCAGCGGCGCAGCTCGCCGGTGATCTCGATCGGTTCCGCGATCAGGTCGAGGACCTGGTCGTTCAAAGTCTCGCCGTGCGCGCCGACGAGCAGGTAGTAGCTCGCGTTCCCCAGGGCGTCGCGAACGAGCAGCACCGGCGGGATGCCGCCGCTGATGCAACGCGTCGCGCAATCGCGGTGCGTCTTCGCATTGCCGGGTTTCATGACGCCGAGGTAGCACTTGCTGTCGACGATCTCGCCGATCAGCGTGGCGGTGCCGAAGCGCAGGTCCTTCTCGGTCGCGGAGCTCGCCTCGCGCGGCTTGCCGGGCTTCACGCCGTCGTCGGCGATCTCGATCATCGTCATTCCGTCGCGGTAAGCGAGGGTGCCGCGCACGAGGACTTGCTGGCCGACGAAATCCTTGACCAGCGGCAAGGCGCCGTGCTTGCCGACGCTCGAGAGCAGGTAACGCGATTGACCGTCGCCGGGCCGGTCCACGGCGAGGACAGGATAAGGCGCCGCTTCGATGACGCCGGTGAATTCGCGCTCGGTGCCGTACTCGAACACACCGTGGCCGAATCCCGATTGCGAAAGCACGATCAGCGCGGCGATGGCGAGGGACAGGGCCAACACGACGATCACGCTGACGCGCGTGCGCCGCGCGAGATGCTCGGGCGCTCTCGGGAGGTAGCCGACGTAGAACTCGGCTTCCGAATCGCTCATGCCCGCTCCTCGTCAATGCGCGCGGGCTCGACGCTGGTTCCCGCCGGCAAGGGTCTCGCATCGACTTGCACGCGACCGGCGACGACGCGCACTCGGAACGTGGGCACGCGCTCGGTGAAAGGCTCCGGCGATCGGCCGCAGTCCGGCCGGTATTGATAGCCGTGCCAGGGACAGGTGATCAGGCCGTCGATGACGCGACCTTCGCCGAGCGGGCCGTTCTGATGCTGGCAGACGCTCGACACCGCCGAGAGTTTCCCGTCGTGCTTGAACACCGCGACGCGCTCGCCGGCGATGGTCGCGACGCGCGCGCGCTTCTCGGGGATCTCAGCCGGGGCGCACAGGTCGACGAATCCATCGGGAGCCGGCTGGACCTCGACGTCGCGCACCCGCTCGCGCCGCGCGGCCAGGAGATGCAGCCCGAGGATCCAGGCGACGCCGATGCACAGGGCGATCGCAAGCCAGGGACTTCCCTCGGTCTGCCCGGCGCCCAGGGCCACGTGCATCACGAGCAGCGCGTAGGCGACGTACACCGACATGTGCAGGGCCTTCCATACCGGCGCGGTCAGGTTCTTGAGCCAGAAGTCGTGGCTCGTCGCCGCCATCAGGAACAGGATCACCAGGGCGGCGAGTCCAAGCTGCTGGAAAGGAAAGCTCGAGACGCTGTTCCAGCGCGTGTTGCTGACCAGCACGCTGACGAATGGGTTCTCGTCGCCGAGCGCGTGGAACTGGATCAACGCGAAAGTCGCGTGCGCAAGTCCCACAAGGAAAGTCGCGACTCCAAGATGGCGGCGGTTGTAGAGCCAGGGCAGGAATCGCGGGTCGAGCCGCGCCAGCGGGCCGATCGACAGCACGATGTGCAGCAGCAGCAGCGCGCAGGTGCCGAGGGCTCGCAGCAGGATCGTCTCGAGCGTGGCTTCGGGGAAGAGCGCGACTCCCAGGCCGATGAACAGACCGAGATAACCCAGGATCCCGCCGGCGAGGACCGTGTCGTAGATCCGCTTCTGCCGATTCCAGCCGACTGCCTGGTAGCCGACGCTCACGGCTCGAGCTCCAGGCTGGCGACCAGCTCCTGATGCGCGAGGCTGTAGAGGAAGAGCCGTCCGCCGCGCGCCTCCTTCGGCAGGCTGAAAAGCCGAGCTTCCGTCCCCGCGAGCGAGCCGAGCAACAGGCTCTTCGCCGGCAAGCCCTCGTTCGAATCGGTCGCCGACCAGTACACGAGCACGTCGGGCAACTCGAGATCGCGCCGCGGCGTGAGCTCGAGCACCCGCGTTCCATCCGTCCCCGGACTCCAGATGCGCAGTCGCAGCTGGGCCCTCGCCGACGTCACGACGGCGTCGCGCACCGGCGCATCGATCGGCCGCGCGACGAGACGATCCGCCTGCGGGACGCTCGGGCTCGCGGGAACGCTGACGCGCGATGAAAACGCCATGGCCAGCCCGATCGGAAGGACGACCGCGAGCAGGACGAAGGTCCGCCGATGCCTCGAGCGCAGACTTCGGATCATGGCTGGCGTGCTCGCGCCGCACGACGATGGGCGGTCTTCTCCACCGGAGCGTCGCCGCTGCCGCGCACCCAGCGCAGGAGGAGCAGCGGCCACAGAGCCACGCTCGCCGGAAGGATCAGGATCCGAAATCCGAGCGAGCCGGAGCGCGCGTCGCGATCGACGCGCCCCGCGCCGACGAACGCGAAGGCAAGCGCGAAGACCAGCCCGATCGCGGCCCAGACCCCGAGGCCCATCGCGAGGGCGCGAGCAAGGCTCAGCGCCATGACCTGGGGCTCTGGAGGGTCGTGTCAGGCATCGGAGGAGGGTCCCGAACGCTGGCGAGCGATCCGGTTGGCGCAGAATACGAATTCGACCCTGAGATGTGACAGCGGCGGTCAGCCGCGCGCACCAGCACGATCAATGTGGGAACATCCTGGCCTGGAAGCGCGCGGCCCGTCCTAGATTCGGCCAAGGAGACTTACCCATGCGGAAAATCATCGTCGGTGCCCAGGTTTCCATGGATGGCGTCATGCAAGCGCCCGGCGGGCCGACCGAGGATCCGACCAAGGGCTTCAAGTTCGGCGGCTGGGCGATGCCCTATTTCGGCCCAGAGTTCGGCGAAGAGATCAATCGCCTCTTCCAGGAGAAGTTCGACCTCCTGCTCGGCCGCCGGACCTACGAGATCTTCGCCGCGTACTGGCCCTACTACGACGAAGACTCTCCCCATGGCGGCATCGCCAAGCTGTTCAACAAGATCACGAAGTACGCTGTTTCGCGCTCCGGCGAGCTCGATACCGGCTGGGCGGGGACAGTGCTCCTGCGCGACATCGCCGAGGTGAAGCGTCTGAAGCAGGAGGACGGCCCGAACCTCGTCACCCAGGGCAGCACCGAGCTGGTCCACGCTCTGCTCGCCAATGACCTGGTCGACGCCATCAGCCTCTTCACGGTGCCGGTCGTGCTCGGCGGCGGCAAAAAACTGTTCGCCGACGGCTCGGCCCCGCATTCGTTCCAGCTGACGAGATCCCGCGTCTCCCCGAATGGCCTGATCATCGGCCATTACGAGCGCGGAGGCGAGGTCAAGATCGCCGACGCCGCCGCCGGTCCACCGAGCGAGCGCGAAGTTGCCCGCCGGGAGCGGCTCGAGCGCGAGGGCGAAGGAGCCCGTTGAAAAAGGCGCCGTAACGAGGCACAGCGCGGGAAGGCCTGACGAGGAGCGCGACGGAAGGGCGCGCAAGGGGTCCCGCGTTAGAGCGCGCAGCGCTCGTAGCGGAGGCTCCTGCGGAGCCTCCGGAGCGGGAGGCGGCCTTCCTGGCCGCTGAGCACGACGGTCCTAGTGTCCTGTACCTGAAGTACGTTGGCAAAGGCGGCCTGAATGCGGCTTCCTGGCAAGGCGCCGCGACGACGCGTGTTCTCTGCAACACTCGGAGGAGCGGCAACGCAGCCAGGGAGCCGCAGGCAGGCCGATTTTGTCGACGTACTTCTGG
>DATHET010000119.1:0-37340 GCA_035490315.1 Planctomycetota bacterium
GAGGATGTCGTTGAGGATCGCCATCAAGGCCTCGCCCGACGTGCGCACCGTCTCGGCGAATTCGCGCTGCTCGTCGTTCAGGTCGGTGTCGAGCAGCAGGCCCGTCATCCCGATCACGCCGTTCATCGGCGTGCGGATCTCATGGCTCATGTTCGCCAGGAACTCGCCCTTGGCCGCGCTGGCGCGCTCGAGCTCGACGACTGCCTGGTCGAGCTTCTGGTTGGTCTCGCCGATCTTGCGGATCTGCCCGCGCACGGTGCGCGCGATGCCGAAGCCCAGGCCCAGGAATAGCGCGAGCCCGACCAGGCTGACCCACAGGAGCACGGTCCAGACTCCATAGAGGATCTGCTCGCCGCGTTCGCCGAATTCCGCCGAGGCGGCGATCATCGCCTCGTCCAGTTTTTGCGAAGCACGGGCCAGCTCGCGGAAGCAGACTTCGGTCTCAGCTCGGAGCTCGATGCGCTGCGCCCGCAATCGCATGCGGTCGATGCAGGCCGAATAGAGTCCGCCGTCTCCTGAAACGATCGTCTGGTGGCCGTCGTCCAGCCGATAGCCCGCGCCGAAGAGCGCGATCTGGATCGAGTCCAGGATTCCAGGCGTCCACCCTTCGCGCGTGGTCTTGGAGTTGTCGGAAGCCGTGCTTTCGATCGAGCGCCGCAGGCGCGTGATCACCGGGGAAAGCCTGTTGTCCTTCAAGTCGGCGAGCTTGTCGCGGTCGTCCTCCGCGACCAGGCGCTCGCTCAGGATCACCAGGTCCTGGATCTCGTGCTGGACCTGGGAGGATTCGCTCGAAGCCTCGAGGTCGGTGACGATCTGCCGCGCGACCCGGTCCACCTCTCCATCCTTCGCCTCGCGGAAGCGGCGCAGCGCCACTGCATTCTTGAGCCGACGGCGGCCCTCCATCGATTCGACCTGCGATTTCAGATTGGTCAGACGAAGCTCAGTTTCACGCCGAGCCTCCTGGAACTTGATTTCGGTCTCCACCTGGTGGACCCGCCACTCGAGCGCCTCGCGGTGCAAGAGGTCGAGCTGGGCGAGCGGCGCGCGCAACAGGCCTTCCTCGATCGATTGCTCGCGTCCCTGGAAAGCCTCGCGAAGCTTGGGCGCGATGTGCATCAAGTCGGCGACGGCTCTGCTGCTCTCGACGTCCGAGCGGCTGGCCAGGATGTTCTCGATGTCGACGCGCGCCATTTCCATCCGCTCGTCGAGCTCTCGAACCGCCGCGCCGGCCTTTCCTTCGAGCTCGCGCGCGAGCTCGCCCTCGGCGCGGATGCGCTGCAGCGAGACGCGCACGACGAGCGCGGTCGACAGCCCGGCCAGGATCCCGAAAAGGGTCAGAGCCCAGACCGATCGCGTCGCCCGGCGACCCGCGATCTCGTGTTCCTGCACCGCCATCGATCGCTACCGGCTAGCGAGCAGCGTGGGCAGTCGTCGCCAGTCGAAGGGCACGATCTCGCCCTTCGAGAGGATGGTCGGCCAGACCTGATGGCTGGCCTGGTGCTTGGTCGGAGAAAGCTCGATCGGCGTGCCCAGCCCGAGGTCGAAGGAGCCCAGGCCCAGCAAGGCGTCGACGATCTTCTCGCGATCGGGGACGGTCTCGATCGAGGCCATCGCGCGGCACAGGATCCGTCCCGCGGCGTAGCCCTCGAGCGAGCCGAAGGAATGCCGCAGCTTCGGATCGTAGGCGGCGGCGGCGAGGCGGTATTCGCGCACCAGCGGCAGCTCCGAGTCGAAGTGCGGAACGACCTGGGTGACGATCACACCCTCGCCGTCCGCGCCGAGCGCCAGGGACAGCGAGCTCGGACCGACGAAGGACACGTTCAAGAACAACGGCCTGAATTCCAGTGCGTGGGCTTGCTTGATGAGCTCCGCGCAAGGCTTGTAGCTGCCGACCATGATCACCGCGCGCGGCGGAGTCTTCGCGAGCATCAGCTCGGCCAGTCCGTCCTCGATCGCAACCGTGTTGCGCTCGTAGCGGCCGTGCGCGATCTCAGTGTCCGCGTGCAGCCCGTGCCGCAACAGCGCCTCGCGCCCGCCGTTGTAGCCCGAGTCGCCGTAGCCGTCGCGCTGCGTGAAGAAGGCGACTTCCTTGGGGTCGAGCCCGCCGACTTGGACGAGCGCGTCGACCATCGCGGCGGTTTCTTCCGCGTAGCTCGCGCGGAAATTGATCACGTAGCGATCCGGCGGATCCTTGCGCAGGACTCCCGCGCCGGTGAAGGCGCCGAAGAAAGGCGTGTGGCGCTCGTTGACGATTGGGATCGCCGCGATCGCGGTCGGCGTGCCCACGTTGCCGATGATGGCGACCACCTGATTCTCGTCGATCAGCTTGCGCATGTTCGGCGCGCAGCGCTCGGGCTCGTAGCCGTCGTCGAGCGCGATCAGCTCGAGCGGAGCGCGGCCGGCCGGGAGCGCGCGGTTGTATTCGGCGAAGGCGATCTGGACGCCGTCCCGCATGTGCAGCCCAAGGTCGGCGGCGGGGCCGCTCAAAGCGGTGGACATTCCGATCGGCAGAGTCTTCTTCGCGGTCGCGGGCGCGGGTTTGGCGCGCTCCTGTCCAGTCGCCTGCATCGGGATCGTCGCGGCGAACAGGAACAACAAGGAGCGCAGGAGTCGACCTGAAAGACCGGCGCTTGCGAGCTGCGTATCGATCGGAAGCGAAGGATGGAACATGGTGCGATCCGTCGAGAGATCGGTGTGGGACTGAGTCCACGGCGACGATCCGCCTCCATGTGCAAGATGGCGACGGGTCGAGACCGGGGGCGGGATAGGTGTTTATCGGTAGGAAATCCTTGCGGGGTGGAGGAGCCTTTCGATTGGGCGCGAGGCTCAGGTGCCGGTCTCTTCATTAAGGAGGGGATGGCCACAGCAGCCCTTCCTGCGGAGATTCCAGCGACCTCGCGCCGTCTGGGCCGACTTTCAACGAATTGCCGCGAGATGAGGGACGCCGAGAATCGCGTGGGTGTTTCTACCCTGGTCCCATGACGCCGAAGTCCAAACGTCAGCCGCGCTCGTCGAAGCGCGCCATTGAGCTGCTGCGCCGGCGAGCGAAGGCAGGTGACGCGAGAGCGCAGGGCGACCTCGCAGTGCGCTATGCGACCGGCGAGGGCGTCCGGCGCAATCGGCGCACGGCGAATGCGCTCTATCTGAGCGCTGCAATGGATGGCGATGCGCACTCCGCGTTCAACCTCGGCTGTGTCTATCGGGATGGTCTGGGAGTCGAGCGTAGCCTCGACATCGCCTACGTCTGGTTCCTCAACGCGGCGCGCGACGGCCACTTGGAGTCCGCCCAAGAGATTCTCTGGCTGATCGGGGCCGGAAAAATCCCGCATCCGCCTCGACCGGCTCTCTTATGCCTGCAGCGCATGGCCCACTCTGGAAATCCCGAGGCATGGAATGACCTCGGAGTGCACTGGTTCGAGGGCAAGAATGGCTGGCCCAAGAACCGCAAGGCAGCCTTGCGCTGCTATCGCCGCGCCGCACGACAGAACAACGTCAGCGCCCTGTTCAACATCGGCCTGATGTACAAGGATGGCGACGCCGTTCGAAAGAGTTGGCCGAATGCTCTGAAGCACTTTCGTCGCGCTGCAGCGCTCGATCATGAGCGCGGAGCTCACTGGCTTGCGCGTTATTACAACGGAGACGAAGGCCACCCCGTCCGTGACGCTCTCGCGCTCAAGTGGTTGCGTCGAGCCCTCGATTTGGGCGACGGGCAGTCCACGACCAACCTGGGCATTCGCTACCACGAGGGTCAGGGCGTGCCGAAGGACCTTTCTCGCGCGGCCGAGCTCTACAAGCTGGGTGGTGACCGCGGTGATCCCTGGGGCAAGTACCTGCTGGGCCTCTGCTACCGCGACGGCGAAGGCGTCCGCAAGAACATCCGCAGCGCTCGAAAGCTCTGGACCGCCGCCGCCACCAAGGGAATCAAAGCGGCGAAACGCCAGTTGAAGAGGCACGTGCCGATCGGTGCCGCAATCATCGCGCTCGGTGCGGTGGCCGCGTTTCTGATTTTGCGGACTCGGACTCCGGGGGACTCCTTCGCGCCTGGGAGGGATCCGGCGCGAGTCGCGGAGGCGGAGCGATCGCTTCAGGACATCCCGAAGGATCTCGAAGCTCCGCTTGCCAAGCCGAGGGAAGCGGGCTCGGCGCGAGCCGACGAGCCGACTCGGCGCGAGCAATCTGAGGTGAAAGCGCTCGAGCTCCTCGTCACCGATCCGGCGCACGTCCCGCTGGAGAACGCGAGGGTGGTCCTCTTCCGCACCGAGGACGTGATCGCCCAGGGCTCGACCGCGAGCGATGGGCGACTTCGATTGCGCGAGTTCGCGGGCAGGGCGGAATACGCGATTGCCGCGCCTGGCTGGGGAGTCGCACGCGGAGAGCTGGACCTGAATCCCGGCCTGCAGACGCTCGAGCTCACCGAAGGCGCGGTCGTCGGCGGGATCATGGTCTGCCAGGGCGCGCCGCCGAGCGAATCGATCGACATCGAGTGGACCACCTCCGGGGATGCGGATCGCAGTCTGCCGCGAGCGGTCGTACGTGCGCTGGAATCCGCGCATCCCTCCCGCATGCTTGCGACCACGCGCACGCGCGAGGACGGCTCCTTCGAGATCCACGGTCTACGTCCAGCGACGCCAGGCTCGCTCTCGTGGCGCGGGCGCTACTACCTCGAGGCAGCGGGGCAGGAACTCGCGCTGGACTTCCCCCAACGCGATCTGGTGCTTCGCCTCGTCGAGCATTGCGAACTCCGCCTGCGCGTCGTCAATGTTGCAGGAACCCCGCTGCCGGGAGCAAGCGTCCGGGTCAGCCTGAAGTTTCTCGGCGCGAGCGGGGACGTGTCTATGGACAGCGATTCGACGACGGATCCTGAAGGCAGATTCAGCCAGATCTTCTCCTCACAAGATCGCACGACAGTCTCTGTTTCCATCGCTCCGCCGAACAGCTCGAGTGAAAGGCTTTACCAGCTGACACCTCCATCCGTGCTGCGAGGCATCTGGGATGTCGGCGACCTTGCGACAGCGGCGGCACGAACGCTGACCGTCCACGTTGTCGATTCCGCTGGTGGATCGATCTCCGGCGCGCAAGTCGACGACTGGCCTGCGAAGCCGAAACAGCGGCGCCCGACCACGGACGAGAAGGGGCGCGTGGAGTATGCGCTGGGACCGGAGACCACCTCGCTCGCAGTCGTCGCCTTTCCCTATGAATACGCGATCGTCGCTGTCGCGCTGGACGCCACCGAGCTCACGGCGAAACTCGAATCGAGCTGCATGGTCGAATTCGACTTGCCTGGGCTCGAGAAGAGGCGCGAGGACTTGACGATCGAAATGTACGGAGCCGCGCCGATGTTCGCCGACGGTGATCTTGCACGCGCGATCAGGCAACCCGCCTGGCCCAGCACGCCGAGGTCCGTGAGCGGCGAGCTCAGCGTCGGCAAGAGCGCGGATCGCTTCCGCGTGATACTGCGCGGATCCAAGGATCTGCGCGTCGGCGGTCTGGCGGCCAATCAACCATTCCAAGCCAAGCTGATCGCCGATGGAGAGACTCTGTGCGAGGTCGAAATCCCGCCTTTGAATCCACATGAGCAACGCAAGCTGCCCCTGGTGACCGACCTGGCGGCGAAGTCGCTCCTCGTGCGCGTGTTCGATCCCGCCGGCGCACCATGTCCAGGCGCTCAGCTCCACAAGCAGGAGCGGGGCCGATTCCGCGAATACCAGGCAGATGAGCGCGGAGAGATCGAGTTGGAGTCTCTCTACGGCGAGCGCTGCAACTTCATCGTGACCGCCGACAAGTACGCGCCAGCGCGCGTGTGTCTGCGACCGATTCCCGCCGGTCCCTTCGACGTCCATCTCCTGCCCGCGCGCAGCGTCGAAGTCGAGCTGGTGAGACCGGACGGCGCCGCGTTCGAGGATGGAGTCGACTTCACGACAACCTTCGAGTATTCGGGAGATCCGCTGAAGACCCCAGTGTCCCCGGGCCGTTACCGGCTCGACGGTCTGCCCAGGGAAGACGTGGGACTCGCCGTCGAGTGGCCGGATGGTTCGATCCAGCGCTTCCTGCGCGACGGCGAAAAGGCGATTCGCATCGTGATCGGCGAGCTCGGCGCGATCGATCTCGAAGTCGACGGGATGTCGGAGGGCGAGCAATCCCGATGGACATTCGCCGTCGCTCCGGCACGATCCCGGCTGGAACTGGACCGGGCTTGGTTCCGGGGCATCCAGGATGGGAAACACGTGGCCTCGGTCCAAGGCCTCGCCGCTGGCTCGTAGGACGTGTGGCTCGTGCAATGCATGGACGGGGCGAGCAACGACTGGATGCGCTTCGGGACGGCGCAGACCCTCATCCTCGATGCCGAGCATCGTTCGCGAAAGATCTTCATGGCGATTCCGCGCTGAGCTGATGCAAAGTGATCGACCATGAAGCCGTCACGAGGTCTGCTGCTCGCTGCCTTGCTGCTGGTTGCTGGGACTGCCTTCTGGATGCTCCGAGATCAGGCGCCGGACGCCGAGACAGTCACGAAGGCGGAAAGCGATCCAGCCGTTGCGCTACCAGCGCAAGCGCCAGTGATCGAGACTCCGCCCGCCGCCCCAGCGGACAAGGTCTCCGAGGTTAGCGACGAGCCGTCCTCGCGCACGAAGGCCGCAGCGCAACAGCTCGAATTGCTGCTGCTCGATCCCGAGAGCCATCCAGTCGCCGACGCGAGAGTCGCGCTCTTCCGCGACAAGGATCTGCTCGCGCAAGCGACGACGGACAGCGGAGGACTCGCGAGTTTCGCTCCGCAGCAGGGCGAAGCGAAGTACGCGATCGCAGCTTGGGGCTGGGAGCTCGTTCACGGCGGGCTCGATCTTGCTCCAGGGCGCACGACGGTCACGCTCGTCGACGACGCGACGATCGCCGGTCACGCGACCGTGGACGGCTCGCCTGCGGAGCCATTCGATCTGCGATGGCGGCCGGACGAAAACAGCGGCAGCTACGGCTTGCCCAGCGCCGTCGATCGCGCCCTGAGTTTTCCAGGTTCGACGGGGCCGATCACGGCCGCGATGACGCGGGCTGATGGTTCCTTCCAGTTCCGCGGAATCCGAGCGGATGCGACAGGCGCCCTCAGCTGGACCGCGCCGTACTTCCTGCGCGGCGTCGAAGCCAACTATGAGTCCCGCCATTTCAAATTGAATGTTCCGCGGCGCGACCTCGTGCTCGACCTCGTCGCCCGCTGCGAGTTGCAACTGCGCGTCGTCGATCCACAGGGCAAGCCCTTGCCGCACGCTTCGGTGAAAGTCGAGATCAAGGCCGCAGGTCCATCCGGCGAGATGCGTCCGGCCGGCTCGCGGGAGAGCAACGCGGACCGCGAGGGGCGGTATCGACAACCACTGCCGACGCAGACATCCGGCCAGTACACGATCTCGGTAGCACCACCGAACACAGCCGCCTGGAAGGTCTATCCCGTGACCCGACCACCGGATCTGCAAAGCGTGTGGGACCTCGGCGACCTCGCGACGGCGGTGCGCACGCTGATCGTCCACGTGCAGGACATGGAGGGCAATCCGATCGAGGGCGCATCCGTTCTGGCCTGGCCGCGCGGGGCCGTGAATGTCTCTGTGGAGACCGATGCCGCCGGAACATGCTCGATCGAGCTCGGACTGAGCAGGACTCAAATCGAGGTCGCGGCGTTCACCTACACCAGCGCGCTTGTCGAAGTTCCCGTGGAAGCGACCGAAGTCACTGCGAAGCTCGAGCGTGCCTGCCTCGTCGAATTCCTACTATCCGACCCCACTCGCGACCGCAAGGCTCTGACATTCGAGCTGAGCGCGCCGGGCCCGATGTTCGATGGCAATCCGAGTTCCCAAGACGTCGGAAGTCGACGCCCTCGATCCAGATCGCTCGAAGGCGGCACCTCTTCTTCTGGAGGAGGCGCCGGGGGTGAGACGATCATCGTCCGGCCCGAGAAGGATCTGCGGTGGAGAGTCTCCGGCCTCTTGCCGCGGCAGCCATTGCGCGGGAGATTGCGCTGTGCCGGAACCCTCGTGTGCGAAGTCGAAGTGGCGCCGCTCGCGCCGGGTGAGCATCGCAGCGTCACTCTCCCTCTCCCTCCGAATCAGAGGCCTCTCATCCTGCGCGTGCTGTCACCACAGATGGAGCCGGTTCCGAGTGCAAACATCGTCATCGAGCAGGGCGACGTGGTGCGCCTGACTGTTTCGGCTCAGGTCGATGCGAACGGGGAGCTGATGCTGGCCTCGCTGTCTGGCGAACGCTTCGGTTTTGTCGTCAGTGCCAAGGACTTTTCCACTCAACGAGTCAGCCTGAGTCCGATTCCCACGGGACGGTTCGACATCGTGCTGGAGCTCCCTCAGAGCGTCGAAATCGAGCTGGTGAACTCCGACGGTACGCCGTACACGAAACCAGTCCAGTTCAGCGCCGACGGAACGAATGTCCAGCTCGTCAAGGCTCCGATGGGGGTCGGGTTATTCCGCCTGAATGGATTGCCCGCGGGAGACGTGATGCTGATCCTCCAAGGAGAATTCGGCCTACTTGCTCGCATGCACTACGCCGACGATGCGCGGTTGCGCGTCGTCATCGGCGAGCCTGGGTCGATCGAGGTGACGCTCGATTGCAAGAATGGTGATGACCTGAATTGGATGCTCGAAGCAGCCGCGCCTGGATCGACGAGAAGCGTCGCTCGTGCATTCCTTGGATATCCGGACAAGGGCGTGTCGATCGCTTCGTTCAAGAGTCTGCCGAGAGGCGAATACGAGATCTGGGTCCTGCATGCGGAGAATCCTTTCGTCGATTCGTTCTTGCGCGTCGGGACACCGGTTCGTGTCGCGATCGATGCGAAGCATTCGAGCGTGAAGCTAGCCATGAAACCCCCGCGCTGACCGGTGATGAAGCCTGCACGCATCTGGCTCGCGCTCGCCACAATTGCGATTGCCGCTTGCGCCGTGGCTTTCCTGTGGCTCAACAACTCCTCCGTGAACCAGACGGACGACGCCAAGCGTGACGTGGCGACCGCGGCGCCATCGGCCGCCGGGAACGAGGTTCTCGCGCCTGCAAGTCTCGGCGCGACGGATTCGACACGCGAGCGGGCAGCCGGCGATTCACCGCGCAGCGAGTCAGGTACGCGCCAGCTCGAGCTGCTCCTCTTCGATCCCGAAGGCCATCCCGTCGCCGACGCGCGAGTCGCGCTGTTCCGGGAGAAAGAGCTTCTCGCCAAGGCGACGACCGACTCCGCCGGCCTCGCGAGCTTTTCTCCGCAGCAAGGCAAGGCGGAGTACGCGATCGCAGCCTTGGGCTGGGACCTCGCGCGCGGCGAGGTCGAGCTCTCCGCGGGTCGCAAGACGATCACTCTCGCCGACAACGCATTCGTCGCGGGCGTGGCGCGAGTGGACCATGCATCGCCGCCGGAGCAATTCGAGCTCCAATGGCGAGCCGACCTCGCCGAAGGTGAGGCCTCTCTGTCCGACTCCGTCGTGAAGGCGCTGCAGCGCTCGGCGTCCGATCCCGCCATTTCGGTCGCCCAGACCCAACCCGACGGCTCCTTCCAGTTTCGCGGAGTCCGCGCGAATACCAGCGGCTGGCTCCGATGGAGAGCCGCGTACTTCTTGCGCGATGTGGAGGATGAGTCCAACGCTCGGGAATTGAAAGTCCCCGCGCCGCGGCGCGATCTCGTGCTCGACCTCGTCACGGGAATCGAGCTTCGCTTGCGCGTGGTCGATGCCGCGGGCAAGCCGATCCCGGGCGCCGGCGTTGGATTCACGCGCAGGATTCAGCGGTCTCCCGGCAAGGAGCTTTCGTGGCAGACGTCGAATGCTACTGCCGATTCCGAAGGGCGCTATCGCCAGGCCCTCGCGTGGGAGGAGTCTGACCGCTGCACAGTCTCGGTCTCCGCTCCAGGCACCGCGGCTTGGAAGGAATACTCCCTGACCCGCCCCGCGCTCCTGCGCGGAGTGTGGGACGTCGGTGACCTTGCCACGGTCGAAATCCGCACGCTGCTCGTGCGGGTCCAGAACGTCGATGGCCATCCGATCCAGGACGCGCGCGTCTACGCATGGCCCGCCGACGGCTCGGGTCCCGAACACCGGACGGACTCCGCGGGAACGCGCTCGATCGAGATCGCGGATACGGTCACCAAGCTCGCCGTCGAAGCCTTCACCTACCTGACCGGGCTGGTCGAGGTTCCACCCGGCGCGAGCGAAGTCGTCGTGACTCTCCAGCGAGCCTGCCTGATCCAATTCATGCTGTCGGATCCCGCACGCCTGCGCGATGGACTGGTGCTCGAGCTCAGCGGCCCCTCGCCGCTCTTCGACGGCGACTCCGACGGTTCGTCCGGAACTCCAGAGCGGCCCATGACCGTGCCTGTCCCCGAAGGCTCATCGAGCTGGGGCCGCCGCGGGAATGAAACGACGATCGCCATTCCGCCAGTTCAAGGAGTCGACTGGAAAGTCGCGGGCCTTCTCCCGCGCCAGAGCCTGCGCGCCAGGCTGATCGGCGGCCGCGAGCTCGTGAGCGAGGTCGAGATCCCGCCGCTCTCCCCCGGCGAGGTTCGCATCGTCACCTTCCCGCCGTTCGTGCTCCCCAGAACGCTGACGATTCGCGTGCTCTCACCGGAGTTGGAGCCTTTGCGATCGGGAATGATCTTCTTCAGGCAGGGCGACAGACTTCGGGCGACACATCAGGAGACCGTGAACCAGCAAGGCGAGCTGACCGTGCAGCTGTACGGCGAGCGCTTCGATTTCGTCGCGCGCTCGATTCCGTACTCGCCCAAGCGCGTCAGCCTCATGCCGATCCCCGAGGGCCGCTTCGACGTCGTGCTCGAGCCGGGCCGGACCGTGGAGGTCGAGCTCGTCCAGCGGGACGGAGCTCCGTACACACCGGACGTGATCTTTTCCAGTGACGTCGCGGATGGCCGTACGTTCGCGAAGCGGCTTCGGCCCGGGGTGCACCGGCTCGAGGGCTTGCCGGCGGGTGAGGTGTTGCTGACGGTCTACCCAAGGGGCTCCCCGTTCACCGCGCGGCTGTTGCACACGGGCGAATCGAGGCTGCGCATCGTCCTCGACGAACCCGGAAGGATCGAGGCGAAGCTCGAGGGTTCTGCCGAGGATGGAATTGGATCGTGGATGCTGGAAGCGGCGGTCCCTGGTGCTGCGCGAGGGTTTGCTCGAACTGGCGTGTCTATCGGCACGAGCGAGTCCAACGCCACGATCCAAGGCTTGCCGGCCGGCGAGTACGAAGTCTGGCTGCTGTACGCGGAGAATGCGCTGGTCGACCCGTTCGAGCGTCTCGGCTCGCCGGTCCTGGTCGTGATCGATGCGGAGCACCCGAAGGTGGAGATCAGCTTGAAATTCCCGCGTTGACTCGAGCGCGGGTATTCTCGGGTGCCCACCACCATGAAACCTGCACGCATCTGGCTCGCACTGACGGCAGTCGTTCTCGTCGGGGGAGCGGGCATCTCGTATTGGCTGTTGCAGGATCGAACGGCCCGCTCGTCGGTCGAGGCGCAGCTGAGCAAGCCAGACGCTCCGATCATCTCGCCTGTCAGCGCGAAAGAAGCCCTCGAGGCGGCTCGATCCGACGCGGCAGAAACCGATAGTCAAGCAGTCGCCGCAGACACGCGGCACCTGGAAGCTGACGCGAGCCTGCTCGAGATCCTCATCGCCGATCCGTCGAACGCGCCCGTCGCCGACGCGAGGCTCGCAATTTTCCGCGAGGACACGGTCCTCGCCGAATTCGCCACATCGAGCGACGGCCTCGCGCGCTTCCGCGACCTGACGGGCTCGGCCGAATACGCGATCGTTGCTCCGGGCTGGGAATACGCGCGCGGAACGCTCGAGCTCGGCGCGGGACGCCGCACGCTCGCCCTGCCTGAAGGCGCGACCGTCGCAGGGACGGTGACCGTGAACGGCGCTCCGCCCGCGGAGGCCTTCGACGTTTACTGGTACACGATCACGGCGGAGGACGCGCCGATACTTCCCCTCGCCGTAGTGGACTCGGTTCGCGGCAAGCTCTTGCCACACGGGCTCGCGGCGGCGCGCACGAAACCCGATGGAACGTTCTCGATCCGCGGCGTGCCTCCGCAGGCGTCAGGTCTGCTTGGCTGGGAATCGCGATACTTGATGAAGGATGCGGAAGCCGAAGACTCCGGCAGGCAATTGATGCTGGAAAGTCCACGGCACGATCTCGTGCTCGATATGACCGAGGGTTGCGAAATGCGTCTGCGCGTCATCGATGCCGCGGGCGCGCCGGTGCCTCGAGCGAGCGTCACGTTGCGTCGAACGGCCAAATCGCACACAAGGTCCGACGTCGTCGGGATCGAGCACGGCATCGCGGATGCCGAAGGCCGCTACTCGAAGGTGTTCTTGGCCGACGGGGGCGAGACCTTCGCGCTGTCGGTCGCTGGAGCGAACAGCTCCGCGGCGATGACCTATGAGCTGTTACGCCCGGCGTTGCGCGGCGTGTGGGACGCGGGCGAGCTGATGATTCTGCCCACACGCACGGTAGGCGTGCTCGTGCAGGATGCCGCGGGCAAGCCGGTGTCGGGTGCGAAAGTCCATTCCTGGCCGGGACTCGCCGATGCCGAGTCCCCGAGAACGAACGATGTCGGGCGCATCGACGTCGGATTCAGCCCGGAAAATCCGACGATCGCGGTCGAGGCCTTCGGATTCCTGAGCATGACGGTTGATGTCGCACCTGACGCGAACGAGGTGACGGCGACGCTCGAGCGGGCCACCACGCTGGAATTCGAGCTCGAGGAATCCGCTGGCGAGACCGAAGGGCTGACCCTGAGTCTCAGAGGGCCAACGCCGATGTTCGTCGACGACGACCGCGAGTTATCGAAGGGACAAGGATTGACTCGGCCGCGAACACTGACGGTCGAATGCGACAATTCGAGCTCGCTCGGCTTGAAAGACGGGACCACTGTCAGCTTGAGCCCGAGCTGGGATGGCCGCTGGCGGGTGAGCGGGCTGCTTGCGAACCAACCGCTGCGGGCCTGCTTGCAAGGCGTGGGGAGGTCGTTGTGCGAAGTCGAGATCGCCCCGCTGAGCCGCGGCGAACAACGCAAGGTAATGCTGAAAAGCGACCAGCAGAGCAAGTCGTTGATCGTGCGCGTGCTCGGGCCTTCGGGGAAACCGTGCAGCAGCGCATGGATTCATGCTCGTGAGGGATTGAACGATTTTGACACTCTCTGGCTCGATTCGAAGGGCGAGCTGAAGCTGACTTCGCTGTACGGCGAGCGTTGTGTCTTCATCGTCGAATCCGAGCGATACGCACCCCGACGCATCTGCCTTCAACCGATTCCCGACGGCCGCTACGACGTGGTGCTCGAGCCCGCGCAGTCACTCGATGTCGAGCTGGTCGATGCCGCTGGAGCACCCTTCGTCGGAGCAGCGGAGTTCCAGGCAAACCTTGGCACGCCCACGCAGCTTCGCAGGTCGACGCTGGCGCCTGGTCGCTATCGACTCGACGGATTGCCGCACGGCGACGTGCTGATCGAAGTCGATGGTGAGTTCAGCACTGTGAAGTGCATGCGTCGCGCTGGCGAGCCGACGATGCAGATCGTCGTCGGTGAAGCCGGCCAGATTCCTGTGCTCGTGACAGGCAATACCACGATCGATGCCGAGCTGTGGATGGTTGCCGCGGCGCCGGCGGGTGCGAAGCAGGAAGTCACACGGGCCGTGATTCGTGTGCTCGAGAATGGCTCAGGCTATGCTTCGATCCAGGGCCTCGGCTCAGGCGACTACGAGATCTGGCTCGTGCGTCGCACGGATCCCACGAGCGACGACTGGGTTCCCGCAGGCGCGAGAGAGAAGGTCGAGGTCGACGCGCGCGCGTGGCACAACATAGTCAAGATGCAGCTTCCTCGCTGACCCCTTCGTGAATTCACAACCCATGAAGCCCGCACGAATTGGGATCGCTCTGATAGCCGTCGTGCTCATCGGCTGCGCGCTGACCGCGTTCTTCCTGCTTCGGGATCGCACTCCGCATGGGGAAGTCGACGCAGAGCTGAACAAGCCAGACGCTCCGATCGCCGCGCCGATCACGCCGAAAGAAACGATCGAAACTCCGCAATTCACCGCGGAAGAAACCGGAGCCCGGGCTGCCGCCGTCGACACGCAGCGTCAGGAAGCCGACGCGCACCAGCTCGAAATTTTCGTCGTCGACCCGTCCAACGCGCCCGTAGCCGATGCGAAGCTCGCCATTTTCCGCGAAGGCAAGCTCCTCGCGGAATTCGTGACTCCGAGCGACGGCCTTGCGCGCTTCCGCGATCTCGAAGGCACGGCGGAATACGCGATCGCCGCGCCGAGCTGGGAAATCGCGCGCGGAACGCTCGAGCTCGGCACGGGCCGGCGCACACTCGCGCTGGCGGACGGCGCGGTCGTCGCCGGCACGGTGATCGTCGATGGCGGCGCACCTCCGGAAGCCTTCGAGCTCTGGTGGCAATCGGACAAGGCGCAGGACGCAGCCCCGCTTCCGCCCGCGGTGGCGAAGTCGCTGCGCGGCAAGCTCTCGAAGCGAGCGGTTGCGACGACGCGCACGAATGCCGATGGAACCTTCATGATCCGCGGCGTTCGCCCGCAGGCAGCGGGATTCTTGAGTTGGAGCGCGCGCTACTTCCTCCCGGACGCAGAAAACGAATACAGCGCCCGGCAATTGTCCTTCGACGGCCCGCGGCGCGATCTCGTGCTCGAGCTGAGCGAGGGCTGCGAGCTGCGCCTGCGCGTCGTCGATGCCGCGGGCGCGCCGGTGCCGCAGGCAAACGTCTCGCTGCGCCGCGAGATCAAGAATGCGGACGGCACCAGCACGTCGACCGACAGCAGCGCCGCGGACGCCGAGGGGCGCTACTCCAAAATTATGCGGGCTGACGCGGTCGCGACTTTCGTCGCGACCGTCGCCGGGCCGAACAGCGCCGCGACGAAGGCCTATCCACTGACACGTCCTGCCGTGCTCCGCGGAGTCTGGGACGCCGGTGATCTGACGATCCTCGCCACGCGCACCATCAGCGTGCTGGTGCAGGACGAAGCGAGCAAGCCGGTGTCGGGGGCGCGCATCTACGCCTGGCCCGGTACCTTCAATTCCGAACGCCCGAAGACGGACGACTCCGGCCGCCTCGACGTCGACTACAACCCGGAAAGTCCCGCGATCGCGGTCGAAGCCTTCGGTTTCTTGAGCACGGCCGTCGCCGTCCCGTCAGAAGCGACCGAGGTGACGGTGACGCTCGAACGAGCCACGTTGCTCGAGTTCGAGCTCGAAGCACCTTCGAGCGAAGCCCAGGGGCTGACGCTCGAGCTGCACGGTCCGACTCCGATGTTCGTGGACGAAGATCTCACGACGCAGGCCGGACAAGCACCGACTCGGCCGCGCACGCTGCGGGGTGAGAGCGGCCGTTGGGGCACGAACACGGGCAGCGAAGGTACGAGCGCCAACACGAGCGCGAGCAAAGATGGTCGCTGGCGCGTGAGCGGACTCCTCCCCAACCAGCCCTTGCGGGCGAAGCTGCTGAGTGCCGGCGAAGCCCTGTGCGAGGTCGAGATCTCGCCCTTGAGCCGCGGCGAGCAGCGCAAGCAAGTCCTGCGAATCGGCGGGAATGGCAAGTCGTTGATCGTGCGCGTGCTCGCTCCTTCTGGGGAGCCGCACCGCGGGGCCGTGATCTACACCGTCCAAGGAATGAACGGCTTCTCCGGTCACGGCGTCGACTCGAATGGGGAGCTCAAGTTGACTGGGCTGTACGGCGAGCGCTGCATCCTCGACGTCAACTCCGAGGTCTACGCCCCAAAACGCGTCTGCCTCCAGCCGATACCCGATGGTCGCTACGACGTGAAGCTCGAGCCCGCGCAGTCGCTCGAGGTCGAGCTGGTCCAGCCGGATGGCGCGCCCTATGTCGGTTCCGCCGATTTTCAGGCAAACATCGGCGGGCCCGCGCGTCTGCACAGGACCACCCTGGCGCCGGGCCGCTACCGACTCGACCCATTGCCGCGCGGCGACGTGCTGATCGAAGTCAACGGCAGTTTCAATGCAATCGTGCGCATGCATCACGCCGGCGATTCGCCGTTGCGGATCGTGGTGGGCGAGCCTGGCCGAATCTCGGTCATGGTGACCGGCGACCTGTCGATCGCCTCGGGCACTTGGATGGTTGCAGCCGGGCCGACGGGAGCGCAGCGGGAAATCACCCGCGCCTCGATCCGGGTGACGAAGGAAGGATTGGGTGCGGTGAAGGCGGGCTCCGGCCTTGCATCGATCGACGCCCTCGCTCCAGGAAGCTACGACCTCTGGCTCGTGCGCTGCAGCGACCCGGCCAATGACGACTGGGTTCCCGTCGGTCTGAGGGCGAGAGCGGTGATCGACGCGGAGCATCCGGTGGGGAGCGTCGCGCTTTCTCTTCCCGATTGAACCGCGGATCCCGCGGCGCGTGGAAAATGGGATGATCGTGGCGGAGAGATCGACTTGAAATCGGCTCGTGTTTTTCTCGTGGGCGCTGCGATCGTGGCGCTTGGGTTGTGCGCGTGGGTGTTCCTTGCGCATGGGACTAGCGAATCTGCGAGCGGAATCGAGCCTGTTTCCTCTGGCGAGGCGCCACAAGATTCATCCGCGCTCGCGACCCCATCCCGCGCGCTCGCCGCAGCTGAATCGGCTTCCGAGCGCACTGCGGCGACCAAAGAGTTGCTCGAAGTGCTCGTCCTCGATCCCTCGGGCGCGCCCGTGCCTGGGGCAGAAGTGATCCTATATCGATCGACTGGTTGGCTGAAACAATGCGCGACCGACGACAACGGCATCGCGGAGTTCGCTCCACACAAGGACGGAGGCAACTACCTGATCGCCGCGCCGCAGTGGAATTACCTGAGCGGCGAGATCGACATGTCCGCGGGGCGGCGAAGCGTGTCGCTCACAGAAGGCGCGATGGTCGGAGGCAGAGTCCTGGTCGACGGTCGCCCGCCCCCGGAGTCGGTCGAGCTTTTCTGGCAATCGAATTCGCTCAATGCCGCGATCAACAAACTTCCACGCCATGTCGCCAGAGCCCTGCGCCAGGCACGCGGCGTTCACGTACCGATTTCGACTCGCTCGGAGGCCGACGGGGCCTTTCGGTTTCGGGGGCTTGCCACAGAAGCACATGGGACGATTCGTTGGGGTGGTCCCTATTATCCGGAAGGCAGCGGGAAGGACGTACCGCAACAGCACGCCGTCAACGGACCCAGCAGTGACATCGAGCTGCGCTGGACCCTTGGCGTGGAACTACGCTTTCGTGTCGTGAGTCCGGCCGGAGCTCCGATTCCCGGCGCATTCGCGTCGCTGAGGCGTGAACCCTTGGCGGACAAGAGACTCGTGGTCGACACGGAGGGGCGATGTGCGTTCGCGTTCCTGCCACGTGCCGCGGAGAAACTCTCGCTCGATGTCGGCGATCAGATTCGGGTCGCCACACGGACCTACGACTTCGAACTGCCGCCGGACTTGCGCGGAGTGTGGGACGTCGGCGATCTCGCTACAGGGGGCTCGCGGAAAGTCGTCGTCTTCGTGAAGGACACCGAGGGCGTTCCAATCCCCTTCGCGGAAGTCCAAGCACAGACGCGTTGGGAGCGAGCTGCAAGCGACACCGCCGACAGCGCTGGCCGAGCAGAGCTCGCCTTCAGTCAGGCAGCCGGCGAGGCGGCGGTCGCAGCCTTCGGATACGAGAGCGTGCGGGTGCCGATTCCGTGCGATGCTCTGGAAGTCGTCGCATCGTTGCCGGCGGCATGCATGCTCGAGCTGAAGTTGCGGGATGAGTTCCGGTCACCGTGGAGCTTGCACCTCACGTTGATGACGACGACTCCACTCTTCG
Source organism: Planctomycetota bacterium (assembly GCA_035490315.1). GTDB lineage: Bacteria > Planctomycetota > UBA1135 > UBA1135 > JADJQU01. The sequence continues at coordinate 17,795 of DATHET010000119.1, forward strand.
TCGACAAAGATCAGGTCTCGAACCTGCGCAGAGAATGGCCTCGAACGACACGGCATCGCAGCGGCCCAGCGATCTCGAGTGTCGAGCTCACCGAGAGTCGAAACAATGCTTGGAGGGTTGCGGGGCTGGTTCCCGGCAAGCCGATGCAGGCGCAGTTGCGCCTTGCGGGCAGAGTGTTGAGCACGACCGAGATCGCACCGATGCAACAAGGCGAACGCCGCGCGGTCGCGCTCCATCTTGATGCGCCCGGCACGCCGCTGAACGTGCGCGTGCTCTCTCCGGACGGCGTGCCGCTGGCGCGATCCCGAGTCTTCCTGGATTCCGCCGGAAACAAATCTGTTGTTTCGAACGCATCTGGTGTTGCCGAGATCGGATACGTGCGGGCTGATCGTTGCCTATTGAGATTGCTTGCTGACGGATTTCCACCGAAGACTGTGATCCTGCAACCCGTGCCATCCGGGACGCTCGACATCCCCCTCGACCATCCGGTCAGCGTCGAAGTGGAGCTGGTGCATCTCGATGGCTCTCCTGTAGAAGGACGTTCTTCGTTGAGCTGCGACTGGTGGGAAGGAGATCCATATGCAAGACCGCCTGGCGAACCCAATGTCGTCACAGAACTCGCTCCAGGCAGATTCCGCGTCGATGGCCTTTCGGCGCGGGAGGTAACGCTCATAGCACGAGCTGGCTCGGATCATGGCTGGCAACTTCACGACGCGCGAATTCCCAAGCTGCGTATGGTCGTCGGCCCTCGAGGTCAGCCTGTCGGGATCACGCTGAAGGGAACGTTCCTCTTCGATGACAATACTTGGGCAGTCGCCGTGTCGGACCTGAACAGTCCTCGCGACCGAATCCGCGAGTTCTTCAGGGCAGTCGATCCAGAAGACTCCGAAGCTGTACTGCAGGGAATGTTCTCGGAACCCTACGAGCTCTGGCTCGAGAGGCGCTCGGATGTCTTCCCGCACGACTGGATGCGTGTCGGCGACTCGAAGCGAAACGTGCCCAAGGCCGTGACGACTGGGATGACGTGGCTCACGTGGACTATCCCTCCTGGATCATCGAATCACTGAAGTCCTGTCCCGCATTCAGTGAAGACCGGGAGCACTTCGTCGGACGAGTCGCTCGAAGACGAGGATCCCGGCATCAACATGGATCAGCGTGCTTCCTGTGACTCGGAACTTGCGGTTTCCCTAAGGGCGCCCAATCATGAAGACCACATCACGTGCATTGAGCGTCCTGTTCGCAGCCCTGTTGGCTTCCTACGCGACCGCCTATTGGTCCGGATTGCCGGAGGTTCCCGTCGCTCGCATCCTTCCGCAGCTCGAGAAGCGCGTGCAGGACAATCCGAAGGACGCGCATGGGCAATACCTTCTCGGGCGCGTGCATGGCGCCGCCTTCGGACAGAAGACTGCGGCGGTTCGCATGGAGGATGAGAAGGAGCTGGAATATCGCAATCGCGAGACGGGCAGTGGAGCGATCGCAGCGACTGCCATGCAGAGGAAGATCCTGGCGCCGCGCTTGAGCGACGAGGAGTTGCTGGTGCACCTGAGCACGGCAATTCAGCACCTTTCGATCGCCGTCGAGCTCGCGCCGGAGGATGCTTTGTATCGCATCGGATTCGGCTGCGCACTCGACACGGGAGCGCATCTGGCTGCGCAGGTCGATCCGACGGTCATGTCCGCCGCTGTGACAGTCGCAATGACGGAGCAGGAGACGAAGGACTCGGCAGCGATGATCGCAGCGCTGAAGCACGAGGACGAAACCACGCGCTCGAAAGCCGAAGCCAGTCTCGCCGCACTTGGTGCACGGACGATTCCCTTGCTTTCGCGGCAGTTGGCCGAGTCCTCGGGAAAGCAGAAGGAGGCAGTGTCTCGGCTGCTCACGAGCGCATGGCGAGAATTGGCGCTCGAGAACTTCGATCGAGCCTACACGCTGCGCATCGGGATCGAGAGCAAGCTCGAAAGCGTCTTCGACGAAATGCGTGAAGCGCTGATCTGCTACGAGGCCGCGAATTCGTACATCAGGCTCGTCGGTTATCGGGGCCCGCGGGGCGAGGCGGAGAAGAAGCGGGTCGCCGAAATGAAGGCGGGGTTGGAAAAGTTGAAATCCATTCCGACCTGGATCACGCCGATCCTGGTCCCCGATCGCGGCGATGCGACACTCGTCGAGCTCTTCGACGGCTCGCTCGCGAGCTTCGACCTTTCCGGCGCCGGTATCGTGCAGACCTGGCAATGGCCGACGTCCGATGCGAGCTTCCTCGTCTGGGATCCCGAGTGCACCGGCGAGATCCGCTCGGGCCGGCAACTCTTTGGCTCGGCGACGTGGTGGATGTTCTTCGAGGATGGCTATCGCGCGCTCGAAGCCCTCGATGCCGACGGGAACGGATCGCTCACCGGCGACGAGCTCGAGGGACTTGCGCTGTGGCGAGACGCGGATCGCGACGGAGTCTCGGACGCGGGTGAGGTCCAATCGCTCAGCGCGCGCGGCGTCGTCGCGTTGGCCACGAAGGCCGACGGCATCGATGGACTCTCGCCGACTTGCTCGCGCGGCGTGATGTTTGCCAACAATTCGCTGCGGCCGACGTTCGACTGGGTCGCTAGCCCCGTTCCGGCGTCACCTTGATCCCTGAGCTTCACGAGCCCCCGGCCACCGCGCTTGCCTTCCGCATGAAACACTCCTGCCTGGCTTTGTTCCTCGCGCTTGCCGGCGTCGCATGCACGAGCGTTGGTTCACCGCCGCGCGCGTCATCCCAGGAATCGGGACCGTCTGTCGCGCGCTGGCAGAAGATCGCGGCTGACGAACAGGCATTGCCCGAAGGTACTTCGGTGCACGATCTCGCGCTCGAGCTGGCCTCGTTCGCGTCTTTGTCCGATCCCGTGTTGCGCGACGAGATCGGCTACGAGGTCAGCGCACGCTGGATCGGAGCGGGACGGCTTTCCAACGCGGACCTGCACGAACTCTTCGCGCTGCACCTTGCGCGCCTGCACACCGGTCTCGGCGAAGGCGAGGGCGACGGAGTGTTCCTGCGCTCATTCAGCGCGCTGCATCTTTCGCTGCTCATCGCTCGCGACAACCGTCAGCCGTTCCTCGAAGCCGCCGACGTCACCGCGGCAGTCTCCGCCGTCGCTCGGAGCCTTCGCGAAGAGCGCGACCGGCGCGGCTGGGCCGAGGGCAAGGGCTGGGCGCACCCGATCGCCCACGCCGCGGACTTGACGAAGTTCCTCGCTCGCCATCGCTTCCTGCGCACCGAGGACGCAGCCGTCCTGTTCTCCGGCCTCGAAGCCGGCTTCGAAGGTCCGAACGCCTGGGGCGAGAATGACCGCCTCGCCGCCGCCGCGCAATCGCTCTTCCTGCGCGAAGAGTTCGACGCCGCATCCCTCCAAGCCCGCTGCGGCGTGTGGATCCAAGACGCCCGCGCCGTTTGGCAAACCCAACCTTTCGACACGCAACTCTTCCGCCGCACCGAGAACCGCAAACAATTCCTGCGCGCCCTCCACGCCCGCCTCTCGACCGATCCCGCTCCGAGCGAACCCAAAAGGAGTCTCGCCCAACGCCTCCTGGAGACGCTCTCCGACATGCCATGACGCGGTACCCGGTATTCTACCGCCATCTTGAACCTGGCCTTGACACTCCGGCTCGCAGTCCGCGTGCATTTGGCCACGGTGGATGAGGGCTGACGCCTCGGCGGTTTCGCAGCGGTTTTCTCGTCGAACCGATGCGCTGACTTGCGGGAAGGAGACCATCGCGCGCACCATGGGGGCCGACGCGGCAGCGTCGGAGATCCGCGATGGACGACAAGACTTCGAAACTCGTGGAGAGCGCGTCGCAGGGCGACCGGGATGCGGCGGAGCAATTGTTCGCGCGCTACTGGCCCGACCTCGAGCGTTTTCTAGCACGTCGAGCGGGTGGCGTGCGCGGCGCGGTCGAGTCCGGCGCCGATCTGGCACAGTCGGTGTGCCGCGAAGTGCTCGTGCACCTGAAGGACGAGCGATTCGAATTCCGCGGCGAGGCCGAGTTCCGTCAATGGCTGTTCAACGCGGCCGATTTGAAGCTCAAGCAGAAGCGCCGCTACTGGGGCGCCGAGAAACGCGCCGCGGATCGCGAAGTCCCGCTGGACTCTGCCTCTGGCGCCAGTCCGCGCGACCGTTTCTTCCTGTCGCTGTGCACGCCGAGCGAGGACGCTCTGCAACGCGAGGAAATCGCGCGCCTGCAACGCGCCTTCGACGGGCTTGCCCCTGACCAGAAGGAAATCATCGAGCTCGCGCACTTCCAGGAAACGCCCCATGCCGAGATCGCCTCGAGGCTCGGCGTCAGCGAGGCCCACTCGCGCGTGCGCCTCTCGCGGGCCCTCGCGAGGCTTTCGACGCTCGCGGCGAAGAAGACTTGACGTCTGTCGGTACGGAGCCAGGTTCGCTCACGACACCCCTCGGTCCGTCGCGCGAAGCGCGGCAGACCGAGGGGTGTCGTGAGCGAGCCTGGCTCCGTACCGACAATTAGTTCTGCGCTGCACGCGCTCGGCAGGCTTCGGCCTCGTCAGGGCGGCCTTGAGCTTCGAGCGAGGCCGCCAGGGATCCATACAAGGCCGGCGACATCGCTGGCAAGAGCCGCTCCGACTCCGCGATCGCTTCGCGCAGGACTTCCTCGGCGGCCTTCGTCGCACCGAGCTGCATCGACTGATTCGCGGACGCGGCGAGAGCGTCGAGCGCGGACTTCGACTGCCCCGCGACGTCGAGCAGGATCCGGCCCGCTTCGTAGTAGAGATCGGCGGCCCGCCGCGAATCGCCGCGAGCCTTCGCGCAGGCTGCAAGGTTCTTCAAGGAGAAGCCGACGAAGACGTGGCGCGGACCGTAGGCCTCGCTCTGCATCGCGATCACCCGCGGGTAGATCTCCTCCGCTTCGGGGAAGCGCCCCTGGCGCGCGAGCGTGCCGGCAAGATTGCCCCCGCACAGGGCCGCGCTGGTGTGAGCGGATCCCACTTCTCGCTCGAAGATCACGAGCGCGCGGCGCAGGAGAGAAACTTCGCGCGCGCTCTCGCCGCACGCGCCGGCGACCGCGGCCAGGTTCAAATACAGCTCCGCCTGCTTGGTGCCCTCCTTCCTCCAGAACAGGTTCGCGCAGTCCAAGGCTTCCGTGTAGGCGGCCTCCGCCGCGGACAGGTTGCCCTGGTTCTTGTCGACGTAGCCGCGCAGGTTGAGCGCCTCGACGATCCCGGGGTCCTTCCTGCCAGGCTCCTCGCGCAGGGAGCGCAGGGCCGAATCGACCAGCACGCTGGCCTCGGCGAACTTTTTCTGAGCGGCGTAGAGCGAGGCGAAGCGCAGGTCGAAGCGCGCGAGCGACTGGCTGGAAACACTGTCCACCGCGGCGGCGATGCTGCGTGCTTCCTCGAGATCCGCGCGCGCCGACTCGAGCTCGCCGCTGCCAGCCCGGATCCAGGCCCGTGCAGCCAGCGCCTGGGCGCGCTGATCCGCTGCACCCTCGTCCGAGAGCCTGAGCGTGGCAAGTGCCCGATCGTAGGCTTGCGTCGCGGCCACGCCGTCGCCGGCCGCCCTCAGGGCGTCGCCGAGCAGCCGCTGCGCTCTCGCGTAGGACACGTGATCCTCGGGCGGCGCCTGGGTCGCATAGACCGCGCTCGCATCCTCGAATTGCTTTCGCGCAAGCTCGTTGGCCCCGAGCTCGAGCAGCGCGAGGCCGATCGACATCTGGATGCGCGCCGTCGCCAGCGGATGGCCTTCCAGCCCGGCCTTCACTTCCGCCGCGCCGAGCTCGAGCACATCGCGCAGCGTGAAATCCTCGCCCCTGGCCACCGACGGAGCTCCGCGCAGGAACAGACCTGTGACGAAGTCGAGCGAGCGCTGCATCTCGAAGCTTGCATTGCGCTCCTTCTCCAGGGCGATCGTCTTCTCCGCATCGGCCTGCTTCGCGCGAGTCAGCGACGCCTCCAACTTCGACGCGTAAAGCGTCTTCTGCGCGAGCAGAGCCAAAGGGATCCCGCCGACGAGCGCGAGCCCGAGCACGATCGACACAGCGCGAGCCGGATGGCGCTGCGCGAAGCGTTTCGCGCGTACGAAAGCTCCCGGCGGCCGGGCCTCGATCGCGCGGCGAGCCAGCACGTTCTCGAGGTCGCGACCGAGGGCCGCGGCGCTCGCGTAGCGCCTGGAAGGCTCTGGATCCATCGCGACCAGACAAACGGTCTCCAGATCCGGCGGCACGCGGCGGTTTCGCGCGCGGATCGGATCGGGTCGCGCGTCCAGCGCGGCGTGCATGATCGACAGCGCGTCGTCGCCGCGGAACGGCAGCTGGAGCGTCAACATTTCATACAGGACCACGCCCAGCGAATACACGTCCGCGCGCCCGTCGATCGCGCCGCCCTTCTGCATCTGCTCCGGCGGCATGTAGAGGATCGTGCCGACCTGGGCTCCGCTGCGCGTCAATCGGTTCGCGTCGGAGCGGCTCGTCAGACCGAAGTCGAGCAGGCGCGCTCGCCCATCCGAGGCCAGGGCGATGTTCGAGGGCTTGACGTCGCGGTGGATGATCTCCTTGTCGTGAGCGTGCTCCAGCGCGCTGGCGATCTGGCGCACGATGCCGACGCAGGCTTCGATCCAGGTTCCGCTGTAGATCGACGAGCCGCGCGCCCCACCCGAGTCACCGTCGTTCATGCCGGCCTTGTGCTCGACCACGGCGGCGAGATCGGCGCCGCTCAAGGATTCCGGTGCGCGATCGGCCACTGCCGCGAGCGCCTGGTCGAGCGTGCATCCGCGCACGAGCTCCATCGCGAAGTACGGCATCCCGCCCTCTTCTCCCACCATGTAGATGGGGACGATGTTCGGGTGCGAGAGCTTCGCGATCGCCAGCGCCTCGCGTTGGAAGCGCTCGCGCGCGCCTTCGAAGTAGACCAGGTCGGGGCGGATCAGCTTGAGCGCCACGCTGCGGCCGAGTGCAGCCTGGCGCGCTTCGAACACCACGCCCATGCCGCCCTGTCCGATGCGGCGCACGATGGTGAAGTCTCCGATCACGGAGGGCATCACCGGAGCCTGGCGCTCGAAGGCAAAGCCGAAGGCCTGCAGGAGTCGCGCGCGTTCGCGAAGTCCCGCTTCGAGCTCGGGATGCGCGGCGCAGGCTTCTTCCAGGCGTCGGCTGCGCTCGCTGTCTTGCGCCTCGAGGCACTCCGCGATCAGCGCTTCGAGCTGAGCCTCGTTCTCGCCGTTTCGATTCGGAGCTGAATCCGCCATGGACTGACCTGAAGGCGAAAGCGCGTCAGGGCGTCGGCGATTCTACGCTCCGTGCTCCATTCGCATCGAAGACCACGCCTTCGAACGTCCTCACCCAAAGCGCAGGCCGCAACCGGGGCAGCGCGTCGGCCCGTTGGCGAATTTGCGCCCGCAGGCCGGGCATTCCAGCTCCTCCGCATCGAGATCGAAGCCCGCCGAGCTCGACTGGCTCGTGCCTGGCGCGCAGGTCTCCTGCCAGTGCTGCTCGATCAGCGCGGCCGCGCGTCCCTCGTCCCCGCTCGCGACCGCGAGCCAGAGGTTGGTGCCTCAAGTCCCGCATTGCTCTTTCGGCGGACGCACGAGCTCTGCCGCGACTCCGCCGCGCAACAGAGCGCGCTTCAGCTCCTCGAGATGATCGAGGTTGCCTTGTGCGATCACTGCGCCGGTTCCGGGTTCGCGCTCCATACCCTGCATGGTACCCCTTCCGAGCCCCACGCCGCCCCCTCAGCCAGGGTTCGCGGGGACTGCCGCGTCGAGGCTGGACTGCCCGATTTCGCAGGTCTCTTGTAGGGTGGAGTAGACCGGTGAGCACGGATTCCCCGTCTCGCCGCGGTCGAAGAATCTCAGGAGAGTACGTCCATGAAGGTATTAGCCACGCTCCTCGGTATCGCCCTTGCTAATGCCGCCAGCACTTCCGTTTCGGCCCAATGCCCGTCCCAGACCACCCTGTTCGCCAGCAACAATTCCGGCAGCATCAACGGACAGATTTTCTTCGACATCAACGTCACGAACCCCGCCGGAATCATCGTGTCGTCGCTCGACGTCAACATCAATGGCGCGGGAGGCACGCCCTTCCAACTGGACGTCTACACCGTTCCGACGACCTACCTCGGCAACGAGACGCTCATGAGCAACTGGACGCTGGTTTCCAGCGGCGCGAGCACTTCGAACGCGACCAATGTGCCGTCGCCGGTCGACGTGAGCGATTTCTCGCTACCGACCGGCTCGAAGGGTATCTCCTTCGTCGTGACCGGCGTTGCCCATGCCTACACCAATGGCACCGGCCCGAATCAGACGTACGTCAACCCTGATTTCACGCTGAACTGCGGCGCGGCGCTGAATGTCCCCTGGACTGGTGCGCCTTTCACGCCGCGCGTGTGGAACGGCACGATCTTCTACAACTGCTTGAGCGGCCCGGTCGTGTATTGCACGACCAAAACCAACTCGCAGGGTTGCAATCCCAGCATCGCAAGCGCGGGCATCTCGAGTGCGACGGCGGGATCTGGATTCAGCATCTCGGCCTCGCAGGTGATCAACAACAAGCCCGGCCTCTTGATCTACTCGAGCACGGGTCGGGCCGCGATACCTTTCCGCGGCGGCTTCCGCTGCATGAACACTCCAGTCCGTCGGTCGATCGTGTTGAATTCCCTCGGCAACCCTCCGCCGAGCAATTGCTCGGGCGTCTACTCGATCGACATGAACGCCTTCACGCTCGGCGCACTCGGCGGGAAGCCCGCTGCGTATCTGGCTGTCGCGGGGACCGTCGTCGATTCGCAGTTCTGGGGTCCCGACAATGGCTACCCACCGCCGAACAACGCGACCCTGTCCGACGCGCTGGAATTCGTCGTCGGCCCGTGATCTGCGCGGGCGTGTCGACTTCGCGTTGACGTGCCCGCGGAATCGAGCGCTCGAGGCCGCCGCCTTTTCTGGGTGGCTTGCCTCGAGCTTTGATGGCCCCCACGGCGATCGGGAGCTCACGGATCGAGAGAAATGATTGAGCTGATGGGTCTCGCATGCCTGGTGTGCGTCTCACTCGGCGTCCTGGCTTGCATAGGACTGGTCGCGCGTCCCAACGATCCGGTCTCCAGGGTCTGGGCCCTGCGCGCGCCCTTCGCGCTTTGGATTTTCTCGTTCTTGCCGATGCTCGCGGAGAGCGGCGATCGGGTCCACCTGTTCTGGACGGCGCAGCTCCCGCTGATCGGCCTGTTCTTCCTCTCGGGCGCGCTGCTTGGGATTGCTTTCCAGAGCGAGCCGGAGCCACGCGAGCCAGTCGCGCCCCCCACGCTGGAGCAGCTCGTCACGCCGAAGCGCGCTCCCTGGTGGTTCCTCGCGATGATGGCGAGCCTCGGAGTCCTGCCGCTGGTCCTGATCGCCGGCAGTCCCTGGACGTCCGCCGGCCGCGACGTCGGCGCTCCGATCCGCAGGTTGGTCGACGTCGAGCAGTGGGGACTCGGCGGAGCGCTGCCCGAGTGCCTGACGCCGATCACTCCCGAAGAATCTGCCCGCGGCGTCGGGCACCTGCCGCGCGAAGTCACGGTGCCCATGGGCACGATCTTGATCGCGACATGGCTGTGGATCTCGTTCTGCGCTCTTGCCCTCGTCGGCCGTATGCTTCCCTGGCCGCGGATTCGGCGAGCATTCCTGCTGCTCTCACCGCCCGTGCTCGTCGCCTCCTCCTTCGGGCCCGCTTGTCACACCGAGGCCTCGAGCTGGTGGTTCGATCCGCGCTTCTTCTGGGGATTGTCGCAGCATTCCGGCATCTGGAGCTCCGATCCGCTCGTGATGCGAAGCCTTGGGCCCTTGCTGCTCATCGCCTTGGCCAGCACCGCCGTTCTCGCGATCCTCGTTCGGCACAAGAAAGCTCCCGGGGAACTACCCCGGGATTCCGTGTGAAGGGTCCCTTGCGGGCGTGCGTGGCTGAAGCGCTCAGCCGTCCTTCTTCTCGCCCTCGCCTTCCTGCTCGGCCTTGTTCGCCGCTTCCTTCGCGGCCTTCTCGGCAGCCTTGCGCGCCTTCTCTTCCTCCCTCGCCTTGCGGTCGGCCTCGATGCGGGCGTCCCAGTCGCCGATCGAGGGCATCTTCTCGTCGTAGAGCCACGCATCGAGGAAGGGCTTCATGTCGCGCCCTGCGACGATGCTCGAGAGCGAGACGAAATCCTCGATCCTGGCGTTTGCGTTGTGATGGATCTTCAGCCATGTCCGCAGGATCTGGAAGAACTTCTCATCGCCGACTTCCAGACGCAGCGCGTGCAGCGTCAAGCCGCCGCGAACGTAGACACTGGAGCCGAAGAGTTGATCGGCGGCAGGTTTCCCCGGCGGCAAGCCCTTGCCGAGGCGCATGCTCCTGTACATGCCGTAGACCTCCTTCTCGAACTTCTCCTGGCCCTTCGCGTGCTCGGTCCACAGGCAGCCGGCGTAGGTGGCAAAGCCTTCGTTGAGCCAGATGTCCTGCCAGCGCTCGAGGCTGACGCAGTCGCCGAACCACTGGTGCGACAGCTCGTGCGCGACCACGCCCTCGCCGCCGACCCCCGCGCCGTACACGGGCCGCGTCTGGGTCTCGAGAGCGCCGGGAATGTGCGCGCTGGCCAGGATCGCGCCGCCGGACTCGAAGGGGTAGGGGCCGAACTTCTCGCTGAAGAAGGCGATGATCTCGCCCGTCTTCGCGAAGGACTGGCGCGCCTTGGGCTTGCTCGACGGCGTGTAGAAATTGACGATCGGCAATCCGCCAGGCCCTTCGAGCTTCTCGACCACGAACTCGGCGATGCAGATCGTCGCGAGATAGCTCGCCATCGGAACGTTCGAGCGCCACACGTAGGTCGTCTCGTCGCCCGCGTCGATCGTCTCGACGAGCAATCCGTTCGCGGCGACGACCAGCGGCTTCTTGACCGTCACGCGGAAGGTGTAGGTCGCCTTGTCGAGCGGGTGATCGTTGGTGGGGAAGAACGAGGATGCGCCGGACGGTTCGCTGACGACGTAGATCTCGCCTTTGTACGTGGTCCAACCGATGCCGTCGGCGAAGGGCACGGTGGGATCCGAGACGGGAGTGGGAGTTCCGTGGTAGCGCGCGATCACTTCGAAGGCCGCGCCGTTCGCGAGCGGATTCGCGGGAGTGATCACCAGCTCGGCGTCTTTTCGTTCGAAGGGCACGGGCGCGCCGTCGAGCTCGAGCGAGTCGAGCTCGAGGCCGCTGAAGTCGAGGTCGAAGCTCGAGAGGTCCTGGGTTGCCTTCGCGCGGATTCTGGTCTGGGCTTCGATCGAGTTTGCGGCGGCGTCGACGCGCAAGGTCAGCTCGTAGTCCTGGACGTCGTACCCGCCGTTGCCGAGCTCGGGGAAGAGCGGATCGCCGATGCCGACCGCGCCTGGCTGCGGGTCGAGCGCGGGCGCGGGCGCGGCGAGGGCCGGTGCGGGAACGGCAACGCCAAGGACGGGTTCCGCGGTCGCGCCGGTCTGCGGTGCCGAGCAGGCGAACGTCGAAAAGAACAATGCGGCAGTCAAGGCCGCGCGGACGGGCAGGTTCATGGCGGTTTCTCCGAAAAAGTGCGCTGGTCGGCGCCGAGGAGCGCAGACATTAGCGCGATTGCCCGCCAGGCCAATGCGCCGCCCGTAAACTGACAGGGAACCCACAGTCGGCGAGGGCCCAGGGGACTTCGCCGACCCGCTCCCTGCCCAGGGAAAATCCCTGTGGGCAGCGAACCTGCCCCGCATCCCGACCATCGAATCAGAATCCGATCCTCGCCCACGTAGGAGGTCCCTCATGTTGTTTCCGCGCATCCTCTCCGCGGCCCTTTCCCTGATCGCAGCGACTGCTGTCGCTTCGGCTCAGATCACGCAGATCCCGCCGTTCACCGGTCAGGCCTTCGAGGGCTTCGAAACGCAGCCCGCGAATCAGTTCGACCCCTGCATCGTCGGGCGCGTCTTCCAGAACCGGGCGGACCTGTGCACGCCGGCCTGCGTCTGCTCGACCATCGCGCCCAACTGGAGCGGGCAGTGCCTCGTCGTTCCGCACACGGGCAACTTCCTCGCCACCGCCCTCGCCGGTCCGCTCGAATTCACGTTCGATCAGCCGGTCACTCGCATCGGCGGCTATTTCGCGACGCAGATCGGCGTGCCCGCCGTCTTGATCAATCTCTACGGACCCTGCAATGCCAACCTGGGCTCGTTCCAGCCCGCGCTCGCTTCCAATTGCGCCTGGACCTGGTGCGGATTCCAGGCTGGGGTGCTGCCGATCGAGCGCATGACGGTCGAGACGGCTACCGGACTTGGGAGCCACGTGCAAATCGACAGTTTCCAAGCCGACTTCGTCGCGGCCTTCCCGCAGCCTCAGACGTACTGCACCGCTAAGCTCAACTCGCTCGGCTGTCTGCCGTCGATGAGCTTTGCAGGTCGCTCGAGTTTCTGCTGCGGATCTGGCTTCACGATCGCGGCGACGCAGGTCCGCAACAACAAGCCGGGTCTGTTGATCTACGGCTCCAGCGGCCCAGCCTCCACGCCCTTCCTCGGCGGCACGCTCTGCGTGCAACCGCAGATCCGTCGCACGATCGGCGTGAACTCCAACGGAACGCCTGCGCCAGCGAACGATTGCAGCGGCGTCTACACGATCGACATGAACTCGTTCGCGCTCGGTCTGCTCGGAGGCAACCCCGCCGCATTCCTCTTCATCCCCGGAACCGTCGTGAACGCGCAGTGGTGGGGCCGCGACCCGGGCTTCCCCTTCCCGAACAACGCGACTCTCAGCAACGCGCTGGTGTTCACGATCGGCTGGGGTTGCTGATCGGTACCCGGTATTCTACCGCCATCCTGAACATGCTCCATACGCCGCAGTGCGGCAGGGTATGGCGATTGTTCAGGATGGCGGTGGAATACCGGGTACCGATCTCGATCGCATCCGATTCGGCTGTCTCCGCAGTCAGCGGGCCACTCGGCGTCAGTCGATGATCTCTTCCGAGCGCTGTTCGGCGGTATGGCCCATGACGTGTCGGAATGCCTGGTTGAATCGCAACCAGACAAACTCGTCCTCGCCCGCGGCAAGTCTCAGCAGGCGATCCTCGCCACCGAGCACGACCGCCACGCGGAGCGGGAACACGGAGCGCTCGACGGCGTCCGGTTGATCGGAGCGCAGATGATTGAGGGCGTTGCTACAAGCCAGAAAATAGAGCGACACGCCCAGAGCGCAGGTGCCCATAGCGCCGATCGTCACTACGAGAGTCGCAAGGATCGGACGGCGCGCGGCTCGAGTTTCAGTTGCTGTCCACGCGGCGACAGCCTGGCGAAAAAAGATCGCGCTGCTCAAAGCGGGGATGGCGATTGCGAGAACGAGCACGAGCAATTGGAGTGCGTCGCTGGGCGCTGAGCGCGTGAACACGGCTATCCGCAGCAGCAGGACGAGAAAGCCGCAGGAGTAGAGTGCGGCGAGCGCACTGCCCAACCCCAACGCGATGGCTGCTAATCGATTCCAGATTCCTCCGCGCAGCCCTGCAAAACTCCAAGCCATCAGCATAACCGCCGACGCGGCAACGCAGCTCAAAGCCCCGTGTCCACTGAGGGCGAATCGAACATGCCGCTCCTCGCCACCGAAGGAAAACATCGGCTCCCACGCGAGGAGCACGAAGCCAATCGGAAACCCCGCGCCGAACATCGCTCTGACCAGCCAATTGTCGAAGAAGGCCAGCACGAATCCGCGCCAACCTCGCTTGGGACTCGTCGCCGCCGATCTGGATCTCGTGGAAACGATCGAGTCGGTCATGACTCAAAATGGTACCCGGTATTCCACCGCCATCCTGAACACGCGCCATACCCGGCGAATCCGCGGGGTATCACGCTTGTTCAAGATGGTGGTGCTTTACCGGGTACCGCGAACTCCGCTCACGCGGCGTGTGGCGCGTGTTCAGGATGGCGGTGGAATACCGGGTACCGAGCTAGCGCACCACGACGAGGGCTGATGCCGTCCGGCGGACCTGCGCGATGCTGGGCATCACGATTTGCGCCTGGCTGAAGAGACGATCGCCGGGCAGAGCCAATGGGGAGATGCTGAAGCGCTTCATCACCACGCCCTGCGGTGGTGTGATTCCCAGGTCGAAGGATTGCGATTTGACCAGCAGGTTCTGGACCTGGATGCCGGGAGTCGCGAGGACTTGCGGTTGGCTGCCGAGGTTGAGGCGCACGACCGAGCCTGGCGGCGCGTGGATCGTGAAGAGCACGCCGCCGCCGGGGAGCGGATCGCGGGCGAGCTCGAGCGTGGGAGAGTCGGGCGTCACGGGCTGATCGATCGCTCCGCCCAGCAGCATCAGCGGGTGACCCGCGGCGCCATTGCCTTGCGGCGGCGTGGGAAGGAGCGTCACCCCGGAACGGATCAGCCGGCCGCCATTCATCAAGACACCATGGCCATTGTCGCCGTCCCAGTTGGTGGTGCAGCCGTCGCTCCAGCCGCCGTAGCCGCCCTGGATGGTCGACACTCCGCCGCCGTCGATCCACAGCTCGGAATTGTAGGCGCTCACGCCCAGGCCGCCGTCTCCGGGAATACTGTTCGAGCCGCCATGCCCGCCAAAGACGCTGCTGCGCACGAGGTGCACCACAGACCCGCCATCCACGCTCAGCCCTGTCATACCGTTGGTCGCGGGCCACCAGGAGTTGCACGACTGACCGTCGTTCCCGGAGTCTCCCTGGATCGTGGTGTTGGCGATCTCGACGCGCGAGTTGCTCACGGATACCTGGCCGATGATCGCGGCCATCGACTGGATCCGGACATCCGCGCACTGCTGCACGGTGGTCGACCTGCACTTCGATTCCCGGATCGTGACGCTGCCGAGGCATGTAGTGATCCACCAGCCACGGACGGTGAGATTGACCGCCACAACCGTCTCACCGGCCGGCAGGTTCCGGATGTCGACGTCGTTGATCCCCAAGATTCCCACGGTGACCGTGCCCTGGCCGATGATCGTGATGCCCTTGTTGATCGCGTAGGCGCCGCTCAACGGGCTGTAGGCACCCGGCCTGACGATGATCACGTCGCCAGGCTGCGAGGCGACGACAGCGTCCCTGATCTGGAGAAAGTTCGCGCCCGCGCCATTGTTGATGTCGACGATCCACGTCGTGGCGTTCGCGATTCCCGCGAAAGCGAGCAGGGCCGTGACCGATCCAAGGAGCGAGCGAGCGCATTGCACTGCGTACTGCATGGTGTTCCTCCGGGGTTCAGGAGCGGTTGAGGGACACCTTGATCGTACTGCCACTCCCAGAATCCCACGCTTTGGCACCCGGTATTTCACCGCCATCTCCAGCGACGCGGGACGGGCGCGCTCATTCGCCGGGGCTGGCTTTGGCACCCGGTATTTCACCGCCATCCTGCACGACGCGGGACAGGCGCGCTCATTCGCAGGGGTGACGGGTATCGCGTGTGTTCAAGATGGCGGTGGAATACCGGGTACCAGTCACTGGATCACGAGCGTGCCCGAGAGGGTGCCGATTGGCGTCGAGCCGCCGGGTTCGTTGCTCGAGCGAGGGGGATCGCCGGTCGCGGACCAGTAGAGGGTCGCGCCTTCGGCGGGGATCGAGAAGTGGACGAGGGTTTTCTGACCGAGCTTCCAAGCGGGGATCTTGGCGAAGACGTCCGAGAGGCCGTGCCACTCCAAGCCCAGGTACCAGCTATTGCCTTCGCTCGGCAGGGCGTGGCACTCCACTTCGATGTCGAACTGGCGTCGAGGCGCGGCGACGTAGCGGCCGTCTGCTCCGCGATCGAAGGCCCAGGGCTCGTCGCCGTTGTCGTTTTCGAGGAGCACATGGATGAGCATCCGTTCCGAAGGAGTTTCCGGCCACGCGCGGGCCTCTCCAGAACTCACTCGAAAGCGCGTCGGCTGCTGCTTCGATCGGAGGAGGAACACCTCGAGTCCCCCATCGGGCATCGGCGCGGCGTCTCGCACGCTCCACCAGATTTCGGGAGCGGCGGAGAGCTTCAAGTCCTCCCACTGCTCGTATTTAGTGCCCAAGCCGTGACCGGGAGCGAGCACGATCTCGCCGTGCATGGGCACGAGACGGACTTCACCGCAATCGAAGCTTGTCGCGCCGCCGGTATCGAAGAGCTTTTCGAATGGCTCGAAGCCGGGCGCTTCCAGATGCAGCATGAAATGCGCGGGAGGATCCAGCTGCACGTCCAACTTCATCGGTGCTCCACTCGGCCCGCGCAGACGAAAGCTACCGTCGGGAGCGAGCACCAGGTCTCGCGCTTCAGCGTGCCAACCCCGCACCGCTTCCTTGCCTTCGCGGAATTGCCACGACCAATCCATCGTCGTGACCGGAGAGGACGTCGCGCTGGAGACCGCGCGACCCGTGACCTCGAACGGGGGACGCAGCTCGATCGTGCGCGCCGTTCCGTCGTGGACGAAGACGAGCCGACCGCGCGCGCAGGTTTCTTCGTCCCGCGCACCGAGCGAGAGACGCGTACCCAGTGGCACGGAATCGAAGAGCGCGCTCTCCGCTCCTGCGCGAGCGACCAGGCTCTGCCAGTAAGTTTCGGGAGAGTAGAACACGACGCTGCCCCATTCCTTGGTGTCGGTGCGAGCATTCGAAGTGGATTCGACGATCCGCCAGAGCTGCAAAGAGACCGGTCCCGCCTCGCCGATGTCGGGCCGGACGACGTGAACTTCGAGGTCCGCCGTGGCAGCGGTGTTTTCGCAGACCACGTTCCACGAGTTTCGCGAACCCGGCTTCGCCGCGAAGTACAGGTCCGCGCGCCGCCCGTCGCGCCAGCGCACGACCGCTTGAACTGCTTCGTTGTGCGTCGCTTCGCCGAGGAGATCGGTCGAAACCGCGAGGGCCCAGCGATTGTCGGCGACCCAGCCCCACGCGATGGCGCGGCGATAATCAGGACGCATGAGCGTCTCGTCCCAAGCCTGGTTGTTGTAAGGATCGCTCGCGCTGTAACGATCGGAAGGGCGGATCCAGTTCGCGCAGGTTCGAAGGTCCGCGGATTCGAGCTGGAGCAGAGCGTCCGGCTCGAGCACGAGCTCCTCACCCGCCGTCGACGCCATTGCCGCGACGTGACCCGGCGCGCGAACGAGGCAGGGCAGTTGCATCGCCCCGATCTCGCAGTGGCCATCGATGAGCGTCACGCGCTGCCATTCGACCTCGTCCACCCACCATTCGATGAACGGCAGGACGAGGCCGATCGAGGATCGCACGCCGAGCGTGCGAGCCGCGACGTCGAGACCAGAAGGGATCGCGGGCTCTTCCGCCGCGGGCTCGATCCTTCGTGCAACTTCCGCAGGCTGGTTTTCGACGGCCGACATGCGATGCGGCACTTCGTCCGCCGCCTTCTCGACGACGGGAGCGGCTTGCGCATCCGGACGAGTGCCTGATCGCCAGAAGACCAGCCATGCGAGAAGCACGACCAGCAGAACCATCGCTCCTCGAACCCTCATCCGTACCCGGTATTCCACCACCATTCCTTACCAGCGCCATACTCGCCCCAGGCTCGTCAGGGACGCCAGCCGCCGGAAAAACGGGCTCGCCCGATCAACGACGCGCACTTTCCGCGACCGGGCGGCTCGCGCATGTAATAAATGGCGGTGGAATTCCGGGACAGATCCGGTCCGTCGACGACTCGCGCCACGCGAGCGGGTGACTCGCGAATGTAATAAATGGCGGTGGAATTCCGGGACTGATGTCCGCGCCGACTCCGGACTCTGGTTACTTGCCCTTGTCCTCGGGCTTGGCGGCGTCGGGCTCGTCGCTGGCCTTGATCAGGCGCAGCAGGCCCTCGAAGTCGATCGATGCGCCGGCGGCCCAGGTCTTGCCGGATGCGCCCCAGTACAGGCTCGCGGGCAGCGATTGAGTGCCTAGCTTGCGCGAGAACTCCGCGACGTCGCTCCACATATCCTCCTCGCCTCCGACCAGCGCCATCCAACTCGCCACTCCGCCGATTCCGCGCCCGAGGTCGACCTGGAACAGCATCGCCGGATTCATGCCGGCGATCGAGCCGACCGAGCACGCCAGCGCGGGCGATGTGTCACCACCGCTGGTGAATCGCTTCGCCATCGCGGTCCGCCACGCATCATCGCCGCCGAACATCATGCTGGTGCGGTCAGTACCGGTAAGGAACACCATCCGGCTCCCGTCCTTTCCAAACATGGCCGTGGAGACCTTCCCGGCGATCTCGAGCTGTGTGTCGTCCGGAACCGCGCCCGCTCCGAACTGCATCACCTTGAAGAACTTCTCCATGTCGAACTTGGCCTGGAAGCTGACGCCCTTCGTCCCGGCGAGCTCGATTTCGGTGGGCTCCCCCGCTTGGATCCCCATGGCGGCAATCGCGGGATCGCGCATCATGTCGATCATGGCTTTCAGGAATCCCTGGGGATCGGGAGACGCGTAGGAACCACCGAGGCGCATCCCGTCTACGCCGAAATCGAACCCGACTCCCATGGCCCTGCCCATCTTGGGAAGCATGGCTTTGACGTGCTTCAAGTAGGCCTTGAAAGCCGCTATGCCTTCCGCGGGAACTCCCTCCTTCCCTTCCATCGCCGTGAACATGCTCTCGTACGTCGGCCAGACTCGCTCGAACATCGCGCCCTGGTCGTAGGCGGAAATCACTACGACCGCCGCTTGCGGATCGATACGACCGGCCAGCGCGCGATAATCGATTGCTTCCGGCCGCGAATACTTGGCCAGCGCGCTTCCCTCGCGGCTCAGCAGCTTGAGGTTCAATCCCAGGCTGCCGTCCCGAACGTCGGTAGTCGCATCGAACAGATCCGCCGAATCGACGATGTCGTGCGCGATCTCCAGATACATCTCCAGGACCTCGGAGCTGCTGAAGCCCCCTCCCATCTGATCCAACTGCCCCGACTCCACCATCCCCTCGGCCTGCTCGAGCCCCATGTCGATGATCGGCCTGAACTTCAGGATCACCGCCGCGAGATCGACGCGCGCCGCGACCAACCCAGAAGGCATGTCAGCGAGCAGACGCGACGCAGTGTCGCGCTTGTAAGCCCCAGCCTCCGTCGGAATCCCGATGTAGTTGCCAGCCTGGACCGGCGGCTCGACGCCTTCCTTCTTTTCCATCGAAGTCATCAGCGCCTTCGGATCCGCGGCCGGCACGATGAACGTCGCAACCGGCATCGGCGAAGCCGCGTCGAAGCGGAAAGCGATCCCGAGCGGCTTCGTGGCGTCGACCAGGCTCGTGTTGCCCGGGAACGTGTTGTCGAGGAACTTCTTCAGCACGAACGCGTCGTCGAAAGTCGGCCCAGCCTGCCCCGACTTCGTCCGACCGTATTCGAGCCTCTCCGCCAGCTCGTGCGTCGAACGGATCACGACGACGGCGAAGGAGTCGGAGGGAACCAGGCTTGCGAAGTCCTTGGGCAAGCCGGCGTCCTGCGCCGAGACGAGACTTGCGGGAACGATCGCGAACAGGAAGGCGAGCAGGCGACGGGTCATGGAATACCTCGGGGGGATATGGGACGGGCGCAGTCTAGCGCCTGATGCCGGAGTCCTCGGGACAACAGAGCGCCACAAGGGGGATTTCTGCGCCTCGTACCACGTCTCGCAAGGATTCTTCATGCTTTGGACATGCTGGTCGCCAT
>DATHET010000120.1:0-16922 GCA_035490315.1 Planctomycetota bacterium
AGACTTCAGCGACGAGTTCAAGCGACCCTGGCGGGGCGGGCACCAGCGCCTGGACTGGATTTCCCAGACGGAGCTGCACTGCGCTTACCACGAGGGCGGCAACCCGACGCGGCCTGGTTTCGACGACGGATTCCGCGTGGTGGCCTGGCGGAAACCCGTTCCCAAATAGGGTTCAGCCGATCATCGCCGTCCACTTGACCAGCTTCTTGGCCAGGCTCATCCGGGCGCGGGCCACGCGAGTCTTCGCCGCGTCGCGCGAGATGCCCAAGGTCGTGGCGATTCCGGCGGTGTCCACCGAGCGGAAGTAATAGAGCTCGAGCACCTGCTGGTCCTCCGCCTCGAGCAATTGCAGCACCACGTTCAGAGCCGCGGCGTGATCCCGGTCGTCCACTCCCTGCAAGCCTCCGGTGCTCTCCAAGGCCTTGTCGAGCTGGCCGGTCTGCGTCGGGTCGAGCGGCACGTCCGCGGATTTGCGGCGGCGGAAATGCTCGATCAGGAGCCGCTGCGCCGCCGTCCACAGATACCCGCGCATCGCGCTCGGAGTCTCGAAGTGGGGCGCGGGATCGACCTGCAGCACCCGCATCACCACGTCCTGGGCGACGTCGCTGACGCTGATGCTGGGCTGACCGAGGTCGCCGCCCCGGCGCCGCAGTCTCTGCTTCAAGACTTCGATCTCGATCCCGAGCAGATCCTCGAGAGCCTGCCGATCTCCCGCGAGCTGCCAGCGCCGCAGCAGTTCCGCGGACTGATCCCGAGCAGAGTCTCCCATGAATGCAATTCTAACCGGACAGCTACCCGTGGCCTCGCTCCGACTGGCGAGAGCTGGGTTCCCTCGGATCTTCCAAGCGAAAGAGGAAGCCCAGACCGAGGCACTCCTGCGCGGCTTCTGCCGTTAGAATCTGTGGACCCGAGGAATCCACCGCGATTTCCAAACGGCCCTGTAACTTTCAAATTGGAAGGGGGTCTACTCCCTTGGGGTATGGACTCGAATTCCCCGCGATGAAGCACCCGCAGCGATGGAAGGAACGAGGTCAGGGTCTCCTGGCGTTGTCGGGGCTGCTCGCCATCCTCGGCCCCCTGTCGTGGGCCCAGTCAGGTACCCCTACGGCCGCGAACCCGCCGGCGGCGCCGCCAGCAGCGCCGTCGCCGACTCCTGCCCCTCCGGATCGTCCCGGGGACACCAACGGGACTCGTCCGGTCGCCGTGGGGCAGGACGACGACCCTCCGTCCATGCCCGGACCGCCCAAGCTGCCGCCCGGAGCCGTGAAGATGCTCCGCCACCGAATGTCGGCCCCGTCCGGAGCTCCTCCGCCGCCGGACGAAGGTCGCGGGACACCGGGACCGGGAATGGGAGAAGGAGACAATCTTCGCGCCTGGGAAGTCTGGTGGGAGCTGCATCGGGATCGTTTCATCTCCACCCAGGCTCGCGACATCTCGATCAGCGTGGGCCTCGTTCCCCCGGATCCGCGCACCAGCGTGCAGGCCGAGAACGCGCGCGTCGGCTCCTACGAGCGGATCGAGCCCACCTTGCGACTGCTCCTGACCCACGAGCATTCGGACCTCATCGTCGCGCGCGCCTTGATCGCGCTCGCGAAGCTGGGCGAAGACCCGCGCGTGCAAGGTTCGCGGACGAGTTACGCCACGATCCTTCCTTACCTGTACAACTCCGACGCACAGCTCAGCGAGGCCGCGATCACGGCGCTCGGCATCCTGGGAACTCAGGAAGCTATTTTTCCGCTGGCGCAACTGATCGAAGACTCGGCTTCGGACGCCGCTTCGACGAACAGGCACACGGGGCGCGAGGGCGACCCGACCCGCGTGACCGATCGACATCGCGCCCTTGCTTTCTACGCGATCGGGTTGATCGGTCGCTCCTCCGATCGCGAGGACGTGCGACGCCTGGCGGCGAGCCGCATCTGCAACCTGTTCGCGGCTGAATCCAATGCCTCGGCCGAGGTGCGGTTCGCGGCCCTGCATGGGCTCAGCCTGGTGCCGATCGGCGAAAACGCACGGCGCATCGAGGACCCTGCGGACAGGCAACCGCGAGTCCGGCCCTGGAGCGAAAGGCGGCTCGCGCGTCTGAACGCCCCGGCTCCCAGGTCGATTCCCTCGGCCTCGCGACTGGGGGAAGTCGATTGGGCCCTGGCGGTTCTCGACGATGAAACCGAGGCCGAGTGGATCCGAGCCCAGGCGGTCACCGCGGCCGCTCGGCTGTGCAGGGGCGTCGCGGATGACTCACCGATCCGATCCAAGGTGATCGAGCGCCTGCTCAAAGCCCTCGGTGCGCGTTCCACGGACTCCTCGGAAGTCGAGCAGAGCGCCGCGCTCGCGCTCGGCGAGCTGGGCGACAGCGACGCCGACGACCTGGATTTCCGCCTGCGCTCGGGTCTCGCCGGAACTGTGGCGACGGCCTCCGACCATTCGACTCGCGATTTCGCCCTGATGAGCCTGGCCATGGTCGGCTCGCGCCCGGGCGGAGGCGCCAGCGAGCCCGGCCGGCTCGCCGCCAGCACCGACGTCCGGCGCTTCCTCTTGCACCGCGCCGCGTCGGCCAAGGCTGGCGAATTGCCGTGGAACATGCTGGCGCTGGGTGTTTTCGAGCACGAGATGCAGCGTTCGGGCGTGGCGAGTTCCGCCGACACGCGCGCCGCCCTCCTCGATCTCCTGGTCGAGACGAACTCATCCGAGCAGGCAGCGGCCGGCTCGCTCGCGCTCGGCCTGTGCGGAGCGACCGAGGCCACCGGCGAGCTGATCTCGCGCCTGCGCGACGG
The DNA here is from genome assembly GCA_035490315.1 of Planctomycetota bacterium. Classification (GTDB taxonomy): domain Bacteria; phylum Planctomycetota; class UBA1135; order UBA1135; genus JADJQU01. Next base: position 2,772 of record DATHET010000120.1, read on the forward strand.
CGATTCGAGTGTCCGCGGCTATGCCGCCCTTTCACTGGGTCTGCTCGGCGCGCGCGAAGCCGCGCCAGCCATCGAACGGCTCTTGAACGAAGCGCGCCAGGCGCCCGAGCTCTTCGAGTCCGCCAGCGAAGCCCTGGCCCGGCTCGGCGCGCCGGTCAGCCGCCAATTGGTCGGCCTGATGGTCGGCGGGGCGAGCCTGGAAGCCCAGATGAACCTCTGCACCGCCCTGGGCCAGGTCGGGGATGGCCGCTCGCTGCGCGCCCTCTCCCAGGTCGCTTGCGACCCCAGCGCCCTGGTCTGGGTGCGGGCTGCCGCCACCAGCGCTCTGGGGACCATGGGAACCCGCCGGCCCGCGCCCTGGAACGCCGACCTCGGCCATGCCCTGAATTACTTGAACGTCCCGGCGACGCTCAGCTCGACCGCTCTCGATGGGTTGCTCGATCTCGAGTAGCCCGCCTGTTTTGGTGTGAAACGTGTAACCTCTCGAGGCCGATGGTGACTACCTGACCTGCCGCAAGTCCGGACTTCGCTAAGAGTCCCGAGTGAGAGGGATCGAGCTTGCCCAACGCCCCTTGCTGATCAGTTTCTTTCGAAGAGAGTAGAAAACCAATGAAGCACAGAACCTGGATCGCCGTTGCCGGACTGACGCTCGCAACCACTTCGCCTGCTCTTGCCCAATGGGGTGGCGGGCCTCCTCCCCCTCCGCCGGTGCAAGGTGGTGGCGCACCGCCCCCTGCTGGGCCCTCGGGCAACGCACCGACTTCGCCTGCTCCGGCTGGCCCGCGTCCTTCGCTTCCGGGTGACACGGTGCCGACCGGTGGCGCCGGCGCGCCGACCACTCCTGGTCGTCCGGCCTACACCGGCCCCCTCGGTCCGACCGCCGGCGGCCCGGCCGCTCCGCGCTCTCCGGGAGCGTCGGCACCGTTGGTTCCCGGCGCACCCGGCTCGCCGGCGAGCACGCAACCGCGCTCTCCGCGCGGCAACGGCGTGACCAGCGACGATCCCGGCAGCTGGCGCGTGTGGTGGACGCTCAATCACGACCGTTTCATCGACGTCGCGGCCCATGCCCCGATCGCGACCGGTGACGGCGCGCGCACCGCAGTGCTCGCCGAGGCTCGCGCCGACGCCTACGAGCGTCTCGCGCCGATCGTGACGCGCGTCATCCAGCAGGAGAAGAACGAGATCCTGCTCGGCCGCGCGCTGATCGCGATCGCCAAGCTCGGCGAAAACCCGCGCATCGCCAACTCGCGCGAGGTCTACAAGCTGATCCTTCCCTTCGTCAGCAACGACAAGACGAAGGTTGCTGAATCGGCCGCGGTGGCGCTCGGCATCCTCGGGCACGACGACGCGGTGATGGCCTTGTCGCAGTACGCGACGACGGCTCCGAACTCCAAGACGGATGCCGTTCGCGCGGATCGCGTGCGCACCTTCGCGCTGTACGGACTGGGCCTGGTCGCCCGCGACGCCAAGCGCGAGGACGTGCGCCGCGTGGCGGCAAGCCGCCTGTGCGCGATCTTCAGCGGCGAGAAGGGCATGGCCGTCGACGTCAAGGTCGCCTGCCTGCAAGCCTTGAGCCTGGTTCCGCTCGCGTCGGACACGCTGGCGATGGCACTCCCGGGCGGCGAGCTCGAGATTCCCTCCGCCTCGCGCAATGCCGAGGTCGAATGGGTGCTGCGCGTGCTCGACAGCACGAGCGAGGCGACCTGGGTTCGCGCCCAGGCCGCGACGACCTCCGCGCGTCTGTGCGCGGACCAGCCGGAGACCTCGAAGCTGCGCGCTCGCGTCGCCGATCGTCTGATCGAAAGCCTGATGTTCTCGACCCACGACGGGCTGGCGATCCGCCAGAGCGCGGCCTTGGCCCTGGGCGGCATCGGCGACTCCGATGACGATGCCGGCGACGTCGAGATCCGCAACGTGCTCGCGGAAGCGAGCGCGTCGAATGCCGATCAGGCGACCCGCTACTACTCGATGATGAGTCTGGCCCAGGTCGCGTCGCGCCCCGGTGGCGCGGTGGACGATCCCGAGCGCCTGGACGCGGCCAAGAGCGTGCGCTCGATCCTGCTCAAGCGCGCGGCTTCCGGGAACGAGAGCGACCGCGCCTGGTCTGCGCTTTCGCTGGGCGTGTTCGAGTACCGCCTGCGCCAAGCGGGCGAGGCGACTTCTGCCGACTCGTGCAACGCGCTGATCTCGATGTTGCAGAACACGCGTTCGCCCGAAGTGGCCGGCGCGGCCTCGCTGGCCCTGGGTCTCGCCGGAGCCGGTGAAGCGAAGGATCTGCTGATCGAGCAGCTGAAGTCCAACGACGCCAGTGTCCGCGGTTTCGCGGCGCTTTCCTTGGGGCTGCTCGGTATCCGCGAAGCGGTGCCCGCCCTGGAGAAGGTGCTCGAACGCGCGGAAGGCGTGCCGGAAGTCTTCGTGCCGGTCAGCGAAGGCCTGGCGATGCTGGGCGCTCCGGTGACGGATCGCCTGGTCAAGTCGCTGACCAGCGGCTTGAGCCTCGAAGCGCAACTCGCCGCGTGCATCGCGCTCGGCCGCACCGGCGGCTCGCGCGCCGTGCAACCGCTGAGCGACCTGGTCGGTGATGCCACCGGCACGGCCTGGGTTCGCGCCCTCGCCGTCGAAGCCCTGGGCTCGATCGGCGATCACGGCGCGACGCGTTGGAACGCGCGCTACGCCTTCGACGTCAACTTCCTCGCCCTGCCCCTGACCGAGACCGCCCCGAACTTCGACGGCGTGCTCGACCTCGAGTAGAGCTCCGGAAACCTCACTCGCCGGCCTTTGCCGGAGCTTGCGACAAGAGTCGCAGGTTCCTGCCAGGGCCGGCGAGTTTTTGTCCCGGCCTCGCGCCCGCGACTTCATCGGCGCGGCGCCGCGCGAGCTGCTGGACTTCTCGAGCGACTCCCTGGAACCGGACGCTACTCGATCACGACGGGCAATACCTCGCTCGCGAGAGCAAAGGGGTGCTCGGCGCGCGCGAGCGGATTGCGCAACTGCGCGCGCAGCTCGACGAACTTGCGGTCCTTCGGGAAGTCCCCCTGACCAGGAAGAGGCACATCGCCCGAGGCAAGCTCGATCGAGCGGTCCCCGCTCGGAAAGAGCAGCAAAGACGTGCGCATCATGACGGTCGAGCCCTTGCGCACCGCGCCCGTGGGCAGCACCGACCACGAAACGCCTTCCGAGTCGACCAGCACGACCCGCAGATCGACGATCTGCTCGTGGTGAGCGTGGAGCACCGAGACGCGGTAATGTCCCTTGTCGACCTCGACCAGCAGCTTCGGCGTCACATTCGGATCGCGCAGCCGCAGCAGATGGAAGGGCCGCGTCGGCGAGCGCAGGGGATTCACCGGGAACATCGGCACGGCCACCGTGATCAGCTCGTAGGCGCGCAGAGCGTCGCGAACCGCGGCGGTCCGGGACTCCTCGATGGGTTCGCTGTCGATGAACTTCACCCAGTTGTCCGCGACCTTGAACAACGGCAGCGGCTCGGGCGCCTCATTCCAGATCAGCGAGGGCACGATGTAGTCCGGTTTCGTCGCGAGCAGCGCGAGCACGTCGGAGCGCTGCACGCCGCTCCAGGGTCTGGGCACGCTCTCGCCCGGCAGCAGCGTGGTTCGACCGAGGGCGTCGATCACGCGCAGGCGCGACAGGTAGCCGATGGCTCCCGGCCAGGGAGTCAGGACGGTCTTGTTCAGATCGAATTTCTGCTCGCGCATGAACGTCCCGAGATTGCGCAGCCTTTCCGTCGCGTTGATCTCGTCGACCAGGCCGAGACGTCCGAGGCGGTCGACGTAGGACAGGCGCGGTGGTGTGCTGCTCTCGGTCCAGTGCCGGTGCAGATTCGCCAGCGGCAGGAGCGACAGGTCGCCGGGGTACTTGCTGCCCAGGGCCGAGGTCGAAAGGGCGAGCAGGAAAAGCGCCCAGGTGACTTGCGGCCAGATGCGCCGCGAGCTGTCGAGCGCGAGAGTCATCGCTTCCTGCATCGCGATCAGGAGCAGGGCGATCATCGGGACCAGCGGCGGGAACATCGGACCGTATCCGCCGCCCTGGCCGACGACCATCGCCGCGTAGCCGATCGAGAGCAGCATCGCGCGCCGGCCGACACCGGTCATCGTGCCGCGCGCCAGGTAGTACAGCGGGAAGACCAGCAGCAGCGTCCAGCCCGAGGTGCGCACGAAGTCGGCCAGGTAGCGCGCACCGATCAGCCAGCGGTCCGGACTGGTCCTGGTCCAGGCGTAGAAGTAGGGCGAGAGCCAGCTGCCGAACAATTGATGGCGCAGCAGGGTCATCGCTCCCACGACGCAGGCCGCGGGAATGAACCAGCGCAGCAGGCTGACCCTCCCCTTGCCCGCCTGGCGCAGACCGCCCGCGATCTCGAGTGCCAGGAGCATCAGCGCGAAGCCCACGCCTTCCTCGCGCGTCGCGACGCACAGGCAGAGCATGGCAGCGAAAGTGAAACCGGCTCGGCGCTCGAAGGCGAGGAAGCTCGCGACCACGAACAGGGCGAAAGTCGAGGTTTCCGCACCGCTGGCCGCGGCCGCCGCGATGCCTCCGCTGACCACGAAGAGCAGCGGGGCGATCACGCCGGCGAGGCGCACCGGTGAGAACTGCGCCAGCACGAAGACCGTGATCAGCGCGCTGACCGCGCCGACCGTCTGGCAGAACACGGTCACCGGGATGTTCAAGAGCTGGCCGACCGCCGCGACGAGGACCCACAGGAACGAGGAGAAGCTCTCGACCTGCGGGCTGCCCCGGTCCCAGGCCAGACTTTTCGACTCGACCAGGTTGCGCGCGATGCGGAACACGACGTGGGCTTCGTCGTACGGCGGCGCGATCGCGCCGAGCATGTTCTTGTGGATCGCGAGCATGTGCGCCAGGAGCACCGCGAGCGTCAGGAGTAGCGCGAGAGTGCGATTCATGGCGAAGGTTCAGGGCCGCTTGCGCGCCGCGAAGCTCGGCAAGGCGGCCCAGGTCGGGGCTCCAGCGATCACGTCGAGCTCGTCGATCGCCGAGCCACCTTCGCCGGCGCGGCAGGAGACGCGGTACTTCCCTGGCGGCAGGTCCTGGATCCGAAAGCGACCGTCGGGCCCGCTCGAGCTCGGCGGCCAGATGTGCGTCTCGTTGCCCGATTGGTTGACGAGGACCAGAGCTCCCTCGAGGGCGCGCCGCAGGTCGTCGCGCACTTCGCCTTCGATGCCTCCGCGCGCCAGCTCGACCTGGCCTTCCACGATGTCGGCGCTGAATTCCAGCTCGCGCGACTTCTCCGCCACGAGATCGGGCCAGGATCCGCCGCTCGCCCAGGCCGGCAGCACCTTGATCAGATAGCGGCCGTGGGCCAGGCCGTCGAATGCGAACCTCCCGGCATGATCCGAGACGCCGCGGCGGGGAAGCGCGCCGCCGAGCTCGGACGCGGCGGCGACCGGAAGGAGCAGGATCTCGAAGTCCGCGAGGGGCTCCGCGTCGCTCGCGCGCAGGCTTCCCGCGAAACGGGAGCGCGGGATGTCGGCCAGCCTGGCGGGCAGCGTGGCCTTGGCCTCCAGGGCGATCTCGCGCACTTCGGGACCGGGCTCGATGTCGAGCTCCAGGCCCGGATGGGGAAAGGCGAGCACCGCCAGACGCGAGGTCCCGGGGGAAAGGCCCTCGAGCGTCGCGGTTCCGTCGGCCGCGGTGAAGGCCCAGATCGGTGCCTTCGAGGCGCGCACCACCAGAGCAGCGCCCGCGACCGCCGCGCCCGCGGGATCGACGACCCGCAGCGCCAATCGATCCGCGCGCGCGGCGCCGGCGGGAGGCACGACGGCCAGCGGATCGACCAGGTGTGGCAAGGCCACCGCGGCGCTCGGCGTGAAATCAGGCCGGGCCGCCGGCAGCTTCGAGCCGTGGCGCCAGAGCAATCCGCCGATCACCAGCGAGAACACCAGGACGGTGAAGATCAGGGCGAGGCGTTGCACGCTTCGAAGCGTACGGGCCGCGAGCGCAGGGAGCCAGAGCCGCTCCGCCCCGCGCCGAAGCGGGCCGCTTGCGCTGCGTGGCGGCGTGCCGGTGGCCGCGTTAGACTGATTTGCTTCGCAGGGACGGACTCGGTGGGCTATGGGGCCTCCGGACGCTCGACCTGCCCTCCATGCTGATTCGCCTCCAGAAGAAGCTCGCCGCCGGCGAGATCGAAGCGATCCTCGACCTGGCCCGCGAACTCTCGCTCTGCCCACGCTTCCTCGATGCCGAGCGCGAGTACCTGGAGCTCACCGGTCCGGGCCGGCCCGAGCACCGCTCGCGCTTCGAGGACATGGCCAGCGTGCGGGCCGTGCTCGACACCGGCGCCTCGCGGGAGCTGCACGAGCGGATCGCCGGCCGCCCCGACACCCAGGTCGCGGTGGGCAGCGCCCGCTTCGGCAACGGGGCGGTTTCCCTGATCGCCGGCCCCTGCGCCATCGAGGACTACGACCGCACCCTCGAGATCGCGCGCGCGGTGCGCGAGCGCGGCGCCCTGGCCCTGCGCGGCGGAGCCTTCAAGCCGCGCACCTCGCCCTATTCCTTCCAGGGCACGCGCTCCAAGGGGCTCGAGATCCTCGAACGCGTGCGCATCGAGACCGGCCTCGCCATCGTCACCGAGGTGCTCGACCCGCGCGACATCGAAGCGGTCGGCGACGCCGCCGACATGTTCCAGATCGGCTCGCGCAACATGTTCAACGCGCCGCTCTTGCTCGAAGTCGGCCGCACGCGCAAACCGGTGCTGCTCAAGCGCGGTTTCATGGCCACCCTGCGCGAGTTCGTGCTCGCCGCCGAGTACATCCTCTCGGCCGGCAATACCCAGGTGGTGCTCTGCGAGCGCGGCGTGCGCGGCTTCGACTCTACGACGCGCAATCTGCTCGACGTCGGCGGCGTGGCCTTCCTCAAGCGCCACACGCACCTGCCGGTGATCGTCGATCCGTCCCACGCCGCCGGTCGCGGCGACCTGGTGAGGCCGCTCGCGCGCGCCGGGCTCGCCGCGGGCGCCGACGGCTTGATCGTCGAGGTCCATCCCAATCCTTCCGAGGTCCACTCCGACGGAAACCAGGCGATTTCCCCGCTGGAATTCGAGCGTCTGGCCCAGGACGCGCGTGCCCTGGTGGCCCTCGACGGCCGCGTGCTGGTCGTCGGCGAGCCGCTCGTCACCAAGGGGCCCGCGTGAGCCGCCGGCCCTTCCTGGCGGGCAACTGGAAGATGAACCTCGACCGCAAGAGCGGCGCGGCCCTGGCGCGGGGTCTCGCGGCCCGCTCCGTCGGCTGGGCCGACCGCGACGTGGCGATCTTTCCGCCCTTCGTCTACCTCGACGAGATCGTGCGCGCCGTCGCGGGGTCTTCGGTCCAGGTCGGCGGGCAGAATTGCTGCGACGAGAAGTCCGGCGCCTTCACCGGCGAAGTCAGCGCGGCGATGCTCAAGGACGTCGGCGCGACGATCGTGCTCTGCGGCCATTCCGAGCGCCGCCAGCTCTACGGCGAGGACGATCGGCTGATCAACCGCAAGCTCCACGCGGCCCTCGAAGCCGGCCTGGAAATCATCCTCTGCGTCGGCGAGACCGCCGAGGAGCGTGAGTCCGATGCCACCGAGCAGCGCATCGGCCGCCAGCTCACCCTGGGACTCGCCGGCGTCGACGAGGCCATGCTCGGCCAGGTCACCCTGGCCTACGAGCCGGTGTGGGCCATCGGCACCGGCAACAACGCCACTACGGCGCAGATCGGCGCGGTGCACAGCTACCTGCGCGGCATGCTCGCCGGCATGTATTCGGACGCGGCGGCGAATCGCGTCCGGATCCAGTACGGTGGCAGCGTCAAACCCGACAATATCCAGGCCCTGATGCGCGTGTCCGACGTCGACGGCGTGCTCGTGGGCGGCGCCTCCTTGAAATCCGAAGCTTTCCTCCCGATCGTCGAGGTCGCACGCTAATCCGTTCGCGACCTAGAAGCAGCCATGGACCTAGTCATCACGCTCCTGTATTTCCTGTTCATCCTCGCGGCGGTCGTGCTGATCATCGTGATCCTGCTGCAGGAGGGCAAAGGCGGCGGCTTCGGCCAGGCCCTGGGCACCAGCGGCCAGGAGACGTTCGGCGCCGGCGCGCGCGGCATCAACACGTTCACGGCGATCGTGGTCGGAGTGTTCCTGGCCAGCGCGATGCTGATCACGGTGCTGAATCGCTTGCACAGTGGACAGTCGGGAGTCGTCGATTCTGGGAGCGATGTCGTGCCGCCGGAAACGGGTGAGGCGAATCCGGGAGCGCCTCCGGCCGGGCCGCCGAGCGCGCCGCCCAGTGGACCGCCCAGCGCGCCTCCGACCACGCCGCCCAACGACGGCAAGTGACGATGGAGGCCGCGCAGGTCCTCGATCTCTTCCGCTCGAGCCGCGCCCTGCTCGAAGGGCACTTCCAGCTCTCGAGCGGTCGCCACTCGAACCAGTACTTCCAGTGCGCGCTGCTGCTCGCCGAGCCGAAGCACGCCGAAACCATGGCGCGCGAAGTGGCCTCGAAGCTGCGCGTCGCGCCGGAGCTCGTGATCGGACCCGCGCTCGGCGCCGTGGTCTGGTCGCAGGAAGTCGCGCGCGTGCTCGGCACGCGAGCATTCTTCAGCGAGCGCGTCGACGGAGCGATGGCCCTGCGCCGCGGCTTCGAGATCGCGCCTGGGGAAAAGCTCCTGATCGTCGAGGACGTGCTGACCACCGGCGGATCCGTGCGCGAGGTGCTCGCGCTGGTTAAAAAACTGGGCGGCGTGCCGATCGGCGTGGCTTCGATCATCAACCGCTCCGGCCGCGTCAATCCCTTCGAAGCCGAGGGTCTGCCGTTCACGGCCCTGGCCGCGGTCGAAGCCTTCTCCTGGGATCCCGCGGAGTGTCCGCTGTGCAAGTCCGGCACCCATGGGCCCGCGATCAAGCCCGGAAGCCGCCCCGGCGCCGTGTCGAAGGCCTGATCCGATGCGATCGATGACCGGATTCGGTGCGGCCGCGCTCGAGCAGGGCGGTGTGTCGCTGCGCGCCGAGGTGCGCGCGGTCAATCACAAGCACCTGCAAGTCAAGCTGCGCCTGCCGAACGAATTCGCCGAGCTCGAGCCGGAGATCGAAGCCCTGATCAAGCAACGGCTCGACCGCGGCTCGGTCAATTTGAACGTCACGATGAGCAGCACGGGTCGCGTCGGCGGGCCGCAGGTGAATCCCGAGGTCGCCAAGCGCCTGCAGAAGGACCTGCTCAAGCTCGCCAAGCAGCTCGGCCTCGAGGCGGAGCTCTCGCTCGACACCCTCGCGCAACTTCCCGGCGTGGTCACGAACGTCGGCACGGAGCTGCGCGCGCTCGACCGCGAAAAAAAGCTCCTGATCAAGGTGGTTCAGGCGGCCCTGCTCGCCATGGAAGAGATGCGCGAGGCCGAAGGCAAGGCGCTCGAGCTCGACCTGAAGCACAACCGCAAGATCCTCGAGCAGCTGGCGCACAAGATCGAGAAGCGCATGCCGCTGGTGGTTCAAGGTCAGCACACGGCCCTCAAACGGCGCGTTGAGGAGCTGCTCGGCGGCCGCACCCAGATCGGGCCCGACGATCTCGCGCGCGAAGTGGCCTTGATCGCCGACAAGCTCGACGTCGCCGAGGAGCTGACGCGCCTGCGCAGCCACTTCGCGCAGTTCGACGCGATCCTCGCGCGCAAGGGACCCGTCGGACGCCAGCTCGATTTCCTGGTCCAGGAGCTCCTGCGCGAGAGCAACACCATCGGCTCGAAATGCATCGACGCCGAGGTCGCCCACGCGGTGGTCGAGATGAAGACGGCGATCGAGCGCTTGCGCGAGCAGGTGCAGAACATCGAGTGAGCACCCGCTTGCGCAAGGGCACCATGCTGGTGATCTCCGGTCCATCCGGCAGCGGCAAGACCACGATCTGCAAGCGCCTGCTCGAGGATCCTCGCGTGCGCTTCTCGGTCTCGGCGACCACGCGCGCGCCGCGGCCCGGAGAGGTCGACGGCCGCGATTACCGATTCGTCAGCCGCGAAGAGTTCAAAGCGATGATGGCCGCCGGCGAGTTCATCGAGCACGCCGACGTCTACGGGAACATGTACGGCACGCTGCGGCGGCCGATGGAGGAGGCTCTCGCGCGCGGCGAGGTCTACCTGCTCGAGATCGACGTGCAGGGCGCGCTGCAGTTGAAGACGCTGGGCGAGCCGGGCATCTACGTGTTCATCGCGCCGCCGGACTTCGACGAATTGCGCCGGCGCTTGACCGCGCGCAAGACCGAGTCGCCCGAAGTGCTCGAGCGCCGCCTGCAGAAGGCCGAGGACGAATGGCGCGAGCGCACCAAGTACGACCACATCGTGGTCAACGACGTGGTCGACCACGCCGTCGAGAAGATCAAGCGCATCGCGGGCCTGGACTGATTCGATGGTCCATCAGATCGTCGAGCTCTCCGGCCACCTGATCGACTCCGACATCCTGCGCAAGACCTTCGCTCGCATCGTCGAGGAGGGCGGGGAGTTCGAGGTGCTCGACTTCCAGATCGGCAAGACCAACGACGAGCCCTCCGCCGCGCGGATCCTCGTGCGCGCCGGCGATCCGCACCGCCTCGATCGGATCCTCGAGAGCCTGTCCTACCTCGGCGCTTCCGCGGACGTCGCCGACGCGCGCTTCGCTCCCGCCGAGAGCGACGGAATCCTGCCCGACGACTTCTACTCCACGACGAACTTCGAGACGTTCGTGCGCACCGAAGGCAGCTGGCAGAAGGTCCGCGGCCAGAAAATGGATTGCGCCCTGGTGCTGCGCGAGGGCGGGCCGACCTGCGTCAAGCAACGCCTGGTGAGGCGCGGCGAGATGGTCCTCTTGCGCGGCTCTGGCCTGCGCGTCGTGCCGCCCCAGCGCAGCCGCGGCTACTCGGTCTTCGGCTTCATGTCGAACGACGTGTCGTCCGAGGTCAACAAGGGCATCGCGATCGCTGGCATCGCGCGCGAGATGAAAGCCTTGCGCCAGCAGGGCTCCAAGATCGCGCTCGTCGCGGGCCCGGCGATCGTCCACTCCGGCGGTGACGCGGCCCTGGGCAGGCTGGTCCGCGCGGGCTGGATCCACGTGCTGCTCAGCGGCAACGCCTTCGCGACCCACGACCTCGAGAAGGCGATCCTGAAGACCTCGCTCGGCGTGTGCCAGCTCTCCGGCCGGGCCGTCGAGGGCGGCAACCGCAACCACCTCTTCGCGATCAACGCGGTCAACCGCGCCGGCGGCATCCGCGCGGCCGTGGAGTCCGGCCTGGTCGAGCGCGGCGTCATGTTCGAGATCGTGCGCGCCGGCGTCCCCTTCGTCCTCGCGGGCTCGATCCGCGACGACGGGCCCTTGAAGGACGTGATCACCGACGTTCTCGAAGCCCAGCTCGCCTACGCCGCGGCGCTGGAGGGCTGCGGCATGTGCCTGATGCTGGCCTCGTCCCTGCACTCGATCGCGGTCGGCAATCTGCTGCCGGCCAGCGTCAAGACCGTCTGCGTCGACATGACCGAGAGCCTGCCGACGAAGCTGGCCAACCGCGGGACTCTGCACGCCGTCGGGCTGGTGACCGACGTGGGTTTCTTCCTCGAGCGGCTCGAGCAGGAGCTCGTGGGACGCTGAATCCGCCCCGTCTCGAGGCGCAGCCGGAAAGCATCAGCGCGGCCAGGGCCTGCTCGAGGCGCGCCCCGGCCCTCCGGTTGTCTATAAAAGGGGGGCATGGCGAACATCCTGCTTGGCTGCGGCGCCTCCGTGGCGATCTACAAGGCCTGCGACCTGGCGAGCAAGCTGGTCCAGGCCGGGCACACGGTGCGCACGGTCCTGACGCCGACCGCCGCCGAGCTGATCTCGCCCCAGCTCTTCGAGGCGGTCACCGGCGAGTCCGCCTCGGTCAGCGAGTACGGTCCGGGACGGCGCGGCGCCATGGATCACATCCAGCTCGGCGCCTGGGCCGAGCTGATCCTCGTCGCGCCGGCGAGCGCCGACCTGATCGCCCGCCTGGCCCACGGCATGGCGGGGGACCTGGTCACCACCGCGATCCTGGCCTGCCCGGGGAAGCGTCCGCGCCTGGTCGCTCCCGCGATGAACCCTCACATGCTGGCCCAGCCCGCCATGCAGCGGAATCTGGAGCTCCTGCGCCGCGACGGATGGACGGTGATCGAGCCCGATTCCGGCCACATGGCCTGCGGCGACGACGGAAAAGGCCGCCTGCCCGAGACCGCAGCCCTGCTCACGCGGGTCGCGGAGCTCTTGAAAGCATGAGCGCGCCTCGCGCTCGAGCTGCCAAGCGCGCCACCCGCCTGTCCGCCGTCGTCACGGCCGGCCCGACGCGCGAGTACGTCGATCCGGTGCGCTATCTGTCCAACGAGTCGAGCGGCCGGATGGGTTTTGCCATCGCGTCGGCCCTCGCGCGACGCGGCGCAAGGGTGACCTTGATCGCCGGACCGGTCTCGCTCGCCACGCCGAGCGGCGTCGAGCGCATCGACGTCACCAGCGCCAGGGACATGCACGCGGCGGTTGCCAAGGCCTTCCGCAACGCTGACGCATTGGTCATGTCCGCGGCTGTCGCCGACTGGCGACCGGCGCGAAAGCTCGCTGGAAAGTGGCGCAAGAAAGACGGCGGAGCGAAGACCGCGCGCTTGGACTTGACTCGCAACCCAGATATTCTCGCCAGCGTCGCGCGGGGCAAGGGCGAGCGGCTCGTGGTGGGCTTCGCACTGGAAACTGGCGACGGTGAACGGCGCGCGCAGGCAAAACTGCGCCGCAAGAACCTGGACTACATCGTTCTCAATGACGAGAGTGCGCTCAACGCGATCCGTTCGAGCGCCACGATTCTCGGGCGGGACGGCTCGCGTCAGGGGTTGGCCCGACGCTCCAAAGAGGACATCGCCGAAGTCCTCGCGGAGTTGGTGATCGACAAGGCGCGCCTTCACTAGCGCGCCGGCGCCGGCCCGAGGTCGGCGCTCTCGGCGGCTGGAGAATTCATGGCTCGATCGGCAACGCGCAAGCGTTCCACGGCAGACGAGGGAGGACGGTCCGACGCGGGCTTCATGTCGCGCCTGGGCTCGCTCGTCAAGAGCCTGTTCGTCGCCGAGGACGCGGAGCCTTCGCAGCACGCGCGCGAAGTGGTCGGGATCCTGATGATCTTCGGCTCGCTGTGGCTCACGATCTCGATGCTGAGCTACGACGCCAACGGCGCCCGGTCGAACTGGGGCGGACAGCTCGGCTACTACCTCGCGCACGCGGCTTACATCATCGCGGGCGCGGCCGGTCTGATCTTCGCGTTCCTCGGATTCGCCTGGGGGCTGGTGCTGGTCACGCGCAACTCGGTTCCCAAGGCTCCGCTGCGGATCGTCGCCGCGATCTCCTTCGCGTTGAGCCTGGCCTTCCTGCTGCACATGGCCCTGGGCAGCGACGACATCAAGCAGAGCGCCAGCGGCCAGCTGCCCTACGGGCCGGGCGGTTGGCTGGCGGCGATCGCGACGCAGGCGCTGGAGCTGAAGCTCGGTGGCCCGGGGCTGTGGCTCGTGATGATCGCGCTGACCATCGTCTCGTTCATGCTCGCGACCAACATGGCCTTCTACCCGATGCTGGTCGAGCTGCACGACTGGGCAGCGGCGCGGCGCGAGGAGCGCGGCGAGTCCTTCGCGCGCGCATCGCTCACCTGGGTGGGCAACATGTTCCTCAGCCTGTGGGATTTCCTGCGCGGCGCCCGGCTCGGCGAGAGCGCGCTCACCCAGGGCACTCAGGGCACACTGATGCTCGCGGGCAACACGCTCGAAGCCGAGGCGCCGACCAGCGCCGCTCGTCGCGTCAAGCCAGAGCCCGCGAAGATCATCGAAGCCGAGCGCATCGCGCCTGCCGCGGCGATCGATGACGACGAGGATCTGCGGCCCGCCGCGGCGAGCTTCGCCGATTCCGACGAAGCGGAGGATGACGACGAGGACTCGATCGCCGTCCACGCGGCCACCGAGGACGAGATCGTCGACGAGGACGCGGACTTCGATGCCGACGCCGAGGACGCCGAGGAAATTCCGCGCGAGCACGACAGCGAAGACGAGGACGACGACGTCTCGATCCAGCCTGTTTCGCCGCGTTTGACGCCGAAAGGTGAGATCAAGGCCACTCAGCGCGGGCTGGTGCGCGAGCTGCCTTTCGAGCCGCCGGTCCCGCCGCCGGGCGAGTGGC
>DATHET010000121.1:0-24119 GCA_035490315.1 Planctomycetota bacterium
AAGAGTGGCGGCAGACTACGATCGTGCAGTGACCTTGATGACTCGTCGCGTGGTCAGACGTCGCTACGAAGCGGCGGGCTGGCCTTGCGAAGCTTCCGAGGCCGACCTCCAGACGCAGTCAGCCGGGTTCAGTCGCACGGGCACCCCGTTCGCCGCACGGAGAGAAAGTGCCTGAACGTGCGTTGTCGCCGATCGGGCGTGAGGACGCCATCTCCTAGAGGCGCGGGGTATGGGCCAGGTTCAGGATGGCGGTGTTTTACCGGGTACCAGGGATCGCGATCGTTTCGATCGCGGAGGCGTCGAAGATCGCGAGGGAGTTTTCGCCGAGCCAGGCGAGGGCGCGGCCGGGGCGGTCCTGCTTTTCGTAGACCTTTTCGCGGTCGCGGAAGACGCGCAGGAGGCCGTCGCGGCGCAGGGTGGCGACCATGCCGTTCGCGGCGGCGAGCTCGTCGACTTCTTGATCGAGGGCGTGGGTGTTCTCGCGGAAGAGGAGCTCGTAGACGCGGGTCTCCAGGTCGACCTTCATCAGGAAGGGCGAGGGTTGGGGGACCACCTGGCCCGAGGAATTCGTCCCGGTGACTTCCTGGGTGCCGCTCAGGAACAGGCGCTCGCCGTCGTAGGCGCAGCGCTCGACACGCCACCAGGACTTCTTCGTGTTCTCGAGCAGGATGCTCGCGCTGGCGACGACTTCCGGCGTCCCGCGCGAGAAATCGAGCACCTGGAGATCCGTGCGTTCCGGCGAGCTGAACAGCACCGTGGCTCGGCCCTGGATCGAGCGGTCGGGGACGATGCAGACCGCGGGCCCGAGGCGGTGATCGCGGCTCCAGCTCGCGAGATCGATTGTCAGCGTCAGCTTCGCGCTGCTGAGGTCCCAGAAGCATGCTTCGCTGCCGCCGAGCGTCGCGGCGTAGACATCGGAGACGAAGACGCTCGTCGGCGGCTTGCTCCATTCCTTCGGAAGCCAGGAGGGCTCCGTCTCCGAGCTGCTGAGATTGACCACGGCGAAACCGTGCTCGTGCACGACCGCGGCCATGAGGCTGCCGAGATCGACGCTCGATGCAATCGGCCGTCCGAAACCGGTTGGGGCCGCCGCGAGCTTGCGCTCGCTGGCCTGAGTGTCCCTGCGCAGGACTTCTCCACCGCCGGACGTGAACGACAGGAGCCAGTCAGGCGGCAGCGGAAGGACTTGACGACCGAGGCGCGTCGACTTCGCGGGCGATGCGCCGCCCGAGGACGACGAAGCGCATCCGGCGAGCGCCGCGAGCAGCAGCGTCGACAGCCCAAGCCCGTGAGAAAACGTGTTCATGGTCATGGTTCGCAGGACAGGGCGACGCGGAAGCCGATGCGCTCGGAACCCTTGGACGCCGCAAAGTTCG
The DNA here is from genome assembly GCA_035490315.1 of Planctomycetota bacterium. GTDB lineage: Bacteria > Planctomycetota > UBA1135 > UBA1135 > JADJQU01. The sequence goes on from DATHET010000121.1 coordinate 1,377, forward strand.
TGGCCTTGAGCTTGCACGCAGCCGGATTCGAGAACCAGCTTCCGCCTGCCAGCGTCGCTTTCCCGCTCTCGTCGACGCAGTACTCCTGGACGTTGCCGGACATGTCGAAGAACCGCCCGCAGTGATCCTTCGGGAACTTTCCGACCGGTGCCGTCTTCGGATAGTGGTCGTCGACGCCCGTGTCGTTGCAGTTGCAAGCCGAAGGGACATTCTCCTCGCCCCAGGGGAAAGCCTTGCCCTCGCCGAGCGCGGCAGCGCTCTCCCACTCCGCGGGCGTCGGCAGACGCAGCTGCGACCGATCGCAGAACTCCTTCGCCAGCTCGAGATCGACGCCGGTCACCGGATGTCTGCCGGGATCCTCGCCCGAAGGCGCCGCCGTGATCTTCGTCTTGCCGGCGAGCGTCGCCGCGCCCTTGTTCCACTCGTCGCGCGTGACTTCAAAGCGCCCGAGATAGAAACCAGTCTTGCCCGTGCTCACGAGATCGAGCTGGATCCCTGTCTTGTCGTGCACGACTTCCTTCACACGGCCCTGCTCGTCGATCGATGCATTCGACGCCGCGCTGCAGCCTGCTGGAATCAGCGCCGCAATGCGGGTGATGTGCAGGGCCGTCTTGAGGTGGTTGCTCTCCGTGTCGACGAGATCGATCTGAATCTCGCTGTCCTGACTCCCTGCCGTCGCGAGCGGGGCCGCGAGCGCGATCACCAGCCCGAAGCGCGTGCGATCGCCCGGATCGATCGTGCCCTCGGTCGCTGCGGAATGGACGCTCGTAAGCGCACGCGAAGCCTTGCCTTGGATCGACAAGGATTTCTGCTGCGCCGGGATCATCAGCGTCCGATCGTTCGGAGGATCGAGGAAGTCCAGAGTGAACGGCACCGGAGTCGGCACAGTGGGCGCAGCCTGCTTGTCGTCCGCTTCGGCGGGACGCGCAGCGACCTCACCCGATTTGTCGATGTCCGTCTTGACCTCACCCGACTTCGGTGGAGTCTCCGCGGGATCCTTGCTCGGCGGGCTCGACTGCTCTTGCTTGCCGTGTTCGGGCTCCTCCGTCGACGAAGCCGGCGGCTTGTGTACATCCGTGGGCTCGCCAGATCCGGACTTGGGATCCACGTTCGCGAGTTCTTTCCCGGTCGAGGGCACGACGGCTCCGTTCGAAGGCTCTTTTCCCTTGCCCCCGAACGCGATCCAGGCCACCGCACCCGCGATCAGGACCACGGCCGCGCCGATCCAGGTCAGCTTCTTCGACAGCTCGCGGTGCGAGCCATGCAAATGATCCAGCGCCAAACGGATCGAAGTCGTGTCCGGCCGCGCGTCGCGCTCGCGCTCGAGCAGCTTCATGACCAGGTCGCGCAGCCACGCAGGCGTCGTCTCGTCGACCAGCGGCGTGGCCGGCCGCTCCAGACGCGCGGCCAGGATCTCCATCAGCGTCTTGCCGCTGAACGGGAAACGGCCCGAGCACATCTGGTAGAGGATCACGCCCAGCGCGTACAGGTCCGTGCGGCCGTCGACCTCAGTGCCGCGCACCTGCTCGGGCGACATGTAGTGCGGCGTGCCGAGCGGCATCTCGGTGTTCATCGTCTGCGCGTGCTCAAGGATGCCTTCGCGCGAGAGCACCTTGGCGATGCCGAAGTCGAGCACGCGCACCTGCTCCTTGGGCGTGCCTGCGTGCAGCAAGAATATATTGCCCGGCTTCAGGTCGCGGTGGATCGCTCCGCGCGCGTGGGCGTACTCGAGCACGTCGATGATCTGCTTGGTGATGCGCACGATGCGCAGCGGATCGAGCGGCGCTTCCTTGCGGATCACGTCGTCGAGCGTGCGGCCCGCGACATAGGCCATCGTGTAGTAGAACTCGCCGTCCTCGCTGATCCCGTCGTTGAAGATCTGCGGGATGCCCGGGTGATTCAGGACGCGCAGCAGCAGGATCTCGTTCTTGAAGCGCACCAGGGCTTCGCTGGTCGCCGTGTGCTCCTTCTTGATCAATTTGAGCGCGAGCTCGTGATCGTTCTGCAGCTTGTCCTGGACCAGGAACACCTTGCCGAAGGCGCCCTCGCCGAGCACGCGCACGATCCGGTAGCGCCGGTCGATGTAGCGCGCGTCCTCCGCCGGGACCTGGGCCGAGGCGACGGTCCGCTCGCCGTCCTCCGCGAGCGGCAGGGTCGAGGGAACGAGCGTGGGATCGAGGGCGGGCAGCTGCTCGATCCACTCGTTCACCATCGAGTCGATCTCGTTCCCGCGCGCATTGCGCATCGCGTCGAGCAGCGTCACCCACTGCTCGCGCGCGATGCCGGCCGGGTACGACGGGCTCTCGCGCTGCGCGTCGAGGAATTCCTCGCTGCTGGGGTGGCTTCGACCCCGGCGCTCCTCGCGGAAGCGCCGGGCGAGCTCTCGTGTCCCTTCGAAAAGGGGATGGGTCATCGGAGGCAGTGCGCGGTGCAGCGGCCGCTGCGCGCAGAGCCGTCCAGCAATCTACAGTACGACGGTGTAGCCGAAGATCACTTCCGCGGTCTGGACGTCGTCTCCATCGAATTCGGAGATCGTCAAGCGCGGCTCGGCGAACACGGCCGAGTTCTCGCTGAGCCAGTGACGGACGCCGCCGTGGACGCCAAAGGCGAGCGCGGTGTCATCCTCGCCGCCCGCATCGGCGAGCAGGAAGCCGGCGTGCGGCCCGACGTAGAACCAGGTGCGCGGGTTCTGGCGGAAGTTGTAGTTGTAGTAGCCCGTCACCGACGTGAAAATCGTGTCGTCGCCCTGGTCGGGGCTCGAGTAATTCTCGTTGAGCTGGCCTCCGACTTCGTGCACGTCGGTCAGGAAGTGGCCGAAGCCGGCTTGCAGGTTGATCGAGGTGGTGTCGTCGTTGTCGATTTCCGTGGTGCCGATCGAGCCGCCGATATTGAAGAGGTTCTCTCCGCCCATCGGACCGTAGCGGGATCCCTGTGCCGAAGCGACGGCGGTGAGGAGGGAAATGGCGCACAAGCTTGTGACGATCGGATGCATCGGAGAATTCTCTTTGGTTTGGGGGTGCCGGGAACGGAAGGCTGCACACAGCCGCCGCAGATGGGGCCGAAACTAGAACTCTCGCGAGTCAGCTACAAGGGTGAGAACACGATCGACACCGCACTGTCCGCGGCGGTTCGCTATCCTCTGGTCCTCCTTCGTCCGAACCGGACGACCTGAAACGGTCACAACGTCATGAACATGAATCGAATTCTTTCCATCGCCGCGCTCGCGCTCGGCAGCGCCGCCGCCTTCGCCGCAGTCCTTCCGCTCGCCGGCGGAGGTCAGGACCTCACGAAGATTCCCGATCCCGCCGCGCGCGAGAAGGAACTCGCAGCCATGCCGGTCAAGCTGGTCGACGCCATCGGGCGCGCCTCGAAGGATGGAGGCGTGGTCTCCGCCGCCTCGGTTTCCGCGACGGGCCAGATCGAGATCACCCTGATCCACGACGGCGCCGAGCAGGCCGTGATCATCGACGGGAAATCGGGCGAGGTGGTTTCGACCACGCCGATCCCGCTGTTCCCCGGCGATCCGGTCACTGGCCTTGGAACGACGACCGCGACGGGCCTGCGCTACTACGACATCAAAGTCGGCGACGGCGCGGAAGCTCCCTCGAAGTCCGGAACCGCGACGGTGCACTACACCGGCTGGTTGCTCAACGGGACCCAGTTCGACAGCTCGGTTCCGCGTCGCCAGCCTTTCCCGGTCAACCTGGCCGGCGGCGTGATCCCGGGCTGGCTCGAAGGCATCCCGGGGATGAAAGTGGGGGGCAAGCGCAAGCTCGTGATCCCGGGCAACCTCGCCTACGGACCCGCGGGACGCGCGCCGACCATTCCGCCCAACGCCGTGCTCGTGTTCGACGTCGAGCTGCTCAAGGTGAATTGAGCGCCGGCGCGCGGTGTCCGGCTTGAACCGCGTCATTTTCAGCGACAACCTGCCCGTGCTGCGCGGGCTCGCGGATGCGAGCGTCGACCTCGTCTACGTCGATCCGCCCTTCAATACCGGCAAGCGCCAGGCGCGGACCACCACGCGCTCGGTGCGCGACGCGGCGGGTGCACAGCGCGGGTTCCACGGCGATCGCTACACGAGCGTGCGGCTCGCGACGCGCTCGTTCGCCGACCAGTTCGACGATTACGCGGGTTTCCTCGAGCCGCGCCTGCGCGAGGCGCGGCGCGTGCTCAAGCCGACCGGCAGCCTCTACCTGCACCTTGATCCGCGCGAGGTGCACTACGTCAAGGTGCTGCTCGACCAGATCTTCGGCCGCGCGTCCTTCCTGAACGAGATCGTCTGGGCCTACGACTACGGCGCGCGCACGAAGAAACGCTGGGCGCCCAAGCACGACAACATCCTGGTCTACGTCGTCGATCCCAGGCGCTACTACTTTTCGCAGGACGAGCTCGACCGCATTCCGTACATGGCGCCGATGCTCGTGACCGAAGCCAAGCGCGCGCGCGGCAAGCTGCCGACGGACACCTGGTGGCACACGATCGTCAGCCCCACGGGCCGCGAGAAGCTCGGGTACCCGACCCAGAAACCCCTGGGAATCCTGCGCCGGATCGTGCGCGCCTCCTGTCCGCCCGGCGGCCTGGTGCTCGACTTCTTCGCCGGCAGCGGCACCGCCGGCGCAGCCGCGCTCGACTCCGGCCGCAACTTTTTGCTCGTCGATTCCAACCGCTCCGCGATCGCCGTCATGAAGCGGCGCTTCGCCGGCCGCGACGACGTCGAGTTCGTCGGCGGTACGCGCATCCGGCCGGTGCGCGCGATCCAGCGTCGGGTAAATGCCTGTGCAGTCGTGAAGGCATCCGCGATACGGAGTCAGGTGAATTCGTCCGGAGTCGTGAAGGCATCTGCGCGCCGTGTGCGCGGCGCGCAGATGCCTTCACGACTCCGGACGAATTCACCTGACTCCGTACCGACTATTGATTGAGCGACGGCGTGCGCAGCACGAATCCATCCCGCGTGCGCGCGTGATCCGCGGCGAGCGGCAAGCTCGCTCCGCGCAGCATGCCGCCGAATCCATATTTCGCCCGCAGACGATCGAGAGCGCGGTCGACGGCATGCTGGCGATCCGCGTGGCTCGCGCTCGCCGCCTCCGCGACTTTCGCGCGCCCATCCTTGCGCGGATCGCTGAAGAGCTGGCCCTGCCAGCCGCTGCGCGCGGAAAGTCCGTGCAGGGTGATGCCGATGCGCTTGACCAGCGCGCGCCGGCGGGGGAGCTGGCCGTAGATCATGCGCGCCTGGCCCAGCAGCGCATCGGTCGAATCGGTCGCTTCGGCAAGAGCCACGCGCTTGCCCAGCGTGGCCGCGCTGCGCCCCGCCGCGGAGTCGTCGGATTCCAGCTCCCGCGTCGGCCGCGTGTCGACATAGCGCACGCGCACTTCGAGCGAGCGCGCCGTCGCGCCGAGCACGCGCAGGCGATGGGCCGCGCGCTCGACGATGTAGGCCAGCATCGCTTCGATGTGCTCGCGCCGGCCTTCCTCGGGCTCGAAGGTGCTGTCGCGCTGCAGCGCGGCTGGGATGCGCAGGACGAAGCTCCCGTCGGCCTGTTGCGCGTAGGTCGGCTCGACCGGCTCCTCGTCGATGCCCCGCGCGCGCTCCCACAGGACCAGACCCAGGCTGCCGAAGCTCGCGAACAGGACTTCGCGCGACACCTGGCGCAGGTCGGCGATGGTGCGGATCGCGAAGCGCTCGAGACAGGCGCCGATCGAATGGCCGACGCCCGGGAGGCTGTCGACCGGCAGGGGACCGAGGAACGCGAGCTCGCCGCCCGGAAAGATCTCGGCGATGCCGCCCGGCTTGGCGAGCTTGCCCGCCATGCGCGCCAGCATGCGGCTGGTGCCGATGCCGATGGTCACCGGCAGGTCGACTTCCTCGCGGATCTCGCGCCGCATGGTCTCCGCCGCGTCGAAAGCGCGCGGATAGATCCGTGCGCAGGCGCTCAAGTCGACGAAGAAGTCGTCGATCGACGCAACCTCGACCAGCGGCGAATAGCGCCCGAGCAGATGGGCCGTGCGCTCGCGCAAACGATTGGCGGCCTGGCTGTCGCCGCGTCGAAAAATCGCCCGCGGACAGCGCCGCGCCGCCTCCGCCAGCAGCATTCCCGGCCGCACTCCGAAGGCGCGCGCCTCGTAGGAGCTGGACATCACCAGATTGCGATCCCCCGGCATGCCGCCGATCACCAGCGCCAGCCCCTTGAGCTCGGGGTGCATCGCCTGCTCCACCGAGGCCAGGAAGGCATCGACATCCAGGTGCAGGATGCGCCGCGCGCGCTGCCCCCCATGAACATGGGGAAAGTGGGGGAGGTGGGAGATGAGCTCGCCCGTGCCGAGCCCCGAGCCGGCCCCGAGGGTGGTGGACGGACGGGGAGGAATCTCAGCCGGGGTCGGCATCAGGCGAGCTCTGGAGCAACACTAACGGATACCTAACCGCTTGGCAAGGGCTTTTCCGAGAGATCGCTCAACTCTTGTCGGGGAGCGTCGACAACAGTGGGGAGGGAGGCGCGTCGCACCGACTCCCAGCCTGACTCCCCACCCCCGAGGGTCCCCCCCCTCACCAACGACGCGCCTCCCCCGTTCCTTTTCCTGGCAGGTCGCCCCTCGGTCCGAGGGCAGCAGTAACCGCCTGGTTCGATCGAGTGATGCTTGCGGGTGAAGAGCCCTGGCAAGGAATGACATCCGACTGTCATAAAATGCCGAAACTTACGACAGTCGATTGTCGTTTCCTGACATCGCAGGCGCAGCCCGCGGGCCTTAGTACGCCAGCGCCCGCGCCTGGATGAAGGAGTAGAAGAACACCGCGTCGGGATTGTGGGCGACCAGCTCCAGCTCCTGCTTCATCCCCTCGACGACGGACGTCGAGACCTTGCCCGCCTTGAGCAGGCCCTCCGAGCCCGAGAGCAGAAGCTCGCTCCAATACGCGATGAATTCCGCGCGCTCCCCCGGCTGTCGATTGTCGAGGTGCACCGTCTTCACCTCGGTCGCGATGTCGCGGTAGCCGACGGCCTGCAGCAGATTGCCGAGCTTGGCGCCGACGAAGGGATCGCCGCCGATCTCGAGCTGGTAATCGTTGAAGGCCATCCAGTACGACAGGGTCTGGGGCGAGTAGGGCTCGAGGAAGAAGCTCGCGTTCTGCACCTCGCTGACCACGATCGGCGAGCCGGAGCGCAGCACGCGCCGCGTTTCCGAGAGCACGCGCGACGGGTCCTCGACGTGCTCGAGGATCCAACACAGGAAGGCTGAGTCGAAGCTGTCGACCGGGAAATCCAGTCGCGCGGCGTCGGCGCAGACGAATTTCACGCGGCCCGCGGCCCAGGGGAGCTCCTTGATGTGCTGTTTGGCCTGGGCCAGGTTCGATTCGGAGCGATCGATGCCGGTGATCGTCAGCGCGGGGAAATGGCGCAGCAGGATCTCGGTCTGAGCGCCGACTCCGCAGCCGACTTCGAGCAGGTTTTTCGCGCGTCGCAGCGGAAGGCGGTCGTGGACGAGGTGCTCGGTCACCCGCGCCTGCCGGTAGAGCCGCTCCTGCTCCTCCTTGGTGAATCCGTGCAGGTAGCCCTGGGGTTTCTTCTTCGGGGTGATGCTGCCTTTGGCCATGGGAGGAAAGTCTAGCGGGAAAGGCGCGTGGGCCGGGTGAGTACCATGACGTCGTGATCGAGCCATTCGAATTCAAGATGCAACGTGGTGGAGACTCAGCGCTTCGTGAAGTCGCGAGATTCTTCATGCACGACGACCCCGTCTATCGTTCGCTCAGGAAGATCAACGTCAAGTTGATGGAGCTGGAAATCCCCTACGCCGTCGCGGGTGCGATGGCTCTCGTGGCCCACGGCTACGACAGGACCACGGTGGATGTCGACGTCCTGGTGTCCGCCGATGCATTGACTCGAGTGCATGCCGCACTGGACGGGCCCAGTTACTCGAGTTCGCTCGCCGGCAGCAAGGCACTCCGGGATACCGAGACCGGGGTTCGAATCGACTTCCTCGTTGCCGGCGGATTCCCGGGTGACGGCAAGCCCAAGCCTGTCGCCTTTCCGGATCCCGCGAGCGCGTCGGTCGAGATCGACGGGATCCGCTATCTCTCGCTGGACAGGCTGATCGAGCTCAAGCTCGCGTCCGGCATGACCAATCCCGGCAGGATCAAGGATCTCGCGGACGTCCAGGAACTGATTCGCGTCGTTCGGATGGACGCAGGTTTCTCGCAGCGACTTGCAGAATTCGTCCGACCGAAGTTCGTGGAATTGTGGAGCGCTGTCGAGTCGACGGGAGATTCCGAGATCTGAGCGGCTCGCGAGCCGAGCCGCTCACGCATAGGGTGTTCAGAAGCCCGTGAGCGTGACACGCTCGACGTTGGTCAACCGCCAGGGCGGGCCGACGAATGCCTGCAGATAGAACGTCGCACCGATCCACGCAGGTGAGTGTGGAGTCGGAATCGATGCGCTGTCCCTGCCCTGCGAATCGAGATGTCCCGCTGCGACGACGAATGCGGAATGAGGCGCGATCTGCAGCAAACCGAAGGGTGGGAAAGGTGTCGGGACTTGGTGGCGGCCGCCGATCATGAGCCAGAGCTTCCAGGGTTTGCCGTACAGGTCGGTGACGAGCGGAACTCCGACTCGCGGAATCTCGCGCCAGGCAAGCTCCAGGTGCAGGTTGGAGAGCAGCCAGGCTCCTCCGGGTTGGTTGACGGCGACGAAGGCATCGTCGTCGCCGTCGAGGTCGAAGTCGCCAAGCGCCAATCGCGTGCCGGGCTGGCTGGGGGAGGGGAGCGCTGAAAAGCTGAAGTGCGCGTGCCCGTCGTTGAGCAGCAGCTGCACCGAGCCCTCGCTCGCCAGCAGCGCGTCGAGATCTCCGTCGCGATCGAGGTCGGAGAGCTCCACGTCCCAGAAGATTTCGTGGGGGAGTGGCGCCGGCACCAATTCCAGACCAAAGCTCGCGTTGCCGTCGTTGCGATGCAGGCGGACCGCCGTGGTCTGAAGAAATGGGTCTCCGACCGAGAGCACGTCGAGATCGCCATCGCCGTCCAGGTCACCGGCGGCATCCTCCGCGGCTCCGAGCAGCTGCGGAAACTGCGCACTGGCGTTGGTGAACTGACCGCTGCCGTCATTGAGAAGCAGGAGCGCCGGTTGGACAAGTCTCTCCACCAAGGCGTCCGCATCGCCGTCTGCATCGAAGTCGGCGAACAGCACGGATTGTCCGCCCGACCCTGTCGGCGGCAGCTGCGCGCTCGCATCGCTGAACACTCCCGTGCCGTCGTTCAGGGTCAAGCGCAGCGGGCCGGAATAGTTGGTCTGCAGGGCGTCCAGGTCGCCGTCACCATCGATGTCGGCCAGGCCCATGCCTCGCGCGCCCGGGTTCGAGGGTGGAAGCCGCACCGGGGCTGGTGCGAATGTCCCCATTCCGTCGTTCAGGTACAGCCGGCAAGGCTCTCCCTCGACGCCGACGAACAGATCGGGGTCCTGGTCCCCGTCGACGTCGCCGAGAGCCCTTGGCTCGAGGAGCGATCCGCCCGTGCCGATCAGGCCGGTTGCGGCGAACCAGCCCGTGCCATCGTTCAAGAGCACGTGGTTCTTCGAGACGACGTCGAGATCGTGATCGCCATCGAGGTCCCCGGCGATCGCCAGAACTCCATCCGCCGCGGCGAAGGGGATGCCTGCAGGGCACGCGCGGAGTCGAGCGCTGCCGTCGTTGAATCGCAGGCGGTCCTCGCTGGGCAAGCCGAGGAACACGCAGTCGAGATCGAGATCGCCGTCGAGGTCGAGGACCACGGCGCTCCGGCTCGGGCCCGCCACGTCGGTCAGGTGGGTGCTCGAAGCGTCGATGAACAGGCCGTTCCCGTCGTTCAGCGCCAGGAACTCGCCATCCCCGGAAGGCGGTCCCGCGAACACTCCCACGAGGTCGAGGTCGCCGTCGGCATCGAAGTCGGCAAGGCCGAGACCTTGCGCGCCTACCAGGTGTTGCGGCAATTGCGCCGATCCGTCGCTGTAGTGCCCGGTGCCGTCGTTGAGATACAGGCGCGGCGCAGCGTCGCGGTCTCCGAACACCAGGTCCGCGTCCAGGTCGCCGTCGACGTCGCCCGCGACCACGGCGAGCGAGTGGGCCAGGTGGACGGGAAGGCGAGACGTCACGTCGCTGAAATGACTCTGACCGTCGTTCAGGTACAGGCGGCTCGGGGCTGGCGAGGCGATGGCATTGCCGCCATTGGCCAGGACCAGATCCAGATCCTGGTCGCCATCGACATCGACGAGCGCCACCGCGCGCGTGTCGCAGTGAGCCTGCGGGAGCAGCCCGGTCGCTTCGCTGAAGCCACCAGCTCCGTCGTTCAGGAACAGCTGACTCTGAGTGCCCGAAGGCCAGAGATCGGAATCCGCTCCATTGCCTACGACGGCATCCAGGTCGCCATCTCCATCCGTGTCGCCGAGCACCGCGCACATCGTCGTGGCGTAGCCAGTGGGGAAGGCAGTCGCGAGGAAACGACCCGAGCCGTCATTCAGCCGCAGCTCGACGTCACCGCCACCTTTGTAGTCGTCTCCGTTGCCGATCAGGAGATCGAGGTCCAGGTCCGCGTCGACGTCGCCCAGGACCATGCAGGTGGTCCGATGGTTCGCGCAGTCCGGTTGATTCGCAGCGAGGACGAACCGCCCGCGGCCGGTGTTCAGGAACAGGCTGTTGCAATCCAAGCCGTAGGCCTGGTTGTGGACGAGCAGGTCGACGTCTCCATCGCGATCGACGTCGCCAGCGACGGCGACTTCCATTTCCGACCTCGCTGGGAGCATCCGATGCAGCTGTTCGAGCTTCGCTGCCTGAGCGCTCGCCGATGTGGGGCAACTCGCGAGCGTCAGGCACAGGCCGGCGCTGGCACGCAGCGCTGGGCCGAGAGGGAGTCTTCCAAGCATGGGGTTCTCCTGGAAACCGGCGTGTCCGCGATTGGTTCGCGAACGCGCCGCGGTGGGGCGGCTTGCACGCCACGAACTGTATGCTCTGCCCCAAATGACGCAGCACCGATTCTCGATCTGGCTAGCGACCGCAATTCTTCTGGGCCTGCTGGCCTGCGCTTCGCAATCCACGGTCCCGGGGATGCCGCCCGAGGCGGCGGCCCCGGTGCTCCAGGTGAGCCCTGCCCAGGAGTCGGCCCCTGGCGCTGCTGCCGGAGAGGGCCTGGGTTCCCTGCGCAACGCGCGGGTCGCTTTCGCGACCGACGGCAAGCCGGTGCCGCTGACGTTCCTCGCTCGGGGCAACATGAGTCCGGACGAGCTCGCCGAGCTCACGCGGCTAGCGCCGAACCTGCGGATCCTCAGTGGACTTTCACGCGAGCAGGCTCTCGAGCATGCCGCGGAAGCGCAGGGCGCGGACGCTGGCCTGGTGACGCCCGAATTCCTCGCCGCGGCCGGCCAGCTGGTCTGGGTCCAGGCGATGGGGGCGGGGGTCGAGCGCTTCCTCGCCCTCGACGGGCTCGCCAAGGAGGAGCGCATCGTGCTGACCAACATGCGCGGCGTTCACGGTCCCGCGATTTCGGAGCACGTCTTTGCGACGCTGCTCTTCCTGACGCGCGACCTGCGTTTCCATGTCGCGAACCAGCCCAGCGGCACCTGGAAGCAGGATGGCTCCTCGCGTCGGCCAATCACCCTCCAGGGCCGCACCCTCCTGGTCGTCGGCCTGGGCGGCATCGGCAGCGAGGTCGCCGAGCGCGCCCACGGCTTCGGGATGCGCGTGATCGCGACGCGCCGCAGCGACACCCCTTCGCCCGCGTATCTCTCGCATGTCGGCCGCCCCGACGAGTTGAAAGCCATGCTGCCGCATGCCGACGTGGTGGTGGTGTGCACGCCGCTGACGCCTGAGACCGACCAGCTCTTCGATCGCCAGGCCTTCGCCGCGATGAAGCCCGGCGCCTACCTGGTCAACATCGCCCGGGGCCGCATCGTCCAGACCCAGGCCCTGGTCGAGGCCCTGCGCGACGGCCGGCTCGCCGGCGCCTGCCTGGACGTCACCGACCCCGAGCCCCTGCCCGCGGACCATCCGCTGTGGCAGATGGCGAACGTCGTGATCACGCCCCACGTCTCGAACGATTCGGAGTTGACCGACCAGCGGGGAGCGCAGCTTTTTCACGAGAATTTGAGGCGTTTCGCGGCGGGGGAGCCCTTGCTCAACGTCGTGGACAAGCTCGCCGGATATTGATGGAGATCGTGCTGGTCGCGCCGGAGATTCCGCACAACTCGGGCTGCGCCGGCCGCCTGAGCGCGGCTCTCGGGCTGCGCCTGCACCTGGTCGAGCCGCTCGGTTTCTCGCTCGAGGACCGCTACTTGAAGCGCGCCGGCCTGGATTACTGGCCGCTGGTCGAGCTTTGCGTGCACCGCGACTGGCAGGCGGCGAGCACGGCGCTCGCGGCCTCGAGCCCAAGGCCCCTGGGCGAGCGGCTGCGGCTGTTCAGCGCTCGGGGCGGGGCCTCGCTCTTCGCGGTCGACTTCGCTCCCGATGACGTCCTCGTCTTCGGCAGCGAGTCGAGCGGGCTGCCGCCCGAGCTCCTGACCGCCTTCCCTGCGCGGCGGGTCTACATCCCGATCCGAAACGGGGTGCGCAGCCTCAATCTGGCCAATGTGGTCTGCCTTGCGACCTACACGGCGCTGGTGCGAGCCGGAGTCGCATTGCCGGACAATGACGGCAGCTACCAGCCCCATCCGCGCGCCGCGGAGGACGTCTGGCCGGGCACGCGCGTCTCGGCTTCCGACGAGGCGCAAGGGAAGTTGCCCACCCGTCCTGATTGACATGGGGCGAAGAAAAGGCGACGAAGGCGCCCGGAGCGCGCCTTTTAGACCCTGCCGTTCGCGAAAGGGTGATGGATTGCGCGCGACGTTCTTCCGCGAAGGTCCCAAGAATTCACGCGGTGTGATGCGGGATTGCGCGCGGCTCGGACGCTAGACTCTCCGCCAAAATCTGGAGCGAGCGATGCGCGCCCGAGCGCGCGCCGCGCGAGCCAGCCGCACCGATCCTCCCCCTGTTTCCCCCGCCAAACAGGGGTCCGCGCGCTCCCCACGGCGCCCGGTCCCACCCGATGACCCAGATCTTCCACAAAGGCTTCAACACCCTCTCCAAGGCCAGCATCGTGGTCGGAGGGCTCGCGGCCGTGACGCTGCTCGCCGCGGTCCTGGCTTCGAACCGCACGCCGTACATCAGCCTGGTCGACGTTTCGCGCGAGCAGCCGGTGCCCTTCAGCCACAAGCACCACGTCGGCGGCATGGGCATCGATTGCCGCTACTGCCACACCTCCGTCGAGGAATCCGCCCAGGCGTCGATTCCCACGACGAAGACGTGCATGACCTGCCACTCGATGATCTGGACCAACGCCGCGATGCTCGAGCCGATCCGGCAGAGCTACCAGAGCGACCGGTCGATCGAGTGGCTCAAGGTCCACGACCTGCCCGATTTCGCGTACTTCAACCACTCCATCCACATCAAGCAGGGCGTCGGCTGCCAGACCTGCCACGGTCAGGTCGACCAGATGCCGCTGATGATGCGCAAGAACACGCTCAACATGGAGTGGTGTCTCTCCTGCCACCGCGAGCCCGAGAAATACCTGCGCCCGCGCGAACAAGTCTTCAACATGAACTGGGACATCCACACGGATCCGGCCACCCAGGGCAAGACCCAGGAACAGCTCGGAGCCGAGCTGGTCACCCTTTACAACGTGCAGAAGCTGACCAACTGCTCCACCTGCCACCGATGAGCGAAACCACCCCTGTCGCCATGCCGCACGAGGCGCTCCAAAGCCTCGCGGACAAGAGCGGTCGCAAGTATTGGAGGAGCCTGGACGAGTTGTCGCGCGATGCGGAGTTCTCCGCGCAGCTGACCGACCACGTCCGGCGCGAATTCCCCTCGCAGGTAGAGATGCTCGCGGACCCGGTCCAGCGCCGCACTTTTCTTCAGTTGATGGGCGCATCCCTGGCCCTGGCCGGGATCTCGTCGTGCACGCGCCAGCCCGACGAGCACATCCTGCCCTACGCGAAATCGCCGGAGTCCATGATTCCCGGCAAGCCGCTGTACTTCGCGACGGCCATGCCCTGGTCGAGCGGCGCGATCGGTCTGCTGGTCGAGAGCCACATGGGCCGGCCGACGAAGTGCGAGGGCAATCCCGAGCACGCCGGAAGCCGCGGAGCGACGGACTTGTTCTCGCAGGCCAGCGTGCTGGATCTCTATGACCCCGACCGCTCGACGACCATCGTCCACAACGGGCAGCTCTCGACCTGGGACCAGCTGACCACGACGCTTGGGCCCGATCTCGAGGCCCAGAAGCTCAAGCGCGGCGCCGGGGTGCGCATCCTGAGCAGCTGCGTCAATTCGCCGAGTCTCGCGGCCCAGATGGTCGACGTGCTGACCCAGTTCCCGAGAGCGCGCTGGATCCAGTGCGATCCGGTCAGCCGCGACAACCAGCGCATGGGGGCGCTGCTCGCCTTCGCCGAGGACGTCGCGCCGCGGTTCGACCTGTCCAAGGCCGAGGTGATCGTCACCCTGGAGAGCGATCTGCTCGCCGACGGTCCCCATGCGGTGCGCCACGCCCGCGCCTGGGCCGATCGCCGCCGCGATCCCTCGAAGTTCAACCGACTGTACTGCGTCGAGTCCACGCCGACCGGCACCGGCACGATGGCCGACCACCGTCTGGCCCTCGCGCCCTCGGAGATCGAGCGCGTCGCGCGCGCCATCGCGCAGGCCGTCGGTGTCGACGTCGGCGCGGCGGGCGGGGCGCAACTCGGCGGCGAGGTTTCGAGCTGGGTCGCGAACCTGGTCAAGGACCTCAAAGCCCAGGCAGGCAAATCGCTGGTCGTCGCGGGCGAGCCGCTCTCGGCCCAGGTCCACGCCCTGGTCAATGCGATCAACGACAAGCTGCACAACGTCGGAGCCACGCTCGAGTACGCCGAGCCCGCCGCTCCGGTCTCGATCGAGCAGCAGGCCGGACTGGTGCAGCTCGCCCAGGAGATGTCGCGCGGTGAAGTCGAGATGCTGATCATCATCGACGCCAACCCGGTCTACGACGCGCCGGCCGACCTCGAGTTCGTCGCGGCGATGCAGAAGGTCCCGATGCGCATCCACTACGGACTGCGCGAGGACGAGACCGGCTGGCTGTGCAACTGGCACATTCCGGCGACGCATTACCTGGAGATGTGGAGCGACGCGCGCGCCTTCGACGGCACGCTCTCGATCGTTCAGCCCTTGATCGCGCCGCTCTACGGCGCGAAGAGCGTGCACGAGTTCGTTTCCGTGCTCGCCGGCCACGCGGGCATCAGCGGCTACGACACGGTGCGCGAGTTCTGGAAGGCCAAGCTCGGCGCGCCGGCCGACTTCGAAAAACGCTGGCAGCGCGCGCTGCACGACGGTCTGCTCGCGGATTCCGGGCTGCCCGCGCGAGCGGTGACGCTGAAGCGCTTCGACGCCGGCGCCGCGCCGACGATCCAGACCGGCGAGCTGGAGCTCGCCCTGCGCCCGGATCCGAGCCTGTTCGACGGCCGCTTCGCCAACAACGGCTGGCTGCAGGAAGTGCCCAAGCCGCTGTCGAAGCTGACCTGGGACAACGCGCTGTACCTGAACATCGACGACGCGAAGCGCTTCGACGTCAAGAGCGGTCAAGTGGTCGAGCTGACGCACCTCGGCCGCAAATTGAAGGTCGCGGCTTGGATCCAGCCGGGCCAGGCCCACGGCGCCGCGACCCTGCACCTGGGATTCGGCCGCACCCGCGCGGGCCGCAACGGGAATGGCACGGGATTCAACGCCTACGCCCTGCGCACCTCGACTGCCCTGTGGGGCGGCGCGGCGACCATCGCGAAGACCGGAGAGACCTACCTGCTCGCCTGTGCTCAAGAGCACCACGACATGAACGAGCAGGGCTACGCGCGGGACTTGATCCGCGAGACGACTCCCGCGGAGTTCGCGCGCGGCGAGTACGGCGCACCCGCGGAGCACGCAGGCCACGAGCCCGCCGTCGCGGTGTCCAAGGGGCACGACACGGGCCATGGCGAGAAGCCGGCCCACGCCGAAGGTGCGCTGATCACCCAGTACGACAGCTACAAGTACGAGGGCTACGCCTGGGGGATGGTGATCGACCTGTCGACCTGCACCGGCTGCAATGCCTGCGTTGTCGCCTGCGTCGCGGAGAACAACATCCCGATCGTCGGCAAGGAGCAGGTGCACCGCGGCCGCGAGCTGCACTGGATCCGCATCGACCGCTACTTCACGGGCGCGAAGAACAATCCGGGCATCGTGTTCCAGCCGATCGTGTGCATGCAGTGCGAGAACGCGCCCTGCGAGGTCGTCTGCCCCGTCGGCGCGACCAGCCACGGCAACGAAGGCCTGAACGAGATGGTCTACAACCGTTGCGTCGGCACGAAGTACTGCTCGAACAACTGCCCGTACAAGGTCCGACGCTTCAATTTCCTGCTGTACTCGGACTGGAGCACGCCTTCGCTCAAGCTGCAGCGCAACCCCGACGTCTCCGTGCGCTCGCGAGGCGTCATGGAGAAGTGCACCTATTGCGTGCAGCGCATCAGCCAGGCGCGCATCGACGCCAAGCGCGAGGATCGCAGGATCCGCGACGGCGAAGTCCAGACCGCTTGTCAGCAGGTCTGCCCGGCCCAGGCGATCACCTTCGGCGACATCAACGACAAGACCTCGATCGTGCACGCCCAGAAGAAGCAGCCGCACAACTACGGTCTCCTGACCGAGCTCAATACGGCGCCGCGGACCACCTACCTGTCGCGCGTCTCGAATCCCAACCCCGAAATGGGGGCCTGATCGTCCATGTCGGCCAACATTCCTCCCTCACCCTCGCCCATTCGCCGCCCTGCGGTGATCGCGCCCGGTCTGACGGCCGGCTCGGTCATCGAGAAGATCAGCTCGATCGTGCTCTCGCGCGAGCTCGACCGCGGCTGGTTGATGTTGATCGCGCTCAGCGGCACCGGCGTCATGGTGCTCGGGATCTCGGTCTCGTGGCTCTTGATGAAGGGCGTCGGGGTCTGGGGCATCAACGAGCCCGTCGCCTGGGGCTTCGACATCATCAACTTCGTGTGGTGGATCGGTATCGGTCACGCCGGCACGCTGATCTCGGCCATCCTGCTCTTGCTGCACCAGGAGTGGCGCACCTCGATCAACCGCTTCTCGGAAGCGATGACCCTGTTCGCGGTCATGTGCGCCGGGATGTTCCCGCTGCTCCACCTCGGCCGTCCCTGGCTCGCGTTCTGGCTCTTCCCGGTGCCGAACACGATGTCGATGTGGCCGCAGTTCCGCTCGCCGCTGATGTGGGACGTGTTCGCGGTCTCGACCTACGGAACCGTCTCGCTGCTCTTCTGGTACGTCGGCCTGATCCCGGACTTCGCCACGCTGCGCGACAAGGCGCAGAACAAGATCGGCAAGGTGATCTTCGGCATGGCGGCGATGGGTTGGCGCGGAGCGGCGCAGCACTGGGCGCGCTACGAAGTGGCTTACCTGCTGCTCGCCGGTCTGGCGACGCCGCTGGTCGTGTCCGTGCACACGGTCGTGTCCTTCGACTTCGCGGTCGGCGTGATCCCGGGCTGGCACACCACGGTCATGCCGCCCTACTTCGTCGCGGGCGCGGTGTACTCCGGCTTCGCGATGGTGCTGACCCTGATGCTGCCGGCGCGCGCCGCGTACAAGCTGCACGACCTGGTCACGACCCGGCACATCGAGAACATGGGCAAGGTGATGCTCGCCACCGGGCTGATCGTCGCCTACGGCTACACGATGGAGCTGTTCTTCGGCTTCTACGCCGGGAACACGGCCGAGGGCTTCATGATGAAGAACCGCATGGTCGGCTCGGCATCGAACGCCTACATGTGCCTCCTGTTCTGCAACATCATCACGCCGCAGTTCCTGTGGTCGCAGAAGATCCGCCGCTCGGTGCTCGCCCTGTTCGTGATCTCGATCATCGTGAACATCGGCATGTGGCTCGAGCGCTACGTGATCGTGGTCACCTGCCTGGAACGCGACTTCCTGCCCTCGGCCTGGGGCGACTTCCACCCGACGATCTGGGACATCTCGCTGTTCATCGGCACGATCAGCTTCTTCATCTTCATGATGCTGCTGTTCATCCGCTTCATCCCGATGATCCCGATCTTCGAGATCCGCGCGCTGATTCCGAAGTCGCAGGCGGGAGCCCGCGCGCTCCATCCGACCAGCTCCACCGAAGCCTCTCCCCACTGATCCATGAGCTCAGCCACCACGGAAGATCCCGGTCTGCACGGCGTCATGGCCGAGTACGCCGACGAGCATTCGCTGATCGCGGGAATCGAGCGCGCCAAGGCCGACGGTTTCACCGACATGGAGGCCTACACGCCCGTGCCGTCGCACGACGTGATCACGGCGCTGGGCGTCAAGAATCGCTTCTCGATGGTGGTGTTCTGCGGCGGAGTCACCGGGGCCTGCGCGGGACTGCTCCTGCAGTACGTGGTCTCGGTGTCGCTGTATCCGATGAACATCGGCGGCCGCCCGTACTTCTCCTGGCCGGCCTTCATCGTGATCACCTTCGAGTGCACGATCCTCTTCGCGGCCCTCTCGGCCGTGATCGGCATGCTGTTCCTCAACGGCCTGCCCCAGCCTTACCACCCGGTCTTCAACGTGCCGCAATTCGCGCGCGCGTCGCAGGATCGCTTCTTCCTCGTCGTGCACGCCACGGATCCCCGGTTCGAGCCGCGCTCGACCATGGAGCGGCTCCTGGGCTCGCACCCGCTGAGCGTCGCCGAGGTGGTCAACTGATGCGCACCAGCTTTTCGATCCTGTTGCTCGGAGCTCTCGCCGTGCTCACGTCCTGCCGCCAGGACATGCACGACCAGCCCAAGTACAAGCCGCAGCGGCCTTCGGCGTTCTTCGCCGACGGGCGCTCGAACCGTCCTCTGCTCGCGGGCACCATCGCGCGCGGCCGTCTGCTCGACGACGAGCTGCTCGACACCGGCAAGGACGGAGCCGAGTTCTCCAAGGTCTTCCCCTTCGAGATTACCTCCAAGCAGCTCGAGCGCGGCATGAACCGCTACAACATCTTCTGCGCGCCTTGCCACGATTCCACCGGCTCCGGCGGGGGGATGATCGTGATGCGCGGCATGAAGCAGCCGGTCTCCTTCCACATCGACCGGCTCAAGGATGCGGCGCCTGGGTACTACTTCGACGTCATGACCAACGGCTTCGGAGCGATGTACGACTACGCCGACCGCATCACGATCGAGGACCGCTGGGCGATCGCCGCTTACATCCGCGTGCTGCAGAAGTCGCAGAGCGCGAAGCTCGCGGATGTTCCCGCGGGGATTCAAGCCATCTTGAAGCAAGAGCCCAAATGAGTGCCGGCATCGAAATCCCGCGCGACGACGTCAATCGGCTCCAGCGGGGCGCGATGCTGATCGCGCTCGTCGCCTGCGCGGCCACGGCCTTCGGTGCTTTCCAGCACCCTGGACAGTTCTGGCGCAGCTACCTGATCGCCTTCATGTTCACCCTGGCGATCCCGCTGGGCTCCTTCGCGGTGGTGCAGATCTTCCACCTGACCCACGGCAAGTGGGGCTTCGGCGCGCGCCGCTTCCTCGAAGGCGCGATGCGCACCCTGCCGTTCATGGCCCTGGCCTTCGCGCCGATCGCGATCTTCGGCATGCACTCGTTGTACGAGTGGTCGCACGAGGGTTTCTTCGGGCCCGATTCGCGCCTGGACTTCAAGCGCTTCTTCCTGAGCCCCCAGGCCTTCCAGCTGCGCGCGGTGCTCTACTTCACGATCTGGATCGGGCTGATGCTGGTGCAGACCAGCCTGTCGCGCAAGCTCGACACCACGGGCGACATCCGCTACCTGAAGCGCATGTCGGTGGTCGCCGGGCCTTCGCTGGTCCTGTACGTGCTGACCATGACCTTCGCGGCCTTCGACTGGACCATGTCGCTGGATCCGCACTGGTACTCGACGATCTACGGCGCGATCTTCGTCGTCGGTCAGGGCATCTCGACCTGGGCCTTCGCGATCTTCTTCTCGAACTGGCTGCGCAAGCGCCCGCAGTTCGAGCCGGTCATGAAGACTGGGCACTTCCACGACCTCGGCAAGCTGATGTTCGCCTTCGTGCTGCTGCACGCCTACACGAACTTCAGCCAGTTCCTGATCATCTGGTCG
Organism: Planctomycetota bacterium; assembly: GCA_035490315.1. GTDB lineage: Bacteria > Planctomycetota > UBA1135 > UBA1135 > JADJQU01. Next base: position 21,493 of record DATHET010000121.1, read on the forward strand.
GGCAACATCGCCGAGGAGCAGCCCTTCTTCCTGATCCGCAAGACCGGCCCGTGGCTCGCGATCGGATTGTTCCTGGTCGTGTTCCACTTCGCCTTGCCCTTCCTGGTCCTGCTCTCGCGCAACTTGAAGAAGAACCCGAGCAAGCTCGTGATCATCGCCATGTGGCTGATGCTGCTGCGCTGGGTCGACCTGACCTGGTACATCGTCCCGTCCGTCCATCTCGAGGACGGCTCCATCGGCCAGCTGCACTGGATGGACGTCGCGGCACCGCTGGCCCTGTCCAGCCTGTGGTTCGTCCTTTTCCTGCAGTCGGTCAAGGGTCGAATCATCGTCAGCTCGCGCGACGCCGAGTTCGACGCCGAGCTCGAAGGCGTTCCCGCCAACGTGAGTGCCCACTGATGTCACACTCGACCCATCCCTCGTCGGGCGGCTCGCCCGAATCGATCGCCGCCGGCCACGAGCTGACCGACGTCAAGGTCGCTCCGCTGCTCCAGTTCGGCGTCATGATGACCGTGGTCGTCGTGGTCACGATGTGGGGCGTGTACAAGGGCCACGTCTGGATGGAGAAATTCTTCTCCGCGCGGGAGAACGCTCCGCACCCGATGCAGAGCGCGGGATCCGCGCCGGTCGGGCCGAAGCTCCTGGTGAACGAGGCGAAGTACCTCGCGGAATTCCAGACCGGCCTGGTGCACAAGACCACCGGCGACGGGGCCTACATGTGGATCGACCGTCCCCAGGACGTCGTGCAGGTCCCGATCTCGCGCGCGATGGAGCTGGTGCTGCAAGAGGGGCTTCCGCACCGCCCCGCAGAGAAGAAGTAAGCACGCCGATGCGTCCTTTCCTGTTCATCCCACTGTTCATCGCGATCCTCGCGCTGTGTGGCCTTCCGGCCGGCGCGCAGGAGCACGTGAAGAACCTCTCGCTGGTCACCGACCCGCGCGAGTACGTGGGCTACGACCAGAAACTGGGCGCGCAGATCCCCGAGGATCTTTCGTTCAAGGACGAGAACGGCCAGGCGGTGCGGCTGGTCGACTTCGCCAAGGATCGGCCGATGGTCCTGGCGCTGGTCTACTACTCCTGCCCGCGTCTGTGCACCGAGGTGCTCAACGGCAGCGTGCGCATGCTGCGCGCGATGAACACGCTCGACATCGGCACCGATTTCCAGTTCGTCGCCGTGTCGATCGACCCCAAGGACACGCCCGAGATCGCCCGCGCCAAGCGCGACACCTACCTCGAGGCCCTGGGCAGCGCCGGCAATCCCGCGGGCTGGCACTTCCTGACCGGCGACCAGGAGTCGATCACGCGCCTGGCGAAGACCGTCGGCTTCCGCTACGTCTGGGACGAGCACTCCGAGCAGTACGCCCACGACGGCGGCGTGATCGTGATCACGCCCAAGAACGTGATCTCGCGCTACTTCTTCGGCATCGAATTCTCACCCTTCGACGTGCGCCTCGCCCTCGTCGAAGCCGGCCAGGGCAAGATCGGCTCGATCATCGACCACGTCCTGCTCCTGTGCCTGCACTACGACCCGACTCGCGGGAAGTACGGGATCTGGATCATCGGTGCGCTGCGCATCGCGGGCCTCTTGACCGTCTCCATCCTGGCCATCTTCATGCTGCGTTCGATCCGTCGCGAGCGCGCCGCTGCCCGACTCTCCGCGCACGGGGCATAGCCCAGCGGACACTCGCCCACCATGTGGAAAGATTTCCCCTTCTACCCTGAACAGGCATCGACGATCGCTCAGCCGGTCGACCTGCTGTATTTCTTCCTGGTCGCGGTGAGCGCCTTCTTCGCGCTGCTCATCTCGGTCCTGATCGTGGTCTTCGCGAGCAAGTACCGCGCGAGCCGGCCGAACCCGGTCTCGGCGCACATCGTCGGCTCGAACAAGCTCGAGGTGATCTGGACCGTGATCCCGCTCGGGCTGACCATGATCATGTTCGCCTGGGGCACGGTCTTGTTCTTCGACCAGTCGCGCATGCCGCCGGACGCGATGCAATTCACGCTGACCGGCAAGCAGTGGATGTGGAAGGTCCAGCATCCCAGCGGCCAGCGCGAGATCAACGACCTGCACGTGCCGATCCACAAGGCCTGCACCTTCACGATGACGTCCGAGGACGTGATCCACAGCTACTACATCCCGGTGTTCCGCACCAAGCAGGACGTGGTTCCCGGCCGCTACAGCCAATTGTGGTTCGAGGCGACGAAGCTGGGCACCTTCGACATCTTCTGCGCCGAATACTGCGGCACCAAGCACTCACAGATGACCGGCAAGGTCACCGTGATGTCGCAGGAGGACTACGAGCGCTGGCTGTCGGGCGCCGTCGCCAATGAGACTCCGGTGCAGGCCGGCGAGCGCTTGTTCACCGCGCTGCGCTGCATCACCTGCCACAACGCCACCTCGACCGCGCGCGGACCGAATCTCGCCGGGCAGTTCGGCAAGGAAGTCGAGCTCGCCAGCGGCGCGAAGGTGATCTTCGACGCCGACTACGTGCACGAGTCCATCCTCAATCCCACCGCGAAGACAGTCACCGGATTCCAGGCCGGGTTGATGCCGACCTACCAAGGCCAGGTGAAGGAAGAGGACATCCTCTCCCTGATCGCTTTCCTCAAGACCTACGGCGCCACGA
>DATHET010000122.1:0-6628 GCA_035490315.1 Planctomycetota bacterium
GCTGCCGCGGCCCTTCACCGCGCTGCGTTTCGTCGATCTCTCGGCCGAGGACGGCAAGCGCGGTCTGCTCTACGTGCACGACGGCTCGCCGGCCTTCTCGAGGATCGACGGGGGTGTCCGGCACGCGCTCGCCACGGTCGATCCGCTCGATGAAGGCTCCTTCGAGAGCGCCCTGATGGCGGACATGTGGATCGTGCCCCATGCCGGGATGAGCGACGCGGAGCGCATGCGCCGCGCCATGGAGTGCACCCTGGGCAATCCGCGCTTCGTGCAGAGCGCCGAGATCCGCGGCGGCGGCTCGCTGCCAGCGTCGATGGGGGCGCTGAACATCGTGCCGCACAATGTGCTCGTCACCGCCTTCTGGCGCGAGCCGCCGGCATCGCGCGAGGGCCTGAAGAACTCGCTCGGCAGCGGCGACCAGACCGTGTTCGCGGTCCGACTCGTCGAGTTCGATGGCGAGGACACGCAGGCCAAGCTCTGCGTCGCCGGCCGGATCACGCGCGCGGTGCGAACCGATCTGCTGGGCGAGGTGCTCGAGGAGCTCTCGTTCCATCCCTGCCACGCCGTCTTCGGGCCGGAAACCGGCTGGAGCGAGATCTCGATCGATCTCGCGGCGAATGCCATCGCCACGGTGCAGTTTTTCTAGCGGTCACAGGACGGACGCGAATTCGTACGCTTGGGCTCGAGACCCGTCGCCACCGAGGACCGTCCATGAAGACACTGCTCTTGATCGCCGTCTCCACTTTGCTGATCGCATTGCCTTCGCACGCCCAGGACAAGCCTGGACTGCGCAACCTCTCGCCCGAGGGCCTCGCTCTCGCGGGCTTCGACCCCGTCGGGTACTTCCCCGCGGGAGGCGCGGCGGCGCTCGAAGGCTCGGCGAAGTTCGAGAGCAAGCTCGGGACGGCGCGCTATCGATTTGCCAGCGCGGAGCACAAGGCCTGGTTCGATGCCGAGCCGGCGCGTTACGAACCGGCCTATGGCGGGTTCGACGCAGCCAAGGTCGCGGCCGGCGAGCGCAAGCCGACCGATCCGAAGCAATTCCGCTGGATGGGATCGCGCCTGTTCGTGTTCGCGGATCCCGCGCTCGCCGCGGGTTTCGACCCGAAGCTCACTGCCAGCGCTGACGAAGCCTGGCTGAAGCTCAGCGGAGAGAAACCCCGCGGCCTGGCGAGCGACGACGCGCGGGTGGGCGTGAAGTGGAATCTCGGCAAGAGCCAGCTCGCGATCGAAGGCTTCGATCCGGTCAGCTATTTCCCCGAAGGCGGCAGCTCGCCGAAATCAGGCGACGCGAAAATCGACGCGCTCTTCGAAGGCGCGCGCTATCGCTTCGCCAGCGAGGCCCATCGCGTGTGGTTCCTTGCCGAGCCCGCGCGCTACCGTCCGAAGTACGGCGGCTGGTGCGCCTACGCCATGGCTGACGGCGACGACGTCGAAGTCGATCCGAAGTCCTTCCTGATCGAGAACGGTCGCCTGCTCTTGTTCTACAAGGGCTTTCTCGCCGACACGCGCGCGAAATGGCTCGCCAAGGCGGGAGATCTCGCGCCGAGAGCCGACGCGGCCTGGGCGAAGCACTCCGTCGCGAAGTAAGGGCCGCTGGCCGGACGGGGCCGGCTACCAGCGCTGGACCAGCTTGAGGTATTCGGCGAGCTCGTCGTACTGCCCGCCTTCGTTGGAATAGCGCGCGTGGTTGCGCGCCGAGGCCATCCACTCGAGCACGCTGGAGCGAACTTGAGTCAGCGCTCGCTGGAAATCGGCGGCGGTCACCTCGTGCACATCACCGTCCTCGAGCGAGCGATCGAGCGCGGGCTCGGCCGCCCGCTCGCACAGCGCGCGGAGATCCGCGCCTGAATACATCTGCGTGCGCTTGACCAACGGGCCGACGTCGATGCGCGATCCGCCGGGAAGGCTCTCCATCGCCTTGGTCAGCATCAGCTTGCGTGCCGCGTCGTCGGGCGGGGTCACGAACAGCACCCGATCGAAGCGGCCCGGACGGCGGAAGGCGGGATCGACGTTCCAAGGCACGTTCGTCGCCGCGAGCAGCAGCACGTCCTTGTTGCGCGATTGCACGCCGTCCATCTCCTGCAGCAGTTGATCGACGAGCGTTTTCCAGAACTGCTGTTCCGAGGATCCGCGCGGACTGGCGAGCGCATCGAATTCGTCGAAGAACAGCACCGTCGGCTTCTTGCGCCGCGCATGCTCGAACAATCCGTGGATCAGCTTCTCGCTCTCCCCGAAATACTTGTCGAGCATGTCGTGGATCGAGACCGACACGAATCGCGCGCCGAGCTCGCCGGCGGTGGCGCGCGCGATGAACGTCTTGCCGCATCCCGGCGGCCCGTAGAGCAGCAGACCGCCGCCTCCCGAGCGCCCGAAGGCGGTGTAGATCTCTGGTTTCTGGAACGGAGCGAGGATCCGCAGACGGATCTGGCGTTTGACGTCCTCCAGGCCGGCGACGTCGGCGAGCGTGATGCGCAAGTCGCCCCAATCGAACTGCGCGGCCCAGTCGGCGTCGTCGGCGCGCGCCGGGGCGTTGGACAGCAGATTGCGCGCAGCGCCGGGCTCCGGAGTTCGCGAGGGTTGCGGGGTCGGGGTCGGCGCGGCGGCGGGGCTGTCCGCTGCCCGCCCCTCGCGCGCCGCGTGGATCGCCTCGAGCTCGGTCCGCAGCTGCAAGCTGTCGCTGCGCTCGAGCAGCGATTCGGCCCGGATCAGCGCTTCGGAGAGCTGGCCCGCGTTGCGCAGCATCGGGATCAGCTTCAACAACGCTTCGTCGCGCACGGCCGTGATCTCCGCTGCCGTGCGCAGAGCCGTCAGGGCCTCCGCATCGCGTTTCTCGGCGCGCAAGAGTTCCGCGTAATGCAACCAAAGCGGCCCATTGCGCGGATCGGCGCGCAGCGCCTGAGCCAGGGCATCGATCAAGGCGTTGGCGCTCATCACGCTTCCTCGATGTCGAGATTCGGCGGGCGCAGTCGCAGCCACAGCCTCAAGATCAGCGAGGCGAGCCACGTATAGAGGCAGAAGGCGATGTACGCCAGCATGAAAGTTCCGGTCACGCCCGGAGGGACGCCGAGCGATCCGGCCAGCGCCACGAGCACCATCACGATGCCCCAGACCATGAACTGTTTGCCGGGAATGCGCGACAGCAACAGGCACCAGTAATACATGGGCAGGTAGACCAGACGGCAGTAGCGATCCGCCTCCAGCCAGGCTTCTTCGTAACTCTCGTTGCCGGGCTCGAGGCGCAGCGCCTCGCGCAAGTGGCGCCTCGCGGCATAGGGCCTTCCACGCTGGAGCATCGCAGTGCCCAGCGCAGCATGGGCGAGCGACTCCTCTGGATCGCAGGCCAGTCCGGAGCGAGCATGCTTTTCAGCGACGCCGGCCCTTCGCCGGCTGGACTCGACCAGGGCAAGCTTCGCATGCACGTCGACGTCCGTCGGGTCGATCGCTCGCGCCCGCTCATAGAGACGCACCGCCTTCGCCTCGTGACCTGTCTTGCGCATCAGGTCGCCGTAGGTCTCGTAGAGCGCGGCCGATTCGGGAGCGATCCGCAAGGCGTCCAGGATCAGCCGTTCGGCCTCGCCGTAGCTGCCCTGCTGCGCGCGCAGCAAGCACATCAGGTTCAGCGCCGCGGGCCATTCCGGCGCCAGCGCGAGCAGTCGTTCGGCCGCCTTGTCCGCGCGACGCCATTGCTGGCGTCCGAAGAGGCTGCGCGCGAGCTCGAACTGAAGGTCTGCATTCTCCGGCGCCGCGGCCAGTCCGCGCAGCGCTTCGCGCTCCGCCAGCTCGCAGCGTTGCACGTCGTTGTAGCGCGAGGCGAGGCGCAGGGCGTTTTCCGCCGGGTCCTCCGACCGTTCCGCGAAGGCGCGTTGACTCGTGGGCTCCGCCATGGATCAGCCGTGCGCTCCGAAGAGCCGCGTGGCCGCGGCGGCAATCGCGATCACGACGATCCACGCGATCACGCAGGCGCCAAGCGCGTGCCAGAAGAGCGGCCGCGGTCGCCGGTCGGCGTTGACAAAGGCCTTGAAGGGCCGCAGCTGGTGGCGAGCGACCAGCGAGCCGAGCGCCACGCTGACGATCGAAACGATCATGCGCGAACCGGATCGTGTGGACCTCGATGTTGCGTCGGCTCCGCCGTCGGCGAGGATCGGGAAGAAGATCGCGATGGCGAGCAGCATCACCGCGAAGCCGCCGGCCCAGGCCAGCGCCGCAGCCCGGGGCATGCGCATGCTGCGGTAGTTCGCGCCGAACAAAAGACCGCCGGCGAGCGGACCTCCGAAGAAGCAAGCCCACAGGATCGAGTTCGGGTCGATCAGCGGCCGAAAACTGCGCACGTCGAACTCCGTCTCGAGCGACGGCCGCAGCAGATCGTCGCTTCCAGAGTCCTCGGACCTCTGGCGCCTGGGCTTCGCAACACGCGTCCGAGCTTTCATTCTGGGGGGAAGGCCGCGGGGAAGATGCGGCCCGAATTGGAACCGAGCAGGTTATCGCCGTGACGTCCAGCCGGCCAGATGTCCGCTGGAGGTTCGCTCGACCGAGTAGCAGAACCATGGATCGGGGCTGGCAGCCGGGATTCCTCCCGGCGGCCAGCCCCATCGAGCTCAGCAGCGGACGCCTCGAGAAGCTCTCGACGCGCCGTCCAGATTCACGGGCAGATGGTGTATTCCAGGCCGTTCGTCAAGGTGACGTTGCCGGGGATGGGGAAGCCGTTGTCGCGGCCCCAGAACTGACAGTCGATCACGTTCCCCGCGACCGAGAGCGACGGGTGCGGACTTCCGCCGAGCGAGCCCGTCGCGAAGGCGTTCATGTCGATCGAGTACACGCCCGTGCAGTCGTCGCCGCTCGGCGAGCCGCCGGAATTCAGCGGGATCGAGCGCCGGACAGGGCTGGCGACGCACAGCGTGCCGCCGAGGAAGGGAGTTGCAGCCTGGCCGCTGTCTCCGTACAGCAGAAGACCGGGCTTCTGATTGCGCACGTTGGAGCCGGAGACCGTGAAGCCCGAAGGCGAGGTCGCACTCGCGACGCCCGCGGAGTTGATGGTCGGCAGGCAGAAGAGCGAATTGAGCTTCGCCGTGCAGTAGGTCGTCGGCGCATTGCAGGGCACGCCCAGGTCGCCGCCCGTCCCCACCAGCGCGAAGCGAGCATTGACACCCGGGTCGTTCGTTGCGGCGTCGGTATTGATGTCGCTGCCGATCACTTCGACACGCCACGAGCCGGCGATCGGATTCTGGATGAAGACGTTCTCGACCGTGTCCTTCGTGTTGGCGACACCGCCCGACGTTGACCACAGACCCGCGGTCAATCCATTGTTGCCGAAGTAGATCATGCCGGCCGGCGAGGTGACCTTGAGCGTCAGGTCGTTCACGCGCGCCTGGCTGTTCGGCACGAACGGTTTCGGATCGAGGTAGCACAGGGTCGCGCGAAGCTCGGGCGTCGCGAGACCGACGTTGATGTTGTAGGCGATCGTTTGCAGGTTCGACAGCAGATCGGTCTGGTCGACGACGAAGGTCTTGAGCCGGCGATCGTAGGCGTTCTTGAGATCGGCGAGTCCCCAACCCTGCTTGACGCGAGTCAATCCACCGTTTGGCCCTCCGGCCGTCCAGTCGTAGGGACTCGCGTTGTTGATCATCAGCGCCTTCGCGGTCATCGCATGGCAGCGGTTTTCGAACACGGTGCCGCCCGGAACGGGCACCACATTGTTGAACGCCTGCTGCGACCACATCTGGAAGAACAAGCCGAAGTGACCGGCGATGATCGGAGTCGCGCTCGATGTCCCATTGAACACTTGGGTGTAGCCGCCGCCGGTTTCCGTCGTGCGCACATTGTCGTAGAAATGGCAGAACTCGGGCTTGAGACGACCATCGGCGGCGGGGCCGTAGGTCGCGCCGCTGACGTTGTCGTCCGCTTTCTGCAGGGTGTTGAGATGGTCGACACCGCCCACGGAGACGATGTTCTTGGCCCACGCCTGAGGCCGCGCATTCTGAGACCCCGTGTTCGACATCGACTGACAGATCACGATGTCGTTCAGGAAAATGATGTCGTCCATTTCGGCAGACACCGGTGTGTACTGCGTGGTCTGCGGATCGCCCCACGAGTTCGACTGGAATACGCACTTGTACACGTTGTTCGGATCGACGAGCTCCTGCGTCAGCGTGTAGCGATTAACGACTGTCTGGTAGCTGCTGACGAATCCCTGTCCCTTGTAGCAGAGCCCCGTTGCCAGCGAGTTGACGGTGCCATGCGAAAAGATCTCACCGGTCGTGCACGTGCCGTGCCAATCCACAGGCACGTTGTTCCCGTGGGGCAGGACCGGCAGGAATCCCGCGGTGTTCGCGAATTCCGGATGCGAGAATTCTGCGCCGCCATCCATGACCTCGCCGCGCACGCCTGTTCCATCGAATGCAGGGCTGCCGAGCGGCTCGATGTAGGTCGCTCCACCGATCTGGCGCGCGAGGTCGATGTCGTTCTCCGGCGCGCCCCACGGGTCGATGAACGCCACTTCGTCCATGCCCGCGAGGGCTTGGATCATCTCGGCATTGAGACTCGCCACGAAGCGGAAACCATCGGGGAACATGGTGTCGATCCTGCCGCCCATCGCGACGATGCGCGCGGCGACGATGTCCTTCTGCGC